>JBOGFI010000097.1:0-23549 GCA_050743365.1 Acidimicrobiia bacterium | reverse complement strand
GGCCGGCGCCGCCGTCGCCTGCGCCGCCCGGGCGACGGACGCCGCCCCGCTCCGCCTGCCCGGCACCATCGACGACACCGTCCGCCGCATCACCGACGCCGGCGGCGCCGCAGTGGCGGTTCCCACCAATCTCGCCGAGGAGTCGGCGGTCGAGGCCATGGTGGCCACCACCGTCGAACGCCTCGGCGGGGTCGACGTCCTGGTGAACAACGCCGCCATCACGTTCCCCGGCGACCTCGACCTCGAGACGAAGCGCCACGACCTCGTCTTCGACGTGAACGTGCGCGCCCCGTTGGTCGCGGCCCGGGCCGTCGTGCCGCACATGAAGGAGCGGGGTGGGGGCGCGATCCTCAACGTGTCGTCTCTGGCCGCGCTCAACTACATCCCGGGCCTGATGGCCTACGGCATGTCGAAGATCGCGCTCGAGCACCTCACGGTCTCGCTGGCCGCGCAGCTGAAGCCGTTCGGCATCGCCGTGAACACGTTCCGCATCGACGTGCCCGTCGCATCGGAGGGGTTCGTCGCCAACACGCCCGGCCTCGACCGTTCCGATTGGGAACCCACCGAGGTCGCGGCCGAAGGCATCGTCTGGATGCTGCGCCGGCCGCCTTCGCACACCGGCCACAACGCCGGCATGGCGAACCTGCGGGCCGAGCACGGGATCATGGCCTCGAAGGCGGAGCGCCCCCATCGCCAGTCGGGCGCCATGGTCTACGACACGCCCCTCCAGCTCCGCCGCGATCATTAGGAAGGCCTGCCAGCCCGTGGCTGGCCGTTGGCCCCACGGGGGCCGCCGGTCGTGCTACATCGGAGGGTGTGACCGAGGCCCGCGGTCCCCGCGACGCCCAGCGCAAGCGCCTGTATCAGGCGGAGCACCCGCTCCCGTCGAGCCCGCTGCCGGGCCTCGACGCCTGCGGCGCCTTCGCCGACCGGGTGGTGGGGACGTTGTGGTGGTACGCCCGGTTCCCCGACCACCGCCTCGACGGGGTGCCTCGCCTCCGGCCCGGCCACGGCGCTCGCCAGGCCTTCTACCGCGAGGACGACGACGGGCCGACGATCACGCTCCCCCGCCGCTACCGCACGAAGGGCGTGATGCTCCACGAGCTCGCGCACTGGGCGATGTCGGGCGACGACGACCTCCCCCACCACGGGCGCACGTTCGCCCGGGTGCTCCTCGACGCCACGCTCGAGTTCGGAGGCCCGGCCCGCGCCGCCGCGCTGGCCGAGTCGTACCGCGAGCACCGCGTGCACGTGGGCCGCCCTCCACGACTCGGGCCCGAGGGGCGGCTGCGCTACGGGTGGGACGAGCGTCTCCGGCTCGGGAAGGGCGGGACCCTGGCGATCTGCTACCGCGCCCGCGACGGCTCGCCCATCGCCACGACCGGCGTGTTCGAGGGCTACGAGCGCGGCGCCGCGACGCTGCGGGTCCGGGTGGGCGCCGCCGCCCGCCCGTTACGCGTCCCGGCCGCCACCGTCTGGGACGTTCGCCCTCCGCGTTGAGCCGCGGGCTCAGGCCACGCGCTCGACGATCATGGCCATGCCCTGACCGCCGCCGACGCACATCGTCTCGAGGCCGACGGTCTTCTCGGCGTCCTCGAGGCCGTTCAGGAGCGTGGTCATGATGCGCGCCCCGGTCATACCGAACGGGTGGCCGAGGGCGATCGCGCCTCCGTTGACGTTGAGCTTGTCCCACTCGATGCCGAGGTGCCGGGCCGACGGGATGATCTGCGCCGCGAACGCCTCGTTGATCTCGACGAGGTCGACGTCGTCGATCGTCATGCCCGCCCGCTTCAGCGCCTGGCGGCTCGCCTCGATCGGGCCCAGACCCATGATCTCGGGGTTCAGCGCGGTCACGCCGCTCGACACGATGCGGGCCAGCGGGTCGATGCCGAGCTCACGAGCGCGTGTGTCGCTCATCACGATCGTGGCGGCCGCGCCGTCGTTGAGGGGGCAGGCGTTGCCGGCGGTGATCTTGCCGTCGGGCCGGAAGGCGGGCTTCAGCGCCGCCAGCTTCTCGACGGTCGTATCGGGGCGCGGGCCGTCGTCCCTGGCGACCTCGGTGCCGTCCGGCAGCGTGACGGGCGTGATCTCGCGCTCGAAGAAGCCGTTCTCCTGCGAACGGACGGCGCGGTTCTGCGACAGGCACGCGAAGTCGTCCATCTCCTCGCGTGACACCTGCTCGAGCTCGGCCACGTTCTCGGCGGTCTGCCCCATCGCGATGTAGATGTCGGGGAGGTCGTGAGCGGGCTCCCACTCGCCCTGGCCCCCCTCGGAGCGCTTCATGCTGCGCAGCCCGGCGTCGTCGAACTTGGGGTTCTTGGTGTCGGGGAGGCTGTCGGAGTTGCCCTTGGTGAAGCGGCTCACGGTCTCGACCCCGGCGGCGACGAACGCGTCGCCCTCCCCCGCCTTGATGGCGTGGGCGGCCATCCGGATCGTCTGCAGCGACGACGAGCAGTACCGAGTGACGGTGCAGCCGGGCACGTCGGGCAGGCCGGCCAGCACGCTCACGACGCGGGCCATGTTGAAGCCCTGCTCCCCGCCCGGGAGGCCGCAGCCGAGCATGACGTCGTCGATCTCGGCCGGGTCGAGCTCGGGCACCTTGGCCAGCGCCGCCCGCATGATGGTCGCGGCGAGGTCGTCCGGGCGCAGGTCGACCATCGACCCCTTGAAGGCGCGCCCGATCGGGCTGCGGGCGGTGGAGACGATGACGGGCTCGGGCATGGGGGCCTCCCCTTCTGGTCGCACTCGCTCGGCGGCAGGTTACCTGCCGCCGCCCTTCGGGCCGCTCGCCGCTCCCGCGCAATACACGGCTCACACCGGTGGATGGCAGGCCTTCGAGCGTCGCGGTCGCACTCGCTCGGCGGCAGGTTACCTGCCGCGGGCTCTGAGTAACCTCCCGGGCGCATGCAGGAGGGCAGTCGCCGGGCGATCGCCGCCGCGTTCCTCGCCAACCTCGGCATCGCGATCTCCAAGTTCGTCGGGTTCGCTTTCACTGGCGCGGCGTCGCTCCTCGCCGAGGCGCTGCACTCGGTGGCCGACACCGGGAACCAGGGCCTGCTGTTCCTGGGCGGCCAGCGAGCGCGCCGGCTGCCCACGCCCGAGCACCCGTTCGGCTACGGCCGTGAGCGCTACTTCTGGGCGTTCGTGGTGTCGGTGGTGCTGTTCCTCCTGGGCGGGCTGTTCGCGCTGTACGAGGGCGTCGACAAGCTGCGCCATCCCCACGAGCTGGAGTCGCCGGCGTGGGCGTTCGTGATCCTGGGTGTGGCGATCGTGCTCGAGGCGTTCTCGTTCCGGACCGCGATCCGCGAGTCGAACCATGTGCGGGACGGCGAAGGGTGGGTGGCTTTCGTCCGCCGGTCGAAGAGCCCGGAGTTGCCCGTGGTGCTCCTCGAGGACTTGGGCGCGCTTCTCGGCCTCGGCTTCGCGCTGACGGGGGTAGCCCTCGCGACAATCATGGACGAGCCTCGCTTCGACGCCGCCGGCAGCCTCGCGATCGGCGCGCTGCTGGTTGTGATCGCGGTCGTGCTCGCGATCGAGATGCGGAGCCTGCTGATCGGCGAGGCGGCGTCGCCTCGGGCGGTGGTCGACATCCGCGCCGCGATCGAGGGAACTCCAGAGGTCCGCCGCATCATCCACTTGCGCACAATGCACCTCGGGCCCGACGAGCTCCTGGTGGCGGCGAAGCTCGACATGAACGCGCCGACGATCGACGCGCTCGCCCAGGCGATCGACGTGGTCGAGGCGCGCGTGCGGGCGGCGGTCCCGATCGCGAGGGTGATCTACCTCGAGCCCGACCTCTACCGGTCGGAGGCGGCGGCTTCCTGCTGACGGCTGACGCCGCGTCGAGCTCCGAACGCAGCGGTCTGGACCCAACGCCGGCTTCGCTCTACGGTTCGACACACCGGAGGGGTCATGAGCGCGCACCTCGCCATCGATCTAGGGACGGCCAACACCGTCGTCTACCGGCGCGGCGCGGGCGTGGTGCTCGACGAGCCGTCGGTCGTAGCGGTGCACATCGACGACGGACGGCTGCTCGCCGTGGGTACCGACGCGCGCGACATGCTCGGGCGGACGCCCAGGGAGATCGCGACCGTCCAGCCCGTGGGGAACGGTCTGGTCACCGACCTCGAGCTGTGCGACCGGATGCTGCGCTACCTGATCTCACAGCTGCCGCGAAGGCGGTGGGCCCGGCCCCACATGGTGATGTGCATTCCCGACGGCGTCACCGGCGTCGATCGGCGTGCGCGCCAGGAGACGGCCGAGGCCGCGGGCGCTCGTAAGCCCGTGGACCTCATCGAGGAATCGATCGCGGCGGCCATCGGCGCCGGGCTGCCCGTCCACGAGCCCGCGGGGAACATGGTCGTCGACATCGGCGGCGGCGTCACACACGTCGCCGTCGTCTCCCTCGGCGGGATCGTCGCCAGCGAGTCGGTGCGAACCGGTGGCCACGCCCTGGACGAGGCCATCGTCGGCTTCGCCAAGGCCGAGTACGCCCTCGCCGTCGGCCCCCGCACGGCCGAGCACGCCAAGACCGAGCACGCCAGCGCGTGGCCGCTCGAGGAGGAGCATTACCTCGACCTGGGCGGAAGGTCGCTCGAGACCGACCTGCCGCACACCGTGACCGTGTCGACGGCCGAGCTCCGAGAGGCCATCGCCGTACCCGTCGTAGAGATCGTCGACACGATCAAGAAGGCACTCGACCGTACGCCGCCCGAGCTCGCGGTCGACATCATGGAGCGCGGGCTCGTGATCACCGGCGGCAGCGCCCTGCTCCACGGCCTCGGCCGCCGCATCGGCACGGAGATCGAGATGCCCGTGTTCGTCGCCGACCGCCCGCGGCACTCGGTCGCGCTCGGGGCGGGCCGCTACCTGGAGAGCCTGTAGGCGGCGCGAGGCGGGGCTCACCCGTCCAGGCGTCGGAGCTCCGCGCGGTAGCGCTTGCCGTTCTCGACGTAGCTCGCGACGTTGGGCGCGATCATCTCCTCGGTGACCGAGTCGGGGCGTACTCGCGCCGGCACCCCGAGCGCCATGGCACCCGCGGGGACCTCCATGTCGTTGGGCACGAGCGCCGCCGCGCCGACGAGGGCGCCCGACCGCACGACCGCCCGGTGCAGCACCACCGACCCCGTACCGATGAGCGCGCCGGCCTCCACCACGCAGCACTCGAGGTGGGCGAGATGGCCCACCACACAGTCGTCGCCGATGAAGGTGTCGAGCTCGGCGGTGCAGTGGATCACGGCGCCGTCCTGGATCGAGGTCCGGGCGCCGATCACGATGCGGCCGTAGTCGCCCCGCAGCACGGCCTGGGGCCAGATCGTCGACTCCGCCCCGATGGTCACGCTGCCGATCACGGTGGCGTCCGGGTGGACGAACGCCGAGGGGTCGATGTCGGGCTCGGCGTCGCCCAGCGCGTAGATCGCCATCAGCCGACGGTATCGTGATCCCGTGCTCGACGACACCACGCTCAGGGAGCACAAGGCTCGGATCGACCGCGACGGCTACACGGTGCTGGAGCGTGTCATCGAGCCGGAGCTCGCCGACGCCCTGACGGCCGACCTGCGCCGCCTCGAGCGGCTCTACCGGATCGCGCCAGCCGAGAACAGCTTCGAGGGCACCAAGACCGTCCGCATCTACAACCTCCTCGCGTTCGGGAAGCTCTACGAGGCCGTCCCCGTGCATGAGAACGTGCTGCCGGTCGTCGAGGGCGTGCTCGATCCCGGCTGCCTGGTGTCGTCGCTCTCGTCGATCAGCATCGACCCGGGCGAGACGGCCCAACCCATCCACGCCGACGACCAGCTCATCCCGCTGGCGAAGCCCCACGTGCCCACGGTGTGCAACACCATGTGGGCGCTCACCGACTTCACCGAGGCCAACGGCGCCACCCGGGTGATCCCGGGTTCGCACCGGCGCGACCACTCCCCCGACTACGGCCGGCCCTACGACGGCGTCGCGGCTGAGATGCCCGCGGGCAGCGTGCTCGTGTGGCACGGGAGCCTCTGGCACGGCGGCGGCGCCAACACCACCGACGAGCGCCGCGTCGGGATCGCGATGAACTACTGCGCCGGTTTCATCCGCCAGCAGGAGAACCAGCAGCTCGGGATCCCGCACGAGATCGCGGCCGGCTTCTCACCCCGCCTGCGCGAGCTGTGCGGCTACGGCATCTATAACGGCCTCATCGGCCACGTCAACAAACGCAACCCGGCCGAGATGCTGGGCGACCCGCCCGCCGACGACCCGATGGTCTGGGACGTCGTTTGATGCGGCGTCGGGCAGGGGCGCTGGCGGTGGGCGTCGCGCTCGTGCTCGTGACCGCGGGCGCCGGCGGCGACGAGCCAGACCTCGAGGGGCCGATCGACGTCACGACGACCCCGTGCGACTTCCTCGACACGCGGAAGTGCCTCTACCCGTTCCCGAACGACTGGTTCACCGCCGAGGACGACACGACCGACACCGGCCGGCGGGTGAGCCTCGCCCTCGACGCCATGCCGGTCAACCGGGACGGCGTCCACATGGACCCGACGGAGTGGAACCGCAACGACGGGTTCAGTCCCGGCTCGAACGTCCTCACCTTCGTGGAGGGCCTCGACCTGGAGGAGACCGACGCCGCGCCCGTCACCGACATCGGGCGCTCCCTCGACGACGACGCGCCCATCGTGCTGCTCGACGTCGAAAGCGGCGAGCGGGTGCCGCATTGGGCCGAGCTCGACCAGAGCATCGACGACCCCGCCGACCGGCCCCTGACCGTGCGGCCCGCCGTCAACCTGCTCGAGGGCCATCGCTACGTCGTCGCCCTGCGCGACCTGCGCGACGGCGACGGCGAGCGGATCGAGCCCGGCCCCGCGTTCCTCGCCTACCGCGACGACACCGAGACCGACGACCCGGTGGTCGAGGGCCGCCGAGCGCACATGGAGGAGCTCTTCGACTCCCTGGCCGACGTTGGCATCCCACGCGACGACCTCTACCTGGCCTGGGACTTCACGGTCGCCAGCGAGCGCAACCTCTCCGAGCGGCTCCTCCACATCCGCGACGATGCCTTCGACACCCTCGGCGACGAAGCGCCGGCGTTCGAGGTCACGACGGTGGAGGAGAACCCCGAGGAGCACGTCGCCCGGCGTGTCGTCGGCACGTTCCGGGTGCCGCGGTACTTGACCGGCGCCGGTGAGCCGGGGAGCCGGTTCGAGTACGGCGCCGACGCGGGCCCTGACGCCCTCCCCCGGCCCAACGGCGAGTACGTCGCCGACTTCCGGTGCATCGTGCCCGAGGCGGCACTCGGCAAGGACGGCGACGTTCACGCGGCGCGCCCCGCGGTGTACGGCCACGGCCTCCTCGGGACCGAGGACGAGGTCGACGCCGACAACGTGGCCCTGATGGCCGACGAGCACGACTTCGTGTTCTGCGCCACGAAGTGGATCGGTTTGGCGGAGGAGGACCTCGGCAACGCCGCGAGCATCCTGGTGGAGCTCGGGCGCTTCCCGACCATGGCCGACCGCCTCCAGCAGGGCGTCCTGAACACGCTCTTCCTCGGCCGGCTCATGATCCACGAGCGAGGCCTCTCGACGCACGCGGCGTTCCAGGGTCCCGGTGGTGAGCGGCTCATCGACACCGACGAGCTCTTCTACGACGGCAACAGCCAGGGCGGGATCATGGGCGGCGCCGCCACCGCGGTGTCGATCGACTGGACGCGGGCCGTGCTGGGCGTGCCGGCGATGAACTACAGCACGCTGCTGCACCGCAGCGTCGACTTCGACGTCTACGAGACCATCCTCGACCCGGCGTACCCCGACGAGCACGACCGCACCATCGGGATCACGCTGGTCCAGATGCTGTGGGACCGGGCAGAGGCGAACGGGTACGCGCAACACATGACCGGCGACCCCTACGCCGGCACGCCGAAGCACCGCGTGCTCATCCACGAGGCGTTCGGGGACCACCAGGTCGCCAACGTCGCCACCGAGGTCGAGGCCCGTACGATCGGCGCCTGCACGCCGGAAGCCACCCTGCACGACGGCCGCTCGCGGGACGAGGAGCCGCTTTGGGGTGTCTGCCGGATCGAGGGCTTCCCGCACCGCGGCTCGGCGCTGATCGTGTGGGACAGCGGCACGCCGGCGCCGCCACCCGGGAACGTGGGCCCCGAGGAGGGCGAGGACAGCCACGAGGATCCCCGCCATTCCCGGGCGGCACGCCGGCAGAAGGCCGAGTTCCTGAAGCACAAGGGCAGGGTGATCGACGTGTGTGACGGGAGGCCCTGTCGGGCCGAGCCGGTGGAGTGACGGCCGCTACTGGATCACGGACCCGCCGTCGACCGCCATGGCGTGGCCGACCACGAACGAGGCGGCGTCGGAGCACAGCCACACCACCGCCTCGGCGATCTCCTCGGGCCGGCCCAGGCGGCCGAGCGGGACCGACGCCGTCATCATGCGCTCGATCTGCTCGTCTCCCGCCATGAAGCCCTCGAGCATCGGCGTGCGCGTGCTGCCCGGGCACACGGCGTTGATGCGCACACCGTCTTTCACGTACTCGAGCGCGGTAGCGCGGGTGAGGCCGACGACGCCGTGCTTGCTCGCCACGTAGGCCGGCAGACCGGCGAAGCCGACGAGCCCCGCGCCCGACGACATGTTGACGATCGCGCCCCCGCCCTGGTCGACCATGCGCGGGATCTCGTACTTCATGCACAGGAACACGCCGGTGAGGTTGAGCGCGAGCGTGCGGTTCCAGTCGTCGAGCGAGTAGTCGGCCGTGCGCCCGCCCGGCCCGGTGGTGCCGGCGTTGTTCACCGCGCAGTCGAGGCGACCGAACCGCTCGACCGTGGCGGCGACCATGGCTTCGACGGCCTCGGGGATGGTCACATCGGCCCTGACGAAGTGGGCCTCGGCGGCGGCGGCGTTGATTCGCGCCACCGTCTCCTTCCCGCCGGCCTCGTCGACGTCCGCTACGACCAGGCGGGCCTCGGCCCGAGCAAGTGCGAGCGCCGATGCCCGGCCCAGCCCCGAGGCGCCGCCGGTCACCAGCGCGACCTTGCCGTCCATCACGCCCGCCATGGCACCGCGGCCATCAGTGGAACCACTCGCCGCCGTTGACGTCGAGCGCCTGGCCCGTGACCCAGCGGGCGAGGTCGGAGGCGAAGAACACGATGGCGTTCGCGACGTCGTCCTGGGGCGGGATGGCCCCGAGCGGGATCTCGGCGACGATCTCGGCCACCACCTCGTCGGGGCTCACGCCGCGCTGCTGCGCCTGCCACGCGACGTATCCCTGCACCGGTGGGCCCCAGATCCAGCCCGGCACCACCGAGTTGACCCGGATCTGGTGGGCACCGAGCTCCTTGGCGAGCACCTGCACCGCGGTGAGCAGCGCCCCCTTCGAGGACGCGTAGCCGCCTTCGTTGAACCGGATCTTGCGGGCGCTCATCGAGTTCACGAACACCACCGAGCCTCCGCCCCGTGACTTGAGGTGCGGGATGGTCGCCTTGGTGAGCTGGAGCGAGCCGAACACGTTCACCTCGTAGACCTGGCGCCACTCGGCCAGGTCGACCTCCTCGAACGGCTGGGTCGGGTCGTAGCGGAAGGCGTTGTTGACGAGCACGTCGAGCCCACCGAGCTCGGACGCGGCCGTATCGGCTAGGTGCCCGCACTGCTCGGGATCGGTGACGTCGGTCGCCACCGGGAGGGGTCGGCCGCCCCGCTCCTCGATCTCGGCCGCGACCTCCTTCAGGTACGACTCGTTGCGCGCCGCCAGCACGACGCTCGCACCCTCCCGGGCGAGCGCGAGCGCGGTGGCGTGGCCCAGGCCCGGTCCCACACCCGAGACGATCGCCACCTTGCCCTCGAGCAGCATGCCGTCCTCCCGCCTCGTCGGGTCCGCGATTCGCGGCAGGGTGAACGGTACAGTCGCCGCGGCGGACGAGGAGTCGAAGCGGGCGACGACCATGGCACCACCGGCTCCTGAGCGCAGGACGGCGCCCACGGTGGCGCCCGCGCCCGCGGTCCGTCTGGCTCCCCAGCTCCGGCAGGCCAAGCGCATCGCTGCCCGCACCCACGCCCTCCTGGCCTACGTCGGCGAGGTCGTCACCGTGACCGACCCGAGCGGCCGGCTCGTCTATGCGAGCCCATCGGCGGGGGCGGTGTTCGGCTACGAGCCCGACGAGCTGCTCCGGCTGGGATCGCTGCTGTCGCTCGTCGATCCCGCCGACTCCCCTCGCGTGCACACCGCGTACCAGCAGGCCGTCGCGGGCGCGGGGTCGACCGTGGTCACGGCGTTCCGCGCTCGGCACCGCGGCGGCAACACGTTGCACCTCGAGGCCACGCTGACCAGCCTCCTGCACGACCCGAGCGTCGAGGGAGTCGTCGTGAACCTCCGCGACGTGACCGAACGACGCGAGTCGGAGCGGGCGTTCGCGCGCCATGCCCTCCACGATCCGCTCACCGGCCTTCCCAACCGCACGCTCCTGCTCGACCGGCTTCGCCAGGCGCTCGCGGGGCGGTCGGCCCGCCACGAGCGGGTCGTGCTCCTCTTCGTCGACCTCGACCGCTTCAAGGTCGTGAACGACTCGCTCGGGCACGCGGCCGGTGACGAGCTCCTCACCGAGGTCGCCCGGCGGCTGAGCGACGCCGTGCTGCCGGGCGACACGGTCGCGCGGCTCGGCGGCGACGAGTTCGTCGTGCTCTGCGGGCTCCCCGACGCACGCGGCGGGCTCGCCGACCTGCCTCGGCGCCTCCTGCGGGCCGTCGCCGAACCGATCCGGCTGGCCGAGGCCGAGGTCGGGATCACCGCCAGCGTCGGCGTGGTGGTTGCAGGGGACTCGCAATCGCCCGAGGACCTGCTAGGGGACGCCGACGCCGCCATGTACCTCGCCAAGCAACGTGGGCGGGCGCGCTTCGAGATGTTCGACCCCGCGGTGCATCGGCGCTCGGGCGGCCGGTTGACGACCGAGCACGCGCTGCGGCGCGCCCTCGAGCGCGACGAGCTGCGCCTGGTGTTCCAGCCCGCCTTCGATCTCCACACCCGTGAGATCGTCGGCATAGAGGCACTCGTGCGCTGGCGGCACCCCGAGCGCGGGCTCGTGAACCCGGCCGAGTTCGTTCCCCTGGCCGAGGAGACCGGCCTCATCCTGCCGCTCGGGGCATGGGTGCTGACCGAGGCGTGCGCAGTCGCGACCCGGTGGCCGGCCGACGCCGCCAACGAGCGCCGCATCTGGGTCAACCTCGCCGCCCCCCAGGTCGCAGACCCCGACCTGGTCGGCGTGGTGAAGCGCGTGCTCGACCGGACCGGGCTCTCCCCCGACCGTCTCGGGTTCGAGCTCACCGAGACCGGTCTGGTGCACGACGCCGATCCCGCCGTCGCGTCGCTGGCCGCGCTTCACGAGCTCGGGGTCGCGCTCGCGCTCGACGACTTCGGCACCGGATACTCGTCGCTGTCGCACCTCCACCGCTTCGCGGTCGATGTGCTGAAGATCGACCGGTCGTTCGTGGTCAACCTCGGGCGGGAATCGCGCACCTCCACGATCGTGAAGGGCGTGACCGCGATGGCCCACGCCCTCGGCCTGGTCGTGGTGGCCGAGGGGGTTGAGGCGTCCGACCAGCTGGCGACGCTGCGCGCTCTGAGCTGCGACGTCGCGCAGGGCAACTTCCTCGCCCCGCCGATGCCGGCCGACGAGCTGCACGACCTGCTGCGGGCCGCCCGAGTCCCTGCGATCAGTGGAAGTAGCGCCCGGCGTTGACGTCGAGCGTCTGGCCGGTGATCACCCGCGACAGGTCGCAGGCGAAGAACAGCACGACCTGCGCCACCTCCGCCGACGTGTGGATGTGGTCGAGGCAGGTCATGCCGGCGACCTCGTCGTAGACGTCCTCCGGAGAGCAGCCGCGTTGCTCGGCCAACCGTTCGAAGTACCACTCCAGCGACGGCCCCCAGATGTGGCCCGGGGCGATCGAGTTGACGCGAATGCCGTAGGGCCCGAGCTCCGTCGCCAGCGTCCGGGCCGCGGTCATGAGGCCGCGCTTCGACGACGCGTACCCGCCCAGGAGCGGGTTCACGATCCGGGTGGACAGCGTGCTGATCATCACGATCGACCCGCCCCCGGCCTGCTTCATCACCGGCACCACCGCTTGGGTGAGCTGGAGGGTGCCGAACACGTTGACGTCGAACGCCTCGCGCCAGACTTCCGGGCCGCCGTCCTCGAAGCTGACGAACGGGTCCTCGGCGAAGGCGTTGTTCACGAGCACGTCGACACGCCCGAACTCGGCGTCCGCGGTCGCCGCCACTCGGCGGCAGTCGTCACCGTCGGTGATGTCCGTGGGCACGCACGAAGCCCGGCGACCGAGCGCCTCGACCTCGGCCGCCACCTCGGCCAGCGTCGACTCCGTGCGGGCCGCGAGCACGACGTCGGCGCCGGCCTTCGCGAGCGTGAGCGACAGGTCGCGACCCATGCCGGGCCCGACGCCGGAGACGACCGCGACCCGGTCTTCGAGCAGCGCGCCTCGCTCCGTCACGGCACGGAGGCTACGCCGGGGCGGCGCCGAGCAGATCAGCCGGCCAACCCCACGCGGGCCGCGGTACGGACGTCACCGGCTCGCCCGACGAGCCACACGGCGAGCAGCCCGTCGTCGCCACCACTGCGGAGCTCCAGCGTCTCGCCCGGCTCGACCGGTGAGCGGTGCTCGAGCTCGGCGGCGACGATTCGCCGGCCGGGCGTCCCGCGAGCGAGCTCGTCCTCGACCGCCTCCCAGTGCACGGCGTTGTTGACGTGGCCGAGCACGTCGAAGTCGGTGACCCGCAGCGGCCACGGGCGCGCCGGCGCGTCGAGCGGCGGTCTCGCCAGCCGCAAGCGGCCGCTCACGCGGCGGCCGCCGGCCGCCTCGCCGTAGAGGTCGAGGAACCAGGGCTCCAGGGGCGCGGGTCGGCCGGTATCGCTGTTCAGGTACACCCAGACGGCGACGGCCTCGACCGCCGCCTCGCCGTCGACGGCGAGCGTGGTGCGCCGCTCGGCCAGCCGGCTCCCGGTGCCGCTGCAGAAGGTCGTGAGGCCCACGTCGTCACCGAAGCGCGGGAGCCGCACGATCTCGAGTGCAAGGCGCCGCATCACCCACGCACCCGTGATGCCGGCGTCGCCGACGTCGTCGCTGGCGACATCCTGGAGGTAGCGGGCGAGGGCATCCAGGCGGAGCCGCCCCGAGGTGGTGACGTCGCCGAGGCGGACCTTCCGCTCGTGGGTGAACCGTCGGCCGCGCTGCGGGTGCGGCACGAGCTCAGTTTGGTTCAGCGGTGCCATGCACCAACGATGGTCGCGTCCTTTCGCGGTTCGGGGCGGGCGACGGCTGAACCTCTCAGCCAGCTGCCGCGCCCGACTATCGGTCCCGGCCACGATACGGGAGGTCCGCCGGGTCGCGGCCCCTGGCGATCGCCGGTCGGTACGAGCTGGATCAACACCCCGGCGGCGGGCCGCAGCCCTGTGCCCCGGTGATCACGAGGAAGGCACCCAGAGTTGCGACACCGAGGAGCGCGGCTCGCAGCCGGCGCATCCACAGCCCCCTGCCTTTATGATCGTTCTCACGGGCTGGGTGTCGGCGGGAAGATCGCTGGTGTAGGCGCCGTCGGACAATGGGAACAGCTGCAACTTGAGCAACTGCGATTGCGCTCGCCGCATCGAGACTCGGATTCGCCAGCTGTGCCTGCGCTGCCCCAGTCCCACACGCAAACGCGTTGACTGCCAGGTCGTCGACCTGAACCGCCGGCTGTGCGCCGACACGCGTTCGGCTGCACTGGCTGATCCGCCAATGTTGACCGGACGGCAGTCCCTGAAGGACCGTTCCATCCGCCGGGCACGGCCGAGCGTTCACCAGATCATCGACCGAGGACGAGTTCACGTCAACGATTCCCTGGCACCCACCGAGCGGCCCACAATTGAACAGCTGGACCGGCGATCCGCCGGCGATCCGCAACACGACCGCCGTCTCTACTCTGCGGACGAAGGTGCCGTCGGCTGGCAGGGGGCGCACGTTGACCAGATCGTCGACCGACGACGAGTTCAGGTCGATGATCTCTGGGCATCCGCCGAGCGGACCGCAGTTGTAGAGCCGCACCGGGGACCCACCGACTATGCGAAGGACAACCTGCGTCTCCACCCGACGGATGAACGTGCCGTTCGTGGGCACTGGCCGCGCATTGAGGAGTTCGTCAACCGACGACGAGTTCACGTCGACGATTCCCGGGCATCCGCCGAGCGGACCGCAGTTGTAGAGCCGTACCGGAGTCCCCCCGACCATCCGTAGGACCACCTGCGTCTCGACCCGCCGCAGAAACGCCCCGTTGCGTGGGTACGGCTGAGCTCGAACGAGATCGTCCACCGAGAGCGAATTGACGTTGACAACGCCAGGACAGCCGCCGAGGGGGCCGCAGTCAAAGATCGTGACCGGTGATCCAGCCACGATACGAGCAATCTGCTGGTTCTCCGCCTTGCGCAGGAAGGTGCCGTCAGAAGGAGTGCGTGGGTAGGCAGCGAGTTGAGCGTCGGTGATCTGGATGATCCCGGGGCATCCACCGAGTACGGAGCAGTCGTACTGCTTGAGGACAGCACCGCCGGCGATCCGATAGACATCGAGACCGGACGCTCGGACAAAGCTTCCTTCGCCGGGCAGAGAAGGCGTGTGGCTGTTGAGATACGCGATTGGGTCGGCGAAACCCACGGTGTTGGGCCAGTTGGAGCAGCTCAGATTGCCGGTCCAGTTGACCGTATTCCCCGGGCGAATTCCGAAGTGCAGGTGGGCGAGACTGCCGATCGTCGCGATCTGTTGACCCTTGGTAACCGTTGCGCCATTGGCGATGGGTGACTGCACATGCCCGTAGAGCGCGACAAACTGAGACCCGTCGCCATTTGTATGAAGAATTGCGACGGCGTAGTTGCCGACTCCATCCCAGTTGGGATTGACGCCGACAACCTGTCCCGACCCGACTGCGTACACGCCTCCGCTGCTCTGCGCCAGATCGGCGCCTAGGTGGTACTCGTTGGCGAGGTAACCCGACGGGTTAGGACAGCCCGGACCTTGCGCCAGCCAGTGACCGCCCGAAGAGATCGTGGTTGTTTCGGTGGGATATTGGTAACCAGTCGGGAACTGCGGAGCAGCCAGCGCTGGCTTGTCTGTTGCACCCGCCCATATGACGCTCCCAGCGACGGCCACCAATGCGGCTAACGTGTACGTGAGCAACCGCCGCAGCGGTGAGCGAGACCACAGTTCCCGAGTCTCCACGAGGCCTCCCGACTGAGAGCCGCCCCCGCGAGCGGCATCGTGGCCCGGGTATCGCACGCCAGGATTGGACGCGATTGTCGGGCACGCGAAGGACAACTGGAATAGGCCGTGAGACCCATTTGTTATAGCCCGGTCGGACTATAGCCCAGTGACATGTAGCAACTAGGGGACCGACTGTGAAGCGCTACGCGTCGACCACCCGCAGCCGGATCCGCTTGTTGCCCTTGCCCTTCGACTCGGTCTTGACCACCTCGATGCGGCCGACCTCGTCGGTGCTCCGCACATGGGTCCCGCCGTCGGCCTGCTTGTCGAGGCCGACGATGTCGACCACCCGGATCTCGGTCACGGACTCGGGGATGAGGTTGACCTTCGTGCGGATGAGGTCCTCGTCCGTGAGCGCCGCGCCCCGGGGCAGGAACGAGATCTCGACCGGCCGTGCCGCGGCGAGCTCGCGGTTGACCAGCTCCTCCATTTGCATCCCGAAGCCCTCCGGGAGCGGGTCGAACTCGAAGTCCATGCGGGCCTCGAGCGGTTCCATGTTGCCGCCGGTGACGGCCTTGCCCCACTCGTTCCAGATCACACCGCACAGCACGTGGAGGGCGGTGTGGGTGCGCATGAGCGCGTGGCGCCGGTCCCAGTCGATCTCGCCTCTCACCTCCGCACCGACCGCCGGCGCCTCGCCGTCGAGCGTGTGCCAGACGAGGTCGCCTTCTTTGCGTGCGCTCGTCACCCGCACCCCTTCGAGCAGTCCGGTGTCGTGGGGTTGGCCGCCGCCCGTCGGGTAGAAGGCGGTGCGGTCGAGCGCGACCCGGTCGCCGTCGACAGCGACGACGCCGGCGCTGAAGGCGCGCAGGTAGGCGTCGCGCAGGTAGAGCAGGTCGGTGCTCACGCCCCGGGGCGTTGCGTCCCGACTCTCAGGTCGCGGAACGGCGTGGCCTTGTCAGGTCCCGGCTCCTTGGGGAGGCCGAGCACGCGTTCACCGATGATGTTCTTCTGGATCTCGTCGCTGCCGCCGTAGATCGATACCGCCGGTGCGAAGAGCGCCATCTCCTGGAGGGCCCCGTGGAGAGGGGCGTCCCTGCCCATGAGCATGCCTCGGGCACCGATGACCTGGAGGCCGAGATCGCGGGACAGCCGGGTGATGCGGCTCATCAGGAGCTTGGCGGTGTTGGCCTCGGGCCCGGGGGCGCGGCCCGCGGCCTTGGCCGCTCGGGCCCGCAGCGCCGTGTACTTGCCGATCTCGGTGAGGGTGTACAGCTGCGCGAGGCGCTGCCGGACGCGCCGGTCGTCGGCGCAGCCCTCCTGGCGTGCCAGGTCGAGCAGCATGTGCGCCGAACGTCCGGAGCCCGACCCCGCGACTCCGGCGCGCGGCGCCGCCACCACGTCACCGACGCGCTTCCCGAGCATGCGGGCCTTCGCACCCGGCGCGGCGCCGCCGACCGCGCCGCTGCCGCCGCTGCCGAGCCCGGCCCGCTCGTTGGCGAGCGTGGTGTTGGCGACGGCCCAGCCCTCGTCGAGACCGCCGATGCGGGCCGAGTCGGGCACGCGGGCGTCGTCGAAGAACACCTCGTTGAAGAGTGCCCGGCCCGTCATCTCGCGTAGCGGCCGGATCTCGACGCCGGGCTGGTCCATCTCGATGGCGAAGTAGGTGATGCCCTTGTGCTTGGGCGCGTCGGGGTCGGTGCGGGCGATGAGCATGCCGAGGTCGGCAGTCTGTGCGCCCGACGTCCACACCTTCTGGCCGTTGATGATCCACTCGTCGCCGTCGCGGTCGGCCTTGCACTGGAGGCTGGCGAGGTCGGAGCCGGCGCCCGGCTCGCTGAACAGCTGGCACCACCCCTCCTCCCCGTTGAGGATGGGACGGATGTAGCGGCGCTTCTGGTCGTCGGTGCCATGCACGAGGATCGTCGGCGCCGCCAGCAGCACACCGAGGCCCGAGGGCGGCCCGATGGCGCCGGCGGCGGCGATCTCTTCGCTCACGACGCCGGCGAGCTCGCGCGGGAGGCCACGGCCGAAGCAGTCCTCGGGCCAGTGGGGCATGGCCCACCCCGACTCGGCCAAGCGGTCCCACCACTCCGCCACGGTGATGTCGGGGTCCCAGGCCTCCTTCAGCCAGGCCCTGACCTCGTCCCGGACCAGCTCCTCGGTGACGACAGCCATTTCGTGACCTCCTTCAGTCGAGGAGTTCCAGCACCTTGTCGGACGGGCGACCGATCACCGCCCGATCCCCCTTGAAGACGACCGGACGCTGCATCAGCTCGGGATGCTCCGACAGGAGTGTTATCACCGCTTCGCGGTCGACGTAGTCGTCGGCGTCCAGGCCCAGCTCCTCGAAGCGCTTGTCCTTGCGGACGAGCTCGGCGGGTGGGTCGGGGACGGCGTCGACGATCCGCTCGAGGGCGGCGCGGTCGGGCGGCGCCTTCAGGTACTCGACCACGTCGGCCTCGACCCCGCGGTCGCGCAGGATCTCGAGCGCGCCCGGGACTTGCTGCAGCTCGGGTTGTGGAACACCAGGATCTCGTTCACGCCCTCGAAGGGTACCGTTGGAGCAAGCGAGTGGAGGAGAGCGTCATGAGCCGGACCACCACCGACCGGCAGTTCCTCGGGCGGGCCGACGTCAACGACGTCGAGTCGATCCTGGCCGACGACGAGACCGACTTCGGCGAGCGCACGTATCCGACTCCGGCACGCGGCGACGCCATCTTCACTTGGGACTACGAGCCCAGCCGCCGCGGGCTGGGCAAGCTCTACGAGAAGGCCAAGACGTCCCAGTGGAACGGCAGCACCGACCTCGACTGGTCGACGCCAGTCGACCCCGAGAAGGTCGCCCTCGAGATGGCGCCGGCGGCGGCGGCCATCCAGCAGCGGATGGCCGACATCGCCGGCTCGCCCGTGAAGGGCTGGGGCAAGCGGGAGTGGACGACGTTCCAGGTCGAGGCCCTCAACTGGCGCATGAGCCAGTTCCTCCACGGCGAGCAGGGCGCGCTCGTCTGCACAGCCAAGATCGTCGAGACCACGCCGTGGATCGACGCCAAGTACTACGCCGCCAGCCAGGTGATGGACGAGGCCCGGCACGTCGCGTTCGGGGTGCTGTCCCTCCAGGAGTACTACGCCGGCCTCGGCGCCGAGGAGCTGCGCGAGCGTCAGGAGTTCGCGTTCGAGGCGGCCACCCGGATGCGTGACCGGCTGATGATGCACGCGGTCTGGGAGAGGATGGGGGTCGACCGCAAGACAGTCACCGAGTTCCTGCTCGGGATTCGCCAGATGGCCAACAACCCCTTCCAGGCGGCGCTGTTCTCGAAGATCGTCCCCAACTGCAAGAAGCTGGGGCTGCTCGACGCCGGCGACGGTTGGCTGCGCGAGCGGTTCACCGAGATCGGCGTGATCCAGTACGAGAACGCCACCGACACCAGCCAGGAGTACGAGGCCTTCGACGAGGTTGCCCGGGACCGCTCCGCCGCCGCGAGCTGACGACGTCGATGCGTGCACCGATCGCGCTGAGCGCGCTCTCTCAACGCATCATGGACTTGGGGTTTGGATGAAGATCTCGATGTGGGCGATACGGCCGTCGGCGTCGAGGTCGAACACGAGCGCCTCGGGTGTGACCTTGTGCTCGCCGTCCATCTCGACCGTCTCGCTCAGCTCGGCGAACGCCAGCGCGTCGCTCGCATAGGTCACCCGGTCGACCCGCATCCGGTAGCCGCGCAGCCTGGGCATCGTCTCGGCGATGAACGCGAGGTACGCGTCCCTTCCCTCGTAGCGGTCACCGTAGGGCCCGACCCGGACGACGTCGCCGGCCAGGCACTCGCGCAAGCCGTCCCAGTCGCGGGCGACGATGCACTTCAGGTAGCGCTCGACGACGCCGTTCATCACGACCCATCACATCACGGGTCCGGCGAACACGTCGATCGGCTGCGCGACCGCCTCGGCGAGCATCTCCAGGTAGCGGTCGCGAGCGACGTCGACGGCACCCAGCGACACGAGGTGGGGCGTCGTCCACTGAACGTCGAGGATGCGGGCGCCCGCGTCGCGTAGGCGCTCGACGAGGGCAACGAGCGCCACCTTCCCCGCGTCGCCGACCCGGTAGAACATCGACTCGGCGGCGAACAAGCCGCCGATCGCCACGCCGTAGACGCCGCCCGCGAGCCGGCCGTCCGCCGACCACGCCTCCACGCTGTGGGCCCAACCGAGCCCGTGCAGCCGCGCGTACGCGGCCACGAAGGTGTCGTCGATCCAGCCGCCCGGACGCCGCCGGTCGGCGCAGCCGCGCATCACGTCCTCGAACGCGGTGTCGACGCGCACCTCGAACCGCTTGATCGACCGACGCAGCGACCGGCTGACGTGCAGACCGTCGAGGGGTATGACCCCGCGGGGATCGGGCGACCACCACCCGATCGGCCCTGCCGCGCCGAGTCGCATCGGGAACAGGCCCGTGCGGTACGCCGCGAGCAGCGTGCCGGGCTCGAGGTCGGCGCCGATCCCGGCGATCTCGTGCTCGTCCGCGGCGGCGCCCGGCGGCAGGTCCCACGTGGTCGGCGGCGGCTCGACCGGCATCCCGCCGAGCATGGCACCCTGTCGGCGTGAACGTGCTCTTGATCACCACCGATCAGCACAAGGCCACCACGCTCGGCGCCTACGGCGACCCGCTGGACGCAACGCCCGCGCTCGACTCGCTCGCGAGCCAGGGCACGACGTTCACCCGCTGCCGGACCCAGAACCCGTTCTGCCAGCCCGCCCGTGCGACCATCCTCACCGGCACCCACCCGAGCACGCACGGCGTGATCTGCAACGGCATCGACCTTCCCGCCGAGGCGGTCGCGGACTCCGTCGCCACCCACCTGAGCCAGGCCGGCCACGCCACCGCACTGATCGGCAAGGGGCACTTTGCGTCCTACTTCCCCGACTACCCCACGGGGAATGTCGAGGCGGTCGTCGACTCCGCGCTCGTCCCGCCCGACTGGCACGGCCCGTACCTCGGGTTCGAGCACGCCGAGATGGTCACCGACGTCCACAACATCCGCGTCGCCCCCGGCGCCGGCCAATGGAACTGGGGATTCGGTCCGCCGCCGTTCGGCCTCCACTACGCCCGCTACCTCTTTCGCGACGGCCGTGAGCGGGGCAACGAGCGACTCCGACTCATGCAGCCCGAGGCGGCCGGCAAGACGTGGGACTACACCCAGACGTGGAGGAACCACGTCCACGAGGAGGACCATCCGACGACCTGGATCGCCGACCGGGCGATCGAATGGCTCCGGCACGTCGACCGGCCCTTCTTCGCCTGGGTGAGCTTCGCCGACCCGCACCACCCGTTCGACTCGCCCCGGCCGTGGTGCGACCGCTACGACCCCGCCGACATGCGGGCGGTACTGCCGGAGGCGCATCCGGAGGAGTTCGAGACCAAACCACCGATGCACGAGGCGTGGACCCGAGGGTTCCGGGGTTCGAAGTACGAGTGGGCCAACCCCGGCTGGACGCTCTTCAACGAGGAAGAACAGCTGACCATCCTCGCCGGGTACTACGGGATGATCGCCCAGATCGACCACAACGTCGGCCGGATCTTGGAGACCCTCGAACTGCTCGACCTCGCAGACAACACAATCGTGGCGTTCACCGCCGACCACGGCGACTTCATGGGCGATCACCAGATGGTCCTCAAGGGTCCGATCCACTACGAGGCCCTCGTGCGCGTCCCGCTCGTCGTGCGCGGGCCGGTGTTCGAGTCGGGCGCGGTCGTCGACGATCCCGTCGGCACGATCGACCTCGCGCCCACATTTCTCGAGGCGACGGGCGCACCGGTGCCCGATACATTCGAGGGCCGCTCGCTGCTCGGCGGTCGCCGCGAGCACGTACTTACCGAGGACGACGTCGCCCTCGGCATGCTCCAGTTCCGGACACTCACCACCCGCCGCTGGCGGATCACCCGTGATCTCAAGAACCCGGACGGCGGCGAGCTCTACGACCTCGACGACGACCCCGGCGAGCTCGTCAACCGCTGGCGCGATCCTGCGTACGAGTCGGAGCGGAAGGACCTCCTGGCAACGCTCAACGACGTCATGCGCCCCGACCTCGGTCGCGAGCTCCCCCAGGTCTGCGTGGCGGGCTGACCTCGAAGTGCAGCTGCGGCAGTAGTCGGCCCGGAATCGACAACGACGGAACCGACCCGACCCGGACGGCTCCCATCCGCCGGTAGAAGGGCTCGGCGCCGGGATCGGACTCGATGGTGATGTATTCGAACCCGAGCGCCCTGGCGGTGGTGACCGCGTGCTCCCACAGGCGACGCCCGACCCCCTGCCCGATCGACTCGGGGTCCACGAACATGAAGGCGAGGTCGGCCTCCGGTGGTTCGCCGGCGAGGCCGAAGAAGCCGACGATGCGGCCCTCGGCCTCCACGACCGTGATCCGCAGTCGGTCGACGTCAGTCGCCTTCACGGTCAGCTCGGCCCGGCACGCGTCCATGAACTCCTCGTCGTAACCCCAGTACGCCTTCGAGCGCAGCGCGAGCGCGGTCAGGTCGGCAGCTTCATCGGGTATGGCTCGCCGGAGGCGCACGGTCGCTCAGCCCGCCAGCAGGCTCCGGGCGATCTGCGAGACCTGGATCTCGTCGGTGCCGGCGTAGATCTGGAGCACCTTGGCGTCGCGGCAGAGCTGCTCGACCTCGTACTCGGCCATGTAGCCGTTGCCGCCGAAGAGCTGCACCGCCTCGAGCGCCACCTCCATCGCGGCCTGGGCGCCGTAGAGCTTGCACGCCGACGCCTCGGCCAGGCTCATGACCTCGCCCGCCGACGACATCTCGATCTGGCGGAACACCAGGTTCTGGAGGTTCAGCCGCGCCACCTCCATCTTCGCCAGCTTGAGCTGGATCAGCTGGTACTCGCCGATGGGCTTCCCGAACTGCACCCGCTCCTTCGCGTAGTCGAGGCACAGCTCGAGGCAGCGCTCGACGATGCCCAGGGCCATCGCGGCGACGCCGGTGCGCTCCATGACGAAGGTGGCCTTGGCGCCCTCGCGCCCCCCCGCGGGGGCGTCCTCGGTCTCGCCCAGCAGCCGGTCCCGCCCGACCCGCACGTCGGTGAGGAAGAGCTGCCCGGTCGGCGACGAGTGCAGGCCCATCTTGTGCAGCGGCTTCGACTGCTCGAAGCCGGGCATGCTCTTCTCGAGCACGAACGTGAGCACCTTGCGGTCGTCGGGCGGGTTGCCCTCGTCGAGCTTGCAGATGAACACGGTGGTGTCGGCGTAGGGCCCGTTGGTGATGAACGTCTTCGAGCCGTTGAGGACGTACTCGTCGCCGTCGCGCCGGGCGCTCGACTGCATGCCGCCGAAGGCGTCCGACCCCGAGTTGGGCTCGGTGATCGCCCAGGCACCGACCTTGTCGAGGGTGAGGAGGTCGAGGGCCCAGCGCTCCTTCTGCTCGATGGTGCCCTTCGACATGATCGCCGCCGGCGTGAGCCCCGCGCTCACGCCCACCGCGGTGACCATCCCCGGCGAGCACCGGCACAGCTCGATAATGGGGATCATGAACATGGCGCCATCTCCCCGGTCGTCGCTCGCTGCGGCCGGGGATACCCCGGCCGCGGGCGCTCGCTCCTCCGCCAGCTTCGGACTCGCTTCGCTCGCCTCAGCGGCCTCTCTTTCCCGCTCGATGCGCTTCTTGAACTGCTCCCGCGCCAGCGCGTCGAGCCCGAAGGTTCGGAACATCGTGCGCAGCACGTCGTAGGGGGGCACGTCGCCGAACTCGAGCTCCTCTCGACGGGGTCGGATCTCGCTCTCCACGAACTGCCGCACCGCGTCGCGGATCATGGCGTGCTCGTCGCTCCACTCGAACATGACGCATCTCCCCGTCGGCCGGTGCGGCCATCGTAGAGAATCGCTACACGGGGTCGAGGCGCAACAGACCGTCGCCCTGCGAGAGCACGAAGATCTCGCCGTCGTTGTCCTGCCCGAAGGCGGCCACGTTCGCCGCGCTGAGGTCGAAGAGCCACTCCACCGCGACTTCGCCGTTCTCCCGCCGGAGGACCCGGAGCTGGCCTTCGCAGAAATCGGAGAAGAGGTAGGCCCCGACGAGGTCCGGGATGCGGTGGCCCCGGTAAACGAACCCACCGATGACCGCGCAACCGTCGCCGTCGCCGAGCCCGATATAGAGGAGACCGTCGGGCCCGACGGCGAGTTGCCCACCGTTGTGGTTGGGCTGGGGTTTGTCGACGGTCAAGATGGGACGCCGCGATGACGGGTCGGCGATGCTGCCGTCCATCTCGTACGGCGCTCAGCGCGACCGCCGCGAGGACCGCGACGACCGTCCCCCGCATGGTTGGAGGC
>JBOGFI010000096.1:0-5020 GCA_050743365.1 Acidimicrobiia bacterium | reverse complement strand
CTCTCCTCGTCGAGCGGCTCGATCAGCTCCCACTGCACCTGGCCGACCGTGGCGACGGCAAGGCGCCAGGAGCGCTCGACCGGCTGACCGTACTCGCGGAAATCCTCCGCGTTGCCGGCGTTGAACTAGTAGATCTCCCACGGGCCGATCCCGTAGTCGTCGACGTACCTCCGCATCGTCGCCTCGAGATCGCGCACGACGATCCCGAGTTGCAGCGTCTCGGTGACGACAGGCTTGCGCATCGGCTTTGACCCTAGCGAGCGAGCCGCCGCCGCCCGACGCCGCGAGCTGTCCCAACGCGGGCACGTGGGCCGAGCTGAACTTGCGGCGGACTCTGCGCCTCGGATCGCGGCCCATGCGCGGAAACGAGGGCGACGTTGTCCGTAGACGTAGGAGGCGCAACGAATAACGAGATGCGCTGGTCTTAGTGCGCGAGTACCTCTGGCCAGGCCGACTCGGCCCACGTGCGAGAGCGTCCCGCTGTCAGACGACCGGAATGGACGAACTGCAGGCGTCGGCCGGCGCGCCGCCGGCGGCGCCGAGCGCAGCGACGAGCGGTAGTGCCTTGGCGCCCGCCGACCGTACACGCGTTCGTGTGGAAACCACAGTAGTGTGATGCACTTGTGTCTGTGAGTTCGCTGGCATCGACGCCCACTGTTTCGGGTGCGCCGGGGATCCTCGAGCGGTTCCATCCGGCGGTACGGGTGTGGTTCGAGCGGCGGTTTCCCGATGGACCTACCGAGGCCCAGGCGGGGGGCTGGCCGGCGATTGTCGCCGGCCAGCACACGCTGGTCTGCGCTCCCACCGGCTCGGGCAAGACCCTCGCCGGATTCCTCGCTGCCATCGACGGTCTCTACCACGCCCACGAGGCTGGCGAACCCATCGAGGGCGTCACTCGGGTGGTGTACCTGAGCCCGCTGAAGGCGCTGGCCGTCGACGTCCACACCAACCTCGAGGAGCCCCTCGCCGAGATCGCCGAAGTCGCCCGGGAGCTCGGCTACGAACCGGCACCCATCAGTGTCGCCGTGCGGACCGGTGATTCCACGTCATGGGAGCGGCAGATGATGATCCGCCGGCCTCCGAACCTCCTCGTCACCACGCCGGAGTCCCTGTACCTGTACCTGACCGCCGAACGGTCCCGGGCGACCCTCGTCTCCGTGGAGACCGTCATCGTGGACGAGATCCACGCCCTGGCCCGCGACAAGCGGGGCTCGCACCTCACCCTTTCGCTCGAGCGGCTCCAGGCCGTCACCGAGCGTGTGCCCCTCCGCGTCGGCCTCTCGGCGACGGTCAAGCCGGTCGAGACGGCGGCCCGCCTGCTGGTGGGAGCGGGCGAGCCGCTCCCCACCGTCATAGACAGGGGGCACCGGCGCCGCCTCGACCTGTCGCTGGAGCTGCCCGACGGCGAGCTCGAGGCGGCGATCTCCGGCGATCAGTTCAACGAGATCCTCGACAGCATCGGCGCCCACGTTGCCAACCACCGAACCACCTTGGTCTTCGTCAACACGAGAAAGCTGTCCGAGCGGGTCGCCCACGAGCTGGGCGAGCGGCTGGGCCAGGACCAGGTGGCCGCCCATCATGGATCGCTGTCGCGCGAGCGCCGCCAGCGGGTCGAGCATCGCCTGCGGGCCGGCGACCTGCGGGCCCTGGTGGCCACCGCCTCGCTGGAGCTCGGCATCGATGTCGGGCCGGTCGAGCTCGTGTGCCAGATCGGCTCGCCCCACAGCATCGCCACCTTCCTCCAGCGGGTGGGCCGGGCCAACCACCACCGCACCGGTGTTCCCCGCGGGATCATGTACCCGAGCACCCGGGACGAGCTGGTCGAATGCGCCGCGCTGCTGGCCGCGGTCAGGCGGGGACGCCTCGATGCGCTCCACCCGCCCGAGCAGCCCCTCGACATCCTCGCCCAGCAGATCGTCGCGGAGGCGGCGGCCAGGGGCGACGACGGCGTGGCCGAGGACGAGCTGTTTGGCCTGGTCACCAGGGCCTGGCCATACCGGCGGCTCACCCGGGAGGAGTTCGAGGAGGTGGTCGATCTGGTCTCGGTCGGCATCGAGACCGGGCGCGGCCGGCGCATGGCCTACCTCCATCGCGATCGCGTCAACGGGCGGCTCCGCGGCCGGCGGGGAGCCCGGCTGGCCACCCTCACTTCGGGCGGAGCGATTCCCGAAACCGGCGACTACCGGGTGCTGATGGAGCCGGGCGACGTCTTCATCGGCACCGTGAACGAGGACTTTGCCATCGAATCCTTCCAGGGCGACGTCTTCCTGCTTGGCAGCCATCCGTGGCAGGTCGTGCAGGTGACAAACGGCGTGATGCGGGTACGGGACGCCGCCGGCAAGCACCCCACCATCCCGTTCTGGTTAGGCGAGGCCCCCGGCCGCACCGACGAGCTGTCCGAGGAGGTCTCCCGGCTGCGGACCGGGGTGGCCGAACGGCTCGATGCCGGCGGGCGGGAGGCCGCCATCGCCCTCGTGCAAGAGGTGTCGGGGGTCGACGTCGTGGCCGCCGCCCTGGTCGTCGACTATCTGCGGGCCGGCCGGGCCGGGCTGGGCGGCGTGCTGCCGACCCACGACGACATCGTGTTCGAGCGGTTCTTCGACGAGAGCGGCGGCATGCAGCTCATCGTCCACGCCCCGTTGGGCGCGAGGATCAACCGGGCGCTGGGCCTCGGGCTGCGCAAGAAGTTCTGCGTGACGTTCGATTTCGAGCTCCAGGCGGCGGCCAGCAACGACGCCGTACTGCTGTCGCTCGGGCCCCAGCACTCGTTCCCTCTCGAGGACGTGCCCGCCTTCCTTCGCTCCCACAACGTGCAGGAGGCGGTCTCACAGGCCGTGCTCCGCAGCCCGATGTTCATCGCCCGCTGGCGCTGGAACCTCAACCGGTCGCTCGCCGTGCTGCGCCGCCAGGGTGGTCGGCTCAACCCGTTCAACATCCAACGCATGGAGGCGGCCGACCTCATGGCCGCCGTGTTCCCCTCGCTCGCCGCCTGCCAGGACAACGCCCCCGCTGGTCCCATCGAGATCCCCGATCACCCACTCGTGCGGGAGACCCTGGGCGACTGCCTGAGCGAGGCCATGGACATCGAGGGCCTCCAGGCGCTCGTGCGCCGGTTCGAGGAAGGGACGGTTCGCCTCCACTTCGTCGACACCGTCGAGCCCAGCGTGCTGGCCCACGAGATCCTGGGCGGCGCCCCCTTCACGTACCTCGATGAGGACACCGAGATCGGCGAGCGCCGGTCGCGAGCGGTACCGCTGCGGCGGGGCCTGCCGGTGGAGCCTCGTGAGCTGGGCCGGCTCGACCCAGACGCCATCGAGCGGGTGCGGGCCGAGGCGGCCCCGGAGGTGCGCGACCCCGACGAGCTCCACGACGTGCTCCTCTCCCTCGTCGCCGCCCGGCCACGACGAGAGTGGGCCGAGCATTTCGAAGCCCTGGCGAGCGCGGGCCGGTGCTTCGAGGTTCACAGTCCTGACCGCAGCGACGTCCTGTGGGCGGCCACCGAGCGGCGGGCGGAGGTCGAGGCCCTCTTCCCCGGCGCCCGGTTCGTGCCCGATCACCCGCTTCCCCCCGGCCTGGTCGGTGTGCTCGCCGCGGCCGCCGCCGAGGAGGCAGCGGTGACCCTCGTTCGGGGTCATCTCGACGCCTCCGGTCCCGTCACCGCAGACGATCTCGCCGCCGCCACCGGCCTGTCACCGTCCTCGGTCACCATCGGCCTCGAGACCCTTCGGGCAGGCGGGTTCGCGGTGAGCGGACGGTTCGAGTCGGAGCGGGGCGAGCAATGGTGCGCCCGCCGGTTGTTGGCCCGCATCCACGGCTACACCCGGGAGCGCCGGCGGGCCGAAGTCCGTCCCATCAGCCAAGAGGAGTGGCAGGGATTCCTCCAGTCCTGGTGGCACGCCACTCCCGGGACCCATCGCCAGGGCCGGGCGGGGCTGGCCGAGGTGATCGAACAGCTCCAGGGCTTCGAGTGGCCGGCCGGGGAGTGGGAGCGGCTCTTCGCCGAGCGGGTCGAGTCGTATCGCCCCGAATGGCTCGACGACCTCTGCCTGTCAGGCGAGGTGGTCTGGGGCCGACTGTCCGTCCTCGAGCCGGCGACCGATAGTGACGATCCCGTGGCCGGGGAGGCTCGGCACTCAAGCAAGACGCCGTCCCGCCGGACGCCCATCACCTTCATGCTTCGGCAGGATCTCCCCTGGCTCCTCCAGGCCCACCGCGGGGCCGTGGCGCCGGCCGAGCCCGCCGCCGGCACCGGGCGGGAGGTGCTCGAGGCGCTGCGCGGGCGGGGCGCTCTGTTCCACTCCGACCTCCAGGCCATCACCAATAGCCTTCCCACCGAGGTCGAGGAAGGCCTATGGGACGGCGTCGCCCGGGGACTCATCAGCGCGGACGGATTCAACGCCGTCCGGTCGCTTCTGCACGCCCGCACCCGGTTCGCCCGCAGCCAGTGGCACCACCCCCGTCCGGGCCGTCGCGGCCGGCGGGGTACATGGCGGCAGGGTGTGGAGGGCCGCTGGACGCTGCTGCCCCCCGCTGAGCCGATCGACGACGTGGAGGAGTTGGCCGAAACCGTCGCCTGGCAGCTCTTGCTGCGATGGGGCGTGGTGTTCCGCGACGTCTATCTCAAGGAACGGCTGGCCGTTCCGTGGCGGGAGATCCTGTGGGCCCTGCGCCGCCTCGAGGCCCGGGGCCTTATCCGGGGCGGGCGTTTCGTCACCGGCGTGACCGGCGAGCAGTTCGCCAACGAGGCGACCGCTCCCCTACTGCGCCGCCGCCGCGGCCGCTGAGCCCTCGCCCCGGCCGTGACGCTCGCCGGCTCCGACCTGAGCGGAGTAACGAGTCGGACCCTCGTCTAATAGGAGTCGGCGAAGGAGTGGCCTGCTCCGGGGGCCGCGCTCGCCACAATGCGGGCCGACTGAGGTCAGATGAGCCGAGCCGTCGAAGAGTCCAACCGCCGCATGCTGCGCGCGCGCGACGCGATGGACCGCGACTACGCGAAGCCGCTCGACATCCCGACCCTGGC
>JBOGFI010000095.1:0-6586 GCA_050743365.1 Acidimicrobiia bacterium | reverse complement strand
GCGGCCGGGTATCCCGGCCGCCGAGCGAGCCCGACCAAGCCGTGCTGCCGGGCGGCGGCGAGCCACCCCAGGACGGCGCCGAGGAAGATGTCGAACCGGGCATCGACGCCGGTGAACGCGCCCGTGGTCTCGGCGAGCACGAGGCCGATGAGCCCGGCGCCCACGGCGATGCCGGCGGCACGGATGGAGGGCGCCGCCGACCGCCGTGCGAGGTGGAACGACGCCGCTACCGCCGCCGCCATCAGCCAGACGTAGGCGGCGACGCCCAGGAGGCCGGTCTTCAACCAGAACCACAGGGCGACGACGTGGGTGTAGTCACGCCCGCTCGCATGCTCCTCGGGCAGCGGGTAGCGGGCCGCCCACGGCCGCCCGAACCCGAGCCCGGTGACCGGGCTCTCACGGATCTCGGCGATGACGTTCCGGGCCTCGTCGAGGCGGTAGCGGTCGTTCGACGTCGCCCGGAGCTTGGCCGGGGACAGGGAGCTGACCCGCTCCACGACCGGCCCGCGGACGTCGCCGACCACCCCGGTGGCGAGGATGACGGCCAGCCCGGCGGCCACGGCGATCCAAGGGACGAGCCGCACCCGGCCGCGACGCCCGGTTGCGACCACGATGGCGATCAGCCCCGCCACGACGGCCGCCACCCAGAAGCTCCGCCGGTAGCTCAGGACGAACGCGACGAGCACGACCGCGGTGGACGGCAGCAGCCTCGCCACCCTCGACCCGGAGACCGCCAGCGCCAGCACGCCGAGCAGGAACAGCATCATGAGCAGGTTCGGCGTGGGGTCGAGGAACGTGATCGTCGCGCCCTCGAGTGACGGGCCCGCCTCGAAGACCCACGTCGCGATCCCCTCGATGCCCTTCAGCGTGGCCAGGACCGCGCCGCCGACCAGCAGGCGGCGGGCGAGTCGTTCGTCGCGCACGGTGTTCACGACCAGGAAGGGCATCGCCACGAGATACCCGATGTTGCGCGCACCCGTCACCACCCCGTCGCTGGCGCCGCCGCCGGCCAGACCCACCACCGCGCCGGCACCGGCGGCCACGGCCAGGAGGAGGAGCGGGAAGGTCAGCTCGCCCGGTAACCGCCAGGTGTCCCGCCGCCGGCCGACGTCGACGACCACCGCCACCGCGAACAGGCCCAGGAGGAGGCCGGTGGGCGACAGCGGCAGGCCGGCGAGCCGGTCGTGGAACCACGTGCCCCCCGGGACGAGGGACTCGTTGTCCTGCTCGAAGAGGACGTTCACGCCGACGACCGCGGCGAGCGCCCAGAGCGGCCGCGTGACGAGGACCACGGCGACCACGGCAAGTAGCGGCAACAGTCCCGCCACCGGGCCGCTGGCTGCCACGGCGATCGACAGCGCCGCGCCCACGACGGCGCCCGCGACGACCACCGACGGGACTCGTAGCGCCAGCATGGCGGGCTGGTCGCCGGTCAGCCGGCGGCCTTCGTCGCCGCCCGTTCCTTGCGCCGGGAGGCACGCGTGCTCGCGTCCGCGTACCGATACCGCGGCCTCCCCTCCGACGACCGGTTGAACACGAGACCGATCACCGGGGCCTCGATGGCCCGGAGCGCCTGCAGGGCGCGGCGCGCCTCGCGGCGACGAGTGCGGCGGGCGTCGACCACCAAGACGACCCCTCCCGCGTAGCGCGAGCCGAGGATGACGGCGTCCATCAGTGAGAGGACCGGGGGGCTGTCGAAGATGACCACCTGGTACTCCTGCCGCAGCGCGCCCACGAGCCGGGACATCCGTTCCGAGGACAACATCTCGGCGGTGTACTCGACGAGCGACCCAGCCGGGATGAGGTCGAGCCCGACATCGGGCCCGGCACCGGCTTCGACGGAGCGAAGGTGAACAACCGGAGGCTGGTCGACCCAGCCGCGGAGCACGTCGCCGAGCCCCGCGCCCGACGGCACCTTGAACTGCTCGTGAAGCGACGCGCGGGGGAGGTCGGCGTCGACGACCACGACCTTCCGGTCGTCGAGCGCGAACGAGGTGGCGAGCTTGGCGGCGGTGAAGCTCTTCCCCTCACCGGCCTCGGCACTCGTGACGACCAGCACCAGGTCCGGCGCCTCCCGCAGCGCGAACGAGACCGTCGTCCGAAGCGACCGGAACGCCTCGCGGACGTGGTCCTCGCCCTCCTTCAGCAGCGGGACCTGGGCCAGCACCGGCAGGTCGAGCTCGAGGGCGGCCTCCTCGGCGGAGCTGAAGTGGTCGGTGACCCTGAACCGCACGTAGGCCGCCACCGCTCCCACGACCAGCGCGGCCAGGAACGCGAGCACCGCGTCGCGCACAGGCTTCGGCGACGCCGGCGAGTCGGGCCCCTGCGCCGGTTGGATGATCCGCACCGTGTCGCCAGGGCGGGCCACCTCGGCGGCGGATTCGTTCGTGAGCGCCTCCAGCTCGACGTTCAGCGCCACCGCGGCCGGGTCGCCGGGACCGAGCTCGCGCAACTGCTCCTCGATCTCCGCGGTGCGCCGGCGGATCCGCGCCAGCGTGTCCTCACGCTCCCCCGTCTCGATCTCGTCGACGTAGTCCGCGAAGGCCTCGGCGTACGCGTTGGCATAGCCGGCGGCCACCGACGAGCTCCCCGAGCGGGCCTCGAACTGGATGACCTCCAGCTGCGGCTGGGGAGAGATCGTGACCCGGTCCTTCAGGTCGTCGGTCGAGATCGGCGGCTCGGCGTCGGCCTGCGCCCGCTCGGCGACGACCGTCGTCCGCGCGATCTCGGCGTAGACGTTGGCGACCTGCTGGAGCTCGTCCGGGCTCACGAACTCGCCGGTGGCCTGGCGTCCCGACACGATCTGGGCCAGCGCCCGGGCCTCGTACACGTCGTCCTGCTGGGAGCTGACGAGATATGCGGCCGCCGCGGCCACGACCGCTACCAGCAGCAGCCACCACCGGTAGCCCCAGACCACGCGGAGCTGCTGCGACGCGCTCATAAGGCGGTCGGTATGTTACGCGACGTGAGATACCGATCGGTGGGCATGCGCACCGGACCGAGGCCTTGATCCGGGTACTCCGTTGGAGCCGTGCATCTTCTCGGTGGTGATCCCGACCCACAACCGGCGGGCGATGCTCGAACGGTGCCTCGACTCGCTCAGCCGGCAGACGATCGCGGCGTCCGAGTTCGAGGTGATCGTGGTCGACGACGGCTCGACCGACGACACGGAGACCTGGCTCGCAAGCGGCGAGCTCCCGCTCCCGGTCCTCGCGGTACGAACCGACAACGGCGGCCCGGCACGGGCGCGCAACGTCGGCGCTGCCCGCGCCCGCGGCGCCTACCTCGCTTTCACCGAGGACGACGTGCTGGTCGCGCCCGACTGGCTGGAGCGTGCCCGGCGATCTCTCGACGAGGGTGGGGGCGACGTCCTCGAGGGGCTCACGATCGAGCAGCGCACGCGGCGGGCGCTGCGCCGGCTCGAGCGCGAGCACGCCTGGTCGTTCATCCCGTGCAACCTGTTCGTGCGGCGCCGGGTCTTCGAGGAGCTGGGCGGCTACGACCCGGAGTTCTTCGACGCCAAGACGAAGCTCTACTTCCGTGAGGACGCCGACCTCGGGTTCCGGATCCTCGAGGGCGGCTACCGCGCCGACGTCGCGCCCGACGCGATCGTCGAGCATCCGCCGATGGTCCTCGGCGTCGCTGCGAGCCTGCGTCAGGCCCGACGGCACGTGTTCGATCCTCTCCTGTACCGCAAGCACCCGCGTCGGTTCCGGCGGCTGATCGAGGTCAAGACGGTCTGGGGCGTCAGAGTGCACCGTCCCCAGCACTACGTGGCGCTCGTCACCGCACTGGGCTGGGTCGCCGCAGTGGCCGGCGCGTCCGCCCGGAGCGGGATCGTGGTCGGCGTGGGGGCGGCGGTGGGCTTCGGCGGCTCCGCCGCCATCCGCCTGAAGTACCAGGGCCTCCGGGGATCCCTCCGCCTCTACCGGCTTCGCGAGACGGCCGGGTTCCTCGCCCTTCCACTCGTGTACCTGGGGGCCGTCGTGCGGGGGTGCGTGCGCTACCGCTCGCTCGGCGCCCTGCTCTGAGCGACCCGTGCGTGTCGCCATCGTCCACGAGCGGTTCACGATCTGGGGCGGCGCCGAGCGCGTGGTCGAGGAGCTCCATCGAGTCTTCCCGTCGGCGACGATCCACGCCGCCCTCGTCGACCGCGCCGTGCTGTCACCAGCCCTGGCGCGGGCTGACGTGCGTGCCACCTGGCTCGACCGCCTCTACCGCGGCCGCGACCGGTACGCGCACCTGCTCCCCCTCCTGCCGGGCGCGTTCGCGGGCCTCGACCTGCGCGACGTCGACCTGGTCGTCACGAGCCACTACGCGTTCGCCAACCGCGTGCAGCCTCCGGACGGGGTCCCCGTCGTCGCCTACACCCACACGCCCGCCCGTTGGATGTGGGACCCGTCGATGCGGTCGGGGGAGGCGGGCGGGCGCGTCGGCAGGCTGGTGCTGGCGGCGTTCTCGGCCACGCAGCGACGGGCGGATCGTGCCGCGGCGCGGCGGGTGCGGGCGATCGTGGCGAACTCGCGCAACGTCGCCGGACGAGTGTCGCGCTGGTGGGGACGCTCGTCGGAGGTGCTCACGCCCCCGGTCGACATCGATCGTTTCACGCCCGACCCAGCCGCGAAGCGTGAGGACTTCTTCCTGTTCGCGGGCCGGCTGGTGCCGTACAAGAAGGCTCCCGTCGCCGCGGCCGCGGCCGAGCGGGCCGGCATGCGGCTGGTCGTGGCAGGCGACGGACGCCACCGCCGGGTGCTCGAGCGGCTGGCCGGACGGCACGTGGAGCTCCTCGGGCGGGTCGACGACGCGACCCTCCTCGACCTCTATCGCCGCTGCCGGGCGCTCGTGTTCCCGGGAGAGGAGGACTTCGGGATCGTCCCGGTCGAGGCCCAGGCGTGCGGGGCGCCGGTCGTCGCCCGAGCCGCCGGGGGGGCGCTCGAGTCGGTCGTCGACGGCGTGACCGGCATGCTCTACCGGCCCGAGGAGGAAGCCGACGAGGTCGGGGCCCTGGCCCGGGCGCTGGAGACGTTCGACCCCGCGGGCCTCGATCCCGCGACCATCCGCGGCCATGCCGAGGCGTTCTCACCCGAGCGGTTCCGCGCCCGGTTCGCGGGAGTGGTTGAGGGTGTCCTCGGGACCGCGACCGGCTGACCGCTCCGCGATCCCCTGGACGCGTCGTCAGGACGCGTCCTCAGTACGCGCCCTCGCGACGCAGCACCGCGCCCAACGTCCGCCCCATGACCATGAGGTCGAGGCCCACCGACCAGTTGTAGATGTAGTAGAGGTCGAGGCGCAGCGACTCGGCCCAGGGAAGGTCGGACCGGCCGCTGACCTGCCACAGCCCGGTCAGCCCCGGCTTCACCATCAGCCGCCACCGTGCGTCCTGGTCGTAGCGCGCGGCCTCGCCGGGGACCGCCGGCCGCGGGCCCACGAGCGACATGTCGCCGGTGAGCACGTGCCACAGCTGCGGCAGCTCGTCGATCGAGAACCGCCGGAGCCAGCGCCCGACCGGGGTGCAGCGCGGGTCGTCCCTGATCTTGAAGACGACGCCGTCGCGCTCGTTGAGTTGCACGAGGCGTTCGAGGTGGTCCTCGGCGTCGTGGACCATCGTGCGGAACTTCCGCATCTTGAAGACCCGTCCGTCGCGCCCGACGCGGTCCTGGCAGAACAGCACCGGCCCGGGGCTGGTGAGCCGCACCACCAGCGCGACCACCGCGAGAACGGGGGCCGCGACCGCGAGGAGCGTGGCCGCCACCGCGATGTCGACCACTCGCTTGACGAGCTCCGCTTCGGGACGGAGAACCGACCGCCGGACACGGTTCAGGGGAATGCCGCGCACGTCGTCGCTGTCGGGCCCCGGCGGCGCGACGCCGACGTCGAAGAACCGCGGGACCACGTGCAGCTCGACGTCGTAGCGAACGGCGGTGCGCAGCACCTGCACGAGCTCGGCCTCCCGCGCCGGGCCGAAGGCGACGACAACGTGGCGGACCGCCCCGTCCCGCAAGAGCTCGTCGAGACGGTCGACGTCCCCGAGGAGCGGCAGCGGCAGGTCGCCGCCGACGCAGTCGAGGAACCCGACCGGCTCGATGCCGTGCTCGCGCCGGGTCTTGAAGACGCGCGCCAGCTCGGCGCCGACCTGCCCGGCGCCGAGGATCACCGCCGGCTCGAGCAGGTAGCCCTGCTGGCGGAGGCGCCGGAGCAGCGCGTAGGACGCGACCCGTCCCACCAGGATGAGGGCCATGGCGAGGAGCACCATGGCGAAGACATCGGGGTCGACGCCCCGGAGCAAGACGATGGGGCCGAGCAGGACCAACGGGACCGCCAGCCGCCCGAGCAGCCACGGCGCCGACTCGAGCGCCGACAGGGTGATCGGCACCCGGTAGCCCTGGCAGGCCGCCAGCGTCAGCAGGGCTCCGAGGGCGTAGGCCACGGCGAGCACCGACGACGTCGCCCCCGAGAGCGCCAGGGCGGCACCGAGGGCGACGGTGTCGGAGGAGAGCAGCAGGCCGGGCGCCTCCCACCGGGCGGGGGTGGCGCGGGGCAGGGAGCGGGCGGCGGTCGTGGGCGCGCCCGGCGCGAGGGCCGGGAC
>JBOGFI010000094.1:0-30812 GCA_050743365.1 Acidimicrobiia bacterium | reverse complement strand
CGCTCACACTTGCTCCGACCACGGTCGAGAGCCCGATGGGCGGCGAGGCGACCATGAACGTCGGAACACTGTGATCCGCGAACGGAAGGCGAACTGATGGCGTGGGACTTCTCGACCGAACCGGAGTTCCAGGAGAAGCTCGACTGGATGGCCGAGTTCGTGAAGGCCGAGGTCGAGCCGCTCGACCTCGCGTTCAGCTCGCACCTCGTCTACGACAAGAGCCATTCCGTCCACGAGAAGGCGGTGCGCCCGCTCCAGGACGAGGTGAGGGCGCGCGACCTGTGGGCCTGCCACCTCGGCCCCGACCTGGGTGGAAAGGGCTACGGCCAGCTCAAGCTCGCGCTGATGAACGAGATCCTCGGCCGGTCCCAGTGGGCACCCAGCGTGTTCGGCTGCCAGGCGCCGGACTCCGGCAACGCCGAGATCATCGCCCACTACGGGACCCACGAGCAGAAGGAGCGCTACCTCCAGCCGCTGCTCGCCGGCCGCATCTCGTCCTGCTACTCGATGACCGAGCCGCAGGCCGGCGCCGACCCCCAGGAGTTCCGATGCCGGGCCGAACGCGACGGCGACGAGTGGGTCATCAACGGCGAGAAGTGGTTCTCGTCCAACATGCGCTACGCGTCGTTCGCGATCGTGATGGCGGTGACCGACCCCGACGTCCCCGTGTACCACGGCACGTCGATGTTCCTGGTGCCGACGGACACGCCCGGGCTCGACATCATCCGCAACGTCGGCCTCGGCGGCGAACCCGAGGGGGAGGGCTCGCACGCCTACGTGCGCTACGAGAACGTGCGGGTGCCGCCGGAGAACCTGCTGGGCGGCGAGGGCCAGGCATTCGTCATCGCGCAGACCCGGTTAGGCGGCGGGCGCATCCACCACGCCATGCGGACGATCGGGATGTGCCAGCGGGCATTCGACATGATGTGCGAACGGGTGCTGAGCCGGACGACCCAGGGCGAGCTGCTGGCGAAGAAGCAGATGGTGCAGGACGCCATCGCGGAGTCGTGGGTCCAGATCCTCCAGTTCCGGCTCCAGGTGCTGCACGCGGCCTGGACGATCGACCAGTTCGGCGGGCACCAGGCCCGCACCGAGATCGCGGGCGTGAAGGTGGCGACGCCCAAGGTGCTCCACGACGTGGTCTACCGGTCGATGCATGCCCACGGCGCGATCGGGGTGTCGAACGAGATGCCGCTGGCGGGCATGTGGATGGCGGCACCGATCATGGGCATCGCCGACGGGCCCACCGAGGTGCACAAGGTCACCATCGCCCGGCAGGTGCTGAAGGGCTACCAGCCGTCGGACGGCGTGTGGCCGAGCGCGCATCTGCCGGAGCAGCGCGCCGAGGCTCGGGAGAGGTTCGCGCACCTCCTCGACCTCGAGGTCGGGAACCTGTGAGCACGAGCGAGCAGGAACGGGTCGCAGGACTCATCGACGAGACCGCTCTCGCGCGTTGGATGGACGAACGGAGGCTCCCGGGCGCGGAGGAACGGCTCGCGGCCCGTTTCATCAGTGGCGGCTCGTCGAACGAGATCTTCGAGATCACCCGCGGTGAGCACCGGATGGTGCTCCGGCGTCCGCCCCGCCAGGTGCCGGAGGGACGGAACGAGACCATGCTGCGCGAGTGGCGGGTGCTCTCGGCGCTCAACGGCACCGACGTGCCCCACGCCGAGGCGATCGCCGCCTGCGACGACACCAGCGTGCTCGGCGCAACCTTCTACTTGATGGGCTACGTCGACGGCTGGTCGCCGATGAGCATGGGGCAGACGTGGCCGCCGCCGTTCGATGCCGACCTCGGGGCGCGCGCCGGGCTCGGCTACCAGCTCGTCGACGGGATCGCCAAGCTGTCGAAGGTCGACTGGCGGGCGCGCGGGCTCGAGGGGTTGGGCCGGCCCGACGGGTTCCACGAACGCCAGGTCGACCGCTGGCTCTCGCACCTGTCGAAGTTCCAGATCCGTGAGCTTCCCGGCACCGAGGCCGCCGCCGACTGGCTACGCCGGCACAAGCCGAGCCGGTACGAGCCCGGGATCATGCACGGCGACTACCAGTTCGCCAACGTGATGTTCAGCCACGGCGCCCCGGCGCGGCTCGCGGCGATCGTCGACTGGGAGATGGCGACGGTGGGCGACCCGCTGCTCGACCTCGGCTGGGTGATCATGGGCTGGCCCCGGGAGGGCGACGACCCGTCGACGGCGGGGTACGTCGACTACACCGGCATGCCGTCGCGCGAGCAGGTGCTCGAGTACTACGAGCGCGAGAGCGGCCGTCCCGTCGACGAGATCGACTACTACGAGATCCTCGCCCGGTTCAAGATCGCGATCGTGCTCGAGGGCGGCTACGCCCGCTACCGGCAGGGCGGTGCCGACAACCCCAAGATGGAGGCCTTCGGCCCGATCGTGCTCGACATGATGCAGAAAGCCGCCGACCTCGCCGAGACCACCCAGCTGTAGATGCGTCCCCTAGGTACCAGGGCGGTACCTAGGAGACGCATCATGCGGTTGCCCGGAGCGCTCCTCTCAGTGTTGCGATCACGTAGTCAGGTCGTCGCGTTACGTCCTCCCAATCGAAGCGCAGGACGCGCCAGTGGAGCGCCACGAGCGCGTTCTCGCGGCCGCGATCACGACAATCAGCTCGCTCACCGAAGTGATACGCCTTGCCGTCGAGTTCGATCGCCAGCTTGAGTTCTGGATACGCAAAGTCGATGCGAGCGATCAGCTTGTCGGCGACCCGCACCTCGTGCTGGCCGACGGGCTCCGGGACTCGGGCCGCTCGGATCAGCTGGAGGAAGCGGGTCTCAAGCACACTCTCGGGACGCCGCTGACCGGGCACGTGGCCCCGGAGCACCTTCCGGACTCGACCGGCGCCGGGGCGAAGGAGCCCCAGCTCCTCCATGCGCTGCCAGACGGCGGGTACCGACAGCAGGTTCCTGCGAAGCCCCTCGTTGAGAACCTCCTCGAGTTGATCACCGGTCAGCACCCAGCCGAGATCAAGGAAGGTCCGCACCGGTCGTGTGACCGCGATCCCGTCGCGTTCAGTGATGTCTCGCGCGGTTAGGTGATACGACTCGTGCCAGATGACGTCCGCGGCCTTCCGGCGCCGATGACGCAGTGCGGTCACCTCTAGTACTTCGGATGGCGTCGTCGGGAAGTCCCAGAGAAGCCCGGCGGACCGATGTGAGGCAACCGCGGGGCCGGCGAGACAAGCGGCGATGAGTCGCTGCTGCCAGCTCTCGGGTGTCGTCGCGTGACGGTAAACGCCGCGGTCTATGGCGACGACCCGGCCGTCGAGCACGCGGCGATGCAGCTGTCGGGGGCTCATTCCTGCCTCGAGAGCCTGTTGTCGGGTGAACGCGCCGTGCTGAGGCTTGGCCGTCCGCTCAAGATGCGTCTCCCAGGTACCACCCTGGTACTTCATGGACGCATCAATAGCAGCGGCCTGTGACAGTTATGCCGCTGGCCCCTAGATGTACCCGCGGAGGCGGGCGGCGTGGGCGACCCTCGTGATCGCGATGGCGAAGGCGGCCATGCGCATCGAGCAACTGTGGTAGTCGGCGAAGCCGGCGACCGACTCGAAGGCGTCCCGCAGCTTGTCCTCGAGCTCGTCGTTGAACCGCGACTCCTTCCACGTGAACTGTTGGATGTTCTGCGTCCACTCGAAGTAGGAGCCGGTCACGCCGCCGCCGTTCGCGAGCACGTCGGGGATCACGCGGACGCCACGGTCGTTGAGGATCTTGTCGGCGTCGGGCGTGGTCGGGTAGTTCGCCGCCTCGACAACGATCCGGGCCCGCACCCGTTCGGCGTTGTCCTTGCGGATCACCTCGCCGAGCGCGGCGGGGATCAGCACATCGCAGTCGAGCTCGATCAGGTCCTCGTTGGTGATCGACTCGCCCTCCTCGGCCTCCTTGACGGCCCGGCCCTCGCGTGCCAGCGCCGCCAGGGCGTGCACGTCGAGCCCGTCGCTCCGGTACACGCCTCCGTACATGTCCGACACTGCGATGACCTTCACGCCCCGCTCGGCCAGCTCGAGCGCCGCCCACGAGCCGACGTTTCCGAAGCCCTGGATCGCCGCCCGCATGCTCGAGAGGTCGACGCCCCAGTGCTTGGTGGCGGCGTCGAGCACGTACACGCAGCCCCGACCGGTCGCCTGCTCCCGTCCCGGTGCGCCCCCGAAGTCGAGCGGCTTCCCGGTCACGATGGCGGGCGTGTACCCCTCCTTGCCCGAGAAGGCGTCCATCATCCACGCCATCACCTGGGCGTTGGTGTTGACGTCGGGCGCGGGGATGTCGCGGTAGACGCCGAGCACGTGGCTGATCGCGAGCGTGAACCGCCTGGTCATGCGCTCGAGCTCGCGCTGGCTGAGCACGCGCGGGTCGACCTCGATGCCGCCCTTGGCGCCGCCGAAGGGGATCTCGAGCAGCGAGGTCTTCCAGGTCATGAGCGAGGCCATGGCCCGGACCTCGTTGAGGTCGGTAGTGGGGTGGTAGCGAATCCCGCCCTTGTACGGGCCGCGCGCGCCGTTGTGCTGCACCCGGTAGCCCCGCACCACGAGCAGCCCGCCGGAGTCGAGCCGCACCGGCACCTGTACGGAGATCTCCCGGTAGGACGACTTGAGGATGTCGCCCATCTCCTCGTCGAGGTCGATCAGGCCGGCGGCCTCGTCGAAGTAGACGTTGACGGCCTCGTGGGCGTTGAGCTCCGCCACGACCCGCGAGCTTGCCACCGCACGCCGCCGGGGGCTACCCGCCGCCTACCCGCCCCGCGGCAAGCCCAGGATGCGCTGGGCGATGATGTTCTTGTTGACCTGGGTGGTGCCTCCCGCGATCGTGAACGACCGCATGGCGACCCGGTCTCGACCCCAGCGACCGAGGTCGGCGTCGGCGCCGAGCACGTCACCCGCGACCTCGCAGAGGTGCTGCTCGGCCTCGCTCCACACGAGCTTGGCGACGCTCGACTCGGGGCCCATCTCACGGCCGTGGATCGCTCCCGAGATCGCCCGCTGCGACACGAGCTTGAGGAGCTCACCCTCGAGGTAGACGCGAGCCAGCCGCTGGCGCAGGACCGGGTCCTGCGCCGCGGTACGCGACCCGCCGAGCGGGGTCTGCTTCGCCTCGGCGAGCAGGTCGGCGATCTTCTTGCGCAGGCCCAGGTGCAGGCTCGCGACTCCGCCGCGTTCGTGGGCGAGGGTCGTCATCGCCACCCGCCACCCGTCGTCGAGCGGGCCCAGCAGCGCCTCCCGGGGCACGCGCACGTCGGTGAAGAAGATCTCGCTGAACTCCCGCTCGCCGGTGATGGTGACGAGGGGCCGGACCTCGACGCCCGGGAGCGTCATGTCGACGAGCAGGCACGAGATGCCCTTGTGCTTCGGCGCGTCCGGGTTCGACCGCACCAGGAGCTCGCACCAGTTGGCGAGGTGGCCGAGCGTGTTCCAGGTCTTCTGGCCGTTGACGACGAAGTCGTCGCCGTCGGCGATCGCCGACGTGGCGAGAGACGCGAGGTCGGAGCCGGCGTCGGGCTCGGAGAACCCCTGGCACCAGATGTCGTCACCGCGCAGCATCCGGGGGAGCAGCCGGCGCCTCTGATCCTCGGTGCCGTGCTCGATGATCGCGGGAGCGATGTTCGAGAGCCCGATGAGGTTCACCGTCCCGGGGGCGCCGGCGCGGTGCATCTCCTCGGCGAACACCACCTGCTCCATGACCCCGGCGCCTCGACCTCCGTAGTCGGGCGGCCAGGCGATGGCGGCGTAGCGGGCGCCGGCCAGCGTGCGGTTCCACGCTCGTAGCCGCTCGAGGCCGGCGCCGCCCTCCATCGCCACGCTCGCGTGCACGCCCCGGAGGTCGTCGGGCAGGTGCTCCTCCAGCCACGCCCGGAACTGCGTGCGGAACGACTCGGCCTCGGGTGGATAGGTGAAGTCCATCGCGCGCTGCGTTCCGACGAGGCTCGCTACTCGTCGAGGCCGCCGGCGGCCAGCTTGGCCTCGACCTCGCGCTGCTTGCGCACGTTCTCGTCGTGCAGCTCTTCGGTCGTGTTCACGACCCCGTCGGCCTTGAGCTCGCCCATGACGTGGACCTCTCCGAGCGTCGCGTGCATGTAGTCGGGGCCCTCGCCGGTGGGGATGAACCAGCCGGTCGGGCACATGGTCAGCACCTCAACGAACGAGAAGCCCGCGCCCTCGATCTGGCTCTGGAACGCACGGCGGAACATCCTCTTCGTGCGTGCCACCGACCCGGCGTTGTGCACCGACCCGCGAGCCACGTACGCGGCGCCCTCGAGGCGGGCGACGAGGTCGCCGATGAGGATGGGGTAACCGTGATACTCGGCGTCGCGTCCGTCGAGTGAGTTCTTCGTGCGTTGACCGAGCACGCTAGTGGCGGTCATATGGCCGCCGGTCTCGCCGAACACGCCGTTGTTGAGCAGGATGCAGGTGACCCGCTCGCCGCGAGCGGCGGTGTGGAGCACCTCCTGGAGGCCCTCGTTGACCATGTCGCCGTCGCCCTGGAGGGTGAACACCACGCAGTCGGGGCGCATGCGCTTCACGCCGGTGGCGACCGAGGGAGCGCGGCCGTGCAGCGCCTGCACGAGGTCGACGTCGACGGTGCCGGAGAAGGCGGTGTAGCAGCCGATGCCGGCGACCATGACCGATCGCTCGGCGACCCCAAGCTCGGTGAGCGTCTCCAGATAGGCACGCAGCGCCAGTGGCTCGCCGCAGCCGGGGCACAGATTGTGCTCCTGCGTGAGCAGGAGGTCGGGCTTGAGGCCGGCGACCTTCTTCGCGGCCGTGATGGGCGGCGCGGCGGTATCGAGCACCGGACCGGGCGGGACGACGCCATCGGTGGTCATGCTCTCCTCCTCGTTATCCGCGCTCGTTGACGGGCAGCGGCGGCAGCTCGGCGTCGGCACCGCCCCGGTGCAGGGCGAGGATGCGGTCGCGGATGATCTCGGCGTCGAGCAGCGGCCCCACGCCGAAGCCGGACCCGTCGGTCGAGATGCCGCCGACGGGCACCACCGGCGTTCGGCCGAGCACGCCGAGGCGCACGTCGTCGATCATCTGCCCGGCGCACAGCTCGAAGACGCCGACGGTGCGCGCTCTCTCCGCGGCCTGCCGGACCGCTTCGTACGGGTAGGGCCACAGCGTGATCGGCCGCACGTACCCGACCTTCTCGCCGTCGGCCCGCAGCTGGTGCACGACGTAGCGCACGAACTTGGCCGGTGTCCCGAACGCGACGATGACGGTCTCGGCGTCGTCGGTGTGGCCGATCTCGACCCGGGCTTCGGCCCGCTCGATGGCGCCCAGCTTGGCGGCGACCTGGCGCAGGTGCCGTTCGATGCCGGGGCCCTCGTTGCCGTGCTTGCCGATCCCGAGCGGCGAGATGCTGCGCGACCGGCCGGTGCCGGCGAGCGACCCGTCGACGGCCCAGTCCTTGGGCGGCAGCGCGCCGAAGTCGACGCGCCCGACCGACACCGACTCGTTCGTGTGCGCGAGGAGATAGTCGCCGTACACGAGCACGGGGTTGCGCCACTCGTCGGCGAGGTGGAAGGCGAGCTGGGTGAGCTCGACGGCCTCGGCGATGTCGAGCGGCGCGAGCACGAGGTGGCGGTAGTCGCCGTGGCCGCCGCCCCTGGTTGCCTGGAAGTAGTCCTGCTGCCCCCGGGCCATGTTGAAGATCACGAGCGGCAGCTCGGCCAGGGTGATCTCGCTGAAGCTCTCTTGCATGAGCGAGAGGCCCTGGCCGGTGGAGCCGGTGGCGGCTCGGGCGCCGGTGGCCAGCGCCCCCCACGCCATGCCCACGGCTTCGAGCTCGCTCTCGGCGTTGATGCACACCCCGCCGACCTCGGGGAGACGGCGGGCGAAGTGCTCGAGCAGCTCGGTGAACGGCGTCATCGGGTAGCCGGCGAAGAAGCGGCACCCGGCCGCGATCGCAGCCTCGGCCATCGCCTCCGACCCCTCCATGAGCCGCCGGTCGACCGTGACGACGGTCATGACGGCGTCTCCACCTCGGTGAGGACGGGCTCGTCGAACCGGAAGATCTCGAAGACGAAGTCGGGGCACACCATGAGGCAGGCGGCGCAGCCGGTGCAGCCGGGGTGGAGTCGCGGATAGCGGTAGCCGAGCCGGTTCACCTCGGCCGACATCGAAAGCACCCGGGGCGGGCACTCGGTGATGCACAGCTCGCATCCCTTGCACACGTCGGTGTCGATGGTGACCGTGCCGCGGCTCTTGATCGTGGTCGTCTCGCTCACGCCGGCACTCCTGCGTCGTCCCACGCCGGGCAGGCCAGGTGCTCGACCGAGTCGAACCCGGCCCGGATGGCGCTCTCGTTGGCGGCGACGTGCTGCCGGCGGTACGACGGGATCGATTCGCGCATCCCCTCGATCATGGCGTCGAGCCCGACGAGGCCCGTGATGCCGGCGTAGGCGCCTGCCATCACCATTGAGCCTCCGAGTTCGTTGCCGAGCCGGGTCGCGAGGTCGGTGGCCGGCACCCGGAACACGTGGTACGACCCGGCGTCGAGAGGGGTCTCGAACGTCGAGTCGTTCACGAGCACCAGGCCGCCCGGGCGCAGCTTGGCGGCGATCGGAGCCCAGAACTTGTCGTGCATCCCGATCGCCGACCATGTGTGCGAGAGCAGCGGCGGCGCCCGCAGCGGCTCGTCACCCACCACCACCGTGCCGTCGGTGTTCATCCCGCGCATGGCGCCGCCGTAGACGCCGAAGAGCATGACGTGCCGGCCTTCTCGCGTCGCGCCCCGCGCGATGACCTGCGCCGCGAGCTGCACACCCTGGCCTCCGATCCCCGTGATGAGCAGCTCCCGCTCCATCAGGCGCCGATCCCCGTGAGCGCGAAATCGACGAGGTGATCCACGTCGGCCTGCGACGGTGTGGCGCGGTGCACGAGCGCGTCGTTCATCGAGCCCATCACGAGGTGGTAGATCGCGTCGGCGTCGCGGTCGGCGTCCCCACCCGCGACCACGAGCGCGTCGCGCAACGGCCGGAGCAGCAGCTCGCGCGAGCGCGCCGTCTCGGCGGGGAAGCGGTCCGCGAGACGGGCGCCGTCGATGGCGAACGGACGTGTGTTCCCGGCGGCCTCGCGGTTGCGGGCCTGCTCCAGCACGCCTTCGACCCACTCCCGCACCTGCTCGGCGCCGGGCGTGGCGCGGGAGAGCCGGTGCTCCAGATAGCCGACGAGCCGGCGGTGGCCGTCGTCGAGGACGGCGAGCAGCAGCTCGTCCTTGCCCCGGAAGTGGCGGTAGAAGGCCTGGTTCGACAGTCCCGCCTCCCGCACGATGTCGCTCACCCGGGGGTCGGTCTCGCCACTGCGGCGCATCACCGCGTAGGCGGCGTCGATCAGACGCCGGACCTCCTCGGCGTACGCCCGGTGGCGCTCCGTAAGCGCCCTCGACGCGGCCCGATCGGCCAACGATTCGCTCCGGTCGGCCACCGCCGGAACAGTGTTCTGCATATCCAGAATCCTATTCCTTCCGTCAAGGCTCGGGGCGGGCGCGGTAGCGTCGCCGCGCCGTGCCGATCGACTGGCAGCTCCGTGCCCCGCCCGGCGACCTCACCCGCCGGTACCTCGCGGAGGGCGCATGGACTGACGAAACGCTCGGCGCCGTCCTCGCCGCCGGGCTCGGCGCCGGCGCCGGCCTCACGTTCAAGGTCCGCTCACGGCTCCGGCCGTGGTCGGGCACGTTCGGAGACGTCGCCGACCTCGCTCGCCGGGTCGCCGGCGGGCTCCGCGAGCGCGGCGTTGGTCCCGGCGAGCTGGTGGCGTTCCAGCTCCCGAACTGGGTCGAGGCCGCGGCCACGTTCTGGGGCATCGCCTTCCTCGGCGCAGTCCCGGTGCCCATCGTGCACTTCTACGGCCCCAAGGAAGTCGGCTTCATCCTCCGCCAGTCGGGTGCCCGCGTGTTCGTGACCGCCGACCGCTTCGGACACCTCGACTACCTCGCCAACCTCGACGCCCTGCGCCCCGACCTGCCCGACCTCGAGCTCGTGGCAGTGGTGGGCGACGACGACGGTGGCCACCTCTCCTTCGCTGTCCTCGCCGACGCCGAGCCCGTCGACACCCCGGCCCGGGCCGACCCGGCGGCGCCGGCGCTCGTCGCCTACACGTCGGGCACCACCGCAGACCCGAAGGGCGTGGTGCACGCGCACCGCACGATCGGCTTCGAGATCCGCCAGCTCGGCGCCATGCAGGCCTCGGGCTCGCCGCCGGCGCTCGTGGGCGCCCCGGTCGGCCATGGCATCGGGATGCTCGCCGCGTTGCTGCTCCCCGTGTGGCGGCGGGAGCCGATCAACCTCATCGACGTCTGGGACCCGGCCGAGGTGCTGCGGGCGATGCTCGAGGACCGGCTCCTCAGCGGCACCGGCGCCACGTTCTTCCTGACCAGCCTGCTCGACCATCCCGACTTCACCGACGAGCACATGGAGCTCATGCGCCACATCGGCCTCGGCGGCTCGTCGGTCCCCGCCGCGGTCGCCGACCGTGCCGACGCCATGGGCATCTCGATCGTGCGCCTGTACGGGTCGACCGAGCACCCGTCGATCACGGGCTGCACCCACGACGGCGATCCCCGTGAGAAACGCCTCTACACCGACGGGCGGCCGATGCCGGGGTGCGAGATCCGCCTCCTCGACGACAACGGGAGGGAGGTCGCGGTCGGGGAGCCGGGCGAGATCCACAGCCGGGGCCCCGACTGCTTCCCCGGTTACACGGACCCGAAGCTGACCGAGCAGTGCTTCGACGCCGACGGCTGGTACGCGACGGGTGACGTCGGGGTGCTCGACCCCGACGGGTACCTGGCCATCGTCGACCGGAAGAAGGACATCATCATCCGCGGCGGGGAGAACATCAGCGCGCTGGAGGTAGAGGAGCTGCTGCTGCGCATGCCGGGTGTCGCCGAGACCGCAGTGGTCTCCGCACCCGACGCCCGGCTCGGTGAGCACGCGTGCGCGTTCGTCCGGCCACTGCCGGGCGCCGAGCTGCCCGCACTCGAAGCGGTGCGCGCCCACCTCGACGGGGCGGGCCTCGCCCGCCAGAAGTGGCCCGAGGAGCTGCGGGCGGTCGACGACTTCCCCCGTACGCCGTCGGGCAAGATCCAGAAGTTCGCCCTGCGCGACCGCCTGCGTCAGGAGGCGGGCGCCTCGCCCAGGTAGAGCGAGGGTCAGGTTGTTCGGGACGCGAGGCGCTCCACGAGCAGCGTCCGCTGCACCTGCCCGGTGGCGGGCGTGCGGGGGAGCGCATCGAGCAGCTCGAGCCGGCGGGGCTGCTTGAAGGCGGCGAGCCGCTCCCGAGAGTGCCTCCGCAGGCTCTCGAGGTCGACGGCATGACCCGCTGCCGGCACGACGACCGCGCACACGATCTCCCCCCAGTGCGGGTCAGGCAGCCCGATCACGGCCACATCGTCGACGGCACGATGGGTCGCGAGCGCACGCTCCACCTCGCCCGGCGCGACGGTTTCGCCCCCGGTGCGGATCACGTCGCGCACGCGCCCGATGATCGAGAGGTAGCCCTCGTCGTCGAAGACGCCGACGTCACCGGTGTGGTACCAGCCATCGCGCAGCGCCTCCGCCGTGGCGTCGGGCAGCTCGAAGTAGCCATCCATGAGCAGGTCGCTGTCGATGCATACCTCGCCGTCGTCCGAGAGGCGCACGTCGACGCCGGGCTGGGGGAGCCCGACGCTGCCCGGCTTCCGATCGAGGTCGTGGTGCGCCAGCACCGTCCCCGCGCCGGCTTCGGTGGAGCCGTAGAAGATCCGGGTGACCGTGTGGGGGAGCGCGTCACGGATCGTGGCCACCAGCTCGGGAGGGGTCGCCGACGTGCCGGTGTCTGCCTCCTCGAGGCTCGCAAGGTCGCGCCCGGTCGTACCGTGCTCGAGCACTCGAGCCCAGACTGCCGGGATGAGGTAGATGCGCGCCGCGTGCCGCTGCTCGACTTCGTCGAGCAGCGTCTCGGCGTCGGGCGCGCGCACCAGGTGGAGAGCCCGGCGCGCCTGCCAGCAGCCCAGGCCGAGCGACCACCCGGCCATATGGAACAGGGGGAACATGCAGACGGTGCCGCCGGCTCGTCCGGTGTCGGCGGCCAGCGGCGGGAAGCTGCGCAGATAGTTGGCGCGGTGCGAGAGCACCACACCCTTCGATCGACCGGTGCTGCCGCTGGTGAAGAAGATGACGTGCGGGTCGCGCTCGTCGAGCGTGGGGGCATGCACGTCGGATGCGCTCGCCCGCGACGCGGCCTCGTCGAGCGCCGCGTGGGTGAGCACCGGCACGTCGATCCCCTCGACGAGCTCGGCGTGCGCCGGATCGACTAGGAGAAGGCGCGGACGCGCGTAGCCGATCACCTCGGCGGCCTCGTCCGCTCCCAGGCGGGCGTTGACCGGCGCGAAGACCGCCCCCAGCTTCGCCAGCGCGAAGAAGAGCGGTACCGCCTCGAGCGACGTGTCGCCCCACCAGGCGACCCGGTCGCCGTGGCTCACCCCCATGCGGGAGAGGGCGTGGGCGACGCGGTTGGCCCGTTCGTCGAGGGCGCCAAAGGTGAGTGAGCCGTCGCCGAGGGTCGCAGCCGTTCGCCGTGGCGTCACCCGGGCGGCGTGCCGGAGGACGTCGCCGATCAGCAGCGCCATCGGTACGGGCGGCTGGTGCCCTCGAGCTCGCTCTCGCTCATCGACCCCTCCGGCGCCGGTTCGGGGCCGATTCTGCCTCCCGTCGGGGCGTCACGCCGGTGGCGTTGGATCCGGAAGGGCTCGACGGTCCTGCCGGTCGGGTCGAGCGGTCCACGCGGTGGGAGGATGGGCCGATGAGCGATGCGGGCGCGGCCGGACTGCTCGCCCAGGCGAGGCTACGACCCGACCAGACGGCCCTTCGGCTCGGCGACGTCGCCCTCACCTACGCCCAGCTCGACGACCGGGCGCGTCGGGCCGGGCACGCGCTGCACGCACTCGGAGTGCGGCGCGGCGACCGGGTCGCGGTGATGGTGCCCAACTCGTTCGAGTTCTTCGAGGTGCTGCACGCCTGCGGCCGGCTGGGGGCGATCGCCGTCCCGGTGAACACCCACTTCAAGGCGGACGAGGCGGGCTGGATCGTCACCGACTCGGGCGCGAGGGCGGCGGTGGTGGCGTCCGACCTCGCTCCGGTGCTCGGCGGGGTCGCCGACGTCCCCCGGCTCGTAGTGGGTGACGGCTACGAGGAGACGCTCGCCGGCGCGCCGGCGTCCGGCGAGATCGAACCGCCCGACGTGATCGGTGACGGCTGGCCCACGACGATGGCGTACACGTCCGGCACGACGGGACGCCCGAAGGGCGTGGCCATCGGCGACGACGACTTCAGGCGCCGCGCCGACGGTGTGGCCGCCTCGGGGGAGCGTTGGGGCCTCGGCCCCGACGACATCCACCTGCTCGTCGGTCCCTCGTACCACATGGGTCCGCTGTTCTGGGCGCAGATGCACCTCGCGTTCGGCGCGACAGTCGTGATCATGGCGCGGTGGGACGCGCGCGGGTGCCTGGCGCTGATCGAAGGCCGGGGTGTGACCAACACCCACATGGTCCCGGCCAACTTCACCCGCATCCTCGAGCTACCGCCCGACGTGCGCGCTCGGTACGACCTCTTGTCGCTGAAGATGGTCGTGCACGCGGCCGCGCCCTGCCCGGTCCCGCTCAAGCACGCGTTCATGGACGTCGTGGGCGCCGACAAGGTCTGGGAGTACTACGGCGCCTCCGAGGGCGGCGGCACGGTGATCGCCCCGCAGGAGTGGCTCGCGCATCCCGGGAGCGTCGGGAAGCCGTTCCCCGGCAACGAGTTCGCCATCCTCGATGACGACGGCAACCCGCTGCCGCCGGGCGAGGTGGGCACGATCTACGCAAAGCCCGCCGCCTCGTCGTTCCGGTACCACAACGACGACGACAAGACCGCTGCTTCCCATCGCGGGGAGTGGTTCACTGTGGGCGACGCCGGCTATCTCGACGAGGACGGCTACCTCTACCTCACCGACCGCAAGAGCGACATGGTGATCTCAGGCGGTGTGAACATCTACCCCCGCGAGGTCGAGGACGTGCTGTTCCGGCACCCGGAGATCGTCGACTGCGCCGTGCTCGGTGTGCCCGACGACCGCTGGGGCGAGGCCCTCTATGCGGTCGTGCAGCCCGAGGCGGGCTCCGCGCTCGACGCCGACGGGGTGGTGGCGTGGTGCCGCGCGCACCTCGCCGACTACAAGCGGCCGCGGGTGGTCGAGTTCGTTCACGAGCTGCCCCGCGACCCCAACGGCAAGGTGCGCAAGCCCAAGCTCCGGGAGGAGTGGCTCGCCCGCCGGTGAGCCGGGCTCATCCGGTCCGTCGCGCTGGCGCCTGCGGGCGGTTCACGTGACACTGGCCTCATCGGTCGGTCGGAGAGAGGAGCAGCCCGATGCCCAAGTACCTCGTCCAGGTGGCCTACACCCCGGAGTCGTGGGCCGCGATGGTCAAGAACCCCCAGAACCGGATGGACGCCGTCCGCCCCGCGGTCGAGGGGCTGGGCGGGAAGTTCGAGAGCGCCTGGCTCGCCTTCGGTCAGTACGACCTGATCGGCGTCTGCGACTTCCCCGACAACGTCACCGCGGCGGCGTTCTCCGTCAGTGTGGCGGCGAAGGGCTCGGTGAAGGCGCTCCACACCACCCCGCTGATGACGATGGAGGAGAGCGTCGAGGCGATGAAGAAGGCGGGCGGGAGCAAGTACGCGCCGCCCAAGTAGCGCCGGGGGACTCGCGCGTACGCTGCCGCGCGTGCGCGTGCAGATCCGCCGGCTCGACCCTGCGCTCCCGCTACCCGAGGCGCAGCATCCCGACGACGCCGGCTACGACCTCCACGCCCGCGAAGACGTGCAGATCGCGGCGCGCGGCGGCCGCGCGATCGTGCCAACCGGGGTCGCCGTCGCCATCCCCGCCGGCTACGCCGGCTTCGTCCTGCCGCGGTCGGGCCTCGCCCTGCGCCACGGCGTCACCTGCCTCAACACGCCCGGTCTCATCGACCCGCTGTACCGGGGCGAGCTCAAGGTCGTGCTCGTCAACACCGATCCGGCCGAGCCCTACGAGGTGAAGCGGGGCGACCGGATCGCCCAGCTCGTGGTCGAGAAGGTGGAGTTGGTGGAGTGGGAGGAGGTCGACGACCTCGGCGCGACCGAGCGCGACATCCACGGCTTCGGGTCCACCGGTCCCTGAGCACCGCCTCTCGCGGCGGGAAGCGACCGCCGCGGTCACCTGCGGTCACGAGAACGGTCGAGCGGGTAGCCTCCGCCGCCGTGCCGCACGATCGGAGGTTCCGCTTCGGCGTGATGGCCTCGCATGCGGCCTCGGCCGACTCGTACCGAGAGAAGGCCCGCAAGGCCGAGGACCTCGGGTACTCGACGTGGTTCGTCCCCGACCATTTCGTCGACCATCCGGTCGCGCCGATGCCGGCGATCGCCATGGTGGCCGAGACCACCTCGACGCTGCGGGTCGGCACGCTCGTCCTCGGCAACGACTACAAGCACCCCGTCGTCCTCGCACGTGAGGCCGCCACCCTCGACCTTCTCTCGGACGGGCGCCTCGAGCTCGGAGTCGGCGCGGGGTGGATGACCGCCGACTACGAGAAAGCGGGCATTCCCCTCGACCGGCCCCGCGTGCGCATCGCCCGGCTGGCCGAGTCGATCGCGATCCTGAAGGGCCTCATGGATGACAAGCCATTCAGCTTCGAGGGCGAGCACTACACGATCACCGACCTCGACGGGCAGCCCAAGCCGGTGCAGCGTCCGCATCCGCCGATGATCGTCGGTGGCGGCGCCAAGAAGGTGCTGTCGCTCGGCGCGCAGGAGGCCGACATCGTCGGTATCAACGCCAACCTCCGCAGTGGCGAGGCCATCACCGAAGACGCCGCCCATTCCATTACCGGCGCCGCCACCGACCAGAAGCTGGCATGGGTACGCGAGGCTGCCGGCGATCGCTTCGACGAGCTCGAGATTCAGACGTTCGTCGGCTTCACCCACTTCACCGACGACCGCCGCTCGCTCGCGGAGGCGATGGCACCCGCCTTCGGCGTCACCCCGGACGAGGCGCTCGAGACGCCGGTGGTGCTGGCGGGCACGCTCGACGAGATGGCCGATGATCTGGTCGCGCGGCGTGAACGCTGGCTCATGAGCTACCACGTTGTCGGCGTCGACGTGATCGAGCAGTTCGCGCCGGTCGTCGCCCGGCTGGCCGGCACGTAGGAGAGACAAGGACGTCATGGCCCATGACCGCAAGTTCCGCTTCGGAGTCCAGACGAGCGGCGCCGGCTCCGGCCGCGAGTGGCGCGAGCGGGCGCGCAAGGTCGAGGACCTCGGGTACTCGTGCCTGTACATGCCCGATCACTTCCTCGACACCGTGCACGCGCCCATGGTCGGCATCGCGATGGCGGCCGAGGCGACCGAGTCGCTGCGGGTCGGCACGCTCGTCCTCGGCAACGACTACAAGCACCCGGCCGTGGTCGCCAAGGAGTTCGCCACGCTCGATGTGGTCTCGGGGGGGCGCGTGGAGGCCGGGATCGGCGCCGGCTGGCAGAGGACCGACTACGACGCCCTCGGATTCCCCTACGACCGGCCCGGTACGCGCATCGAGCGGCTCGAGGAGGCGCTGGCGATCATGAAGGGCGCCTGGGGCGACGGCCCGTTCTCGCTCGCGGGCAAGCACTACACCATCACCGGCTACGACGGCATCCCGAAGCCGGCGCAGCAGCCTCGCCCGCCGATCCTCGTCGGGGGCGGGGGACCGAAGCTGTTAGGCCTGGCCGGACGCGAGGCCGACATCGTCGGCATCAACCCCAACCTGCGCAAAGGTGAGGTGAGCGCCGACGCGGTGCAGGACACCGTGGCGTCGATGACCAAGCAGAAGATCGAGTGGGTCCGCGAGGGTGCCGGGAGCCGGTTCGACGACCTCGAGCTTCAGATCCGCTATTTCGTCGCCGCCATCACGGACGACCGGCGCGGCGTCGCCGAGGCGGTCGCGGGTCGCTTCGGTCTCGACGCCGACACCGCTCTCGAGTCCGGCGTCGCACTCGTCGGCACCGCCGACGAGTGCTGCGACCTCCTCGTCCAGCGCCGCGAGGAGTGGGGCGTGTCGTACGTCATCCTGGGCGACGACCAGTATGAGTCGTTCGCGCCAGTGGTGGAGCGCCTGGCCGGGACCTGAGGCGCGGTCGCGACATCGCCGTCGGGCGAGCTCGAGACCACGGTGCGAAGGTGCTCGGCCGTCGCGCGTTCTACGGCGCGAAGCGCTCGGGGATCCAGGCGCCCAGCCGGTCGCGGAGCTCGTCGCCCGCCTCGGTGAGAAGGTGGCCGGTGCCGGGGAGGATCACGACCTCGCCGGTTCCCGCCAGCGCCTGCACCATGTAGCTCGTCTCCGGCGGCAGCAGCTCGTCGCGCTCGCCGTGGAGCAGGAGGAGCGGTGTTGTGCCGAGTCGTCCGGCGTCCTCGCAGCCGCCCGACTGGGTCGACAGGGTCGCGACGCCGGCGCAGTCGTCACCGAGCACGATGCCGGCCCGGATCGCGACCGCACCGCCGAACGAATGGCCGACGGTGACGAACCGTTTGGCACCGTGCCGAGCCGCCAGTTCGGCTGCCGCCACCAGGTCGTGCACGGACGTGCGCAGGTCGTTCGGTTGTCGGTAGCCCACCCGGATGGTCCCGATGCCTTCCTTCGCGAAGCGAGTGCCGAGGTCGTGGTACAGGCCACCGGCGGGACCGAGCATGCCGCCCATCGCGCCGCCACACATCACGACGACCCGCTCGAAATCCGGCTCGCCGTGCCAGAGCAGGGTCAGCAGCCCCGCCATCGTGTACACCTCGACGTGACGGAGCGCGTCGGTGACCTCGACTTCTTGCGATGCGAGCGCTCCCAGGGCGTCGAACGGTGAGCGCGGCCCCGCCTCGGGTTGGCTCACCGGGCGCTCAGATCAGCGAGCGGAGCAGCTCGCGCGTGCGCCCGCGCTCCTCGCGCGACGAACTGAACTCGGCGGCGAGGAAATCACTCGCTCCGACCTCGGCGAGTCGCTGGATCGAGGCGTTTACCGTCTTTTCGTCACCCACGATCGCGACGTCGGCCGGGCCTTCGGCGCCCTCCCGGTCGAGCATCGCCCGGTACGACGGCAGTGAGCCGTAGATCTCGAACACCTTCGCTGCCCGCCCGCGCGCGGCCTCGACGTCGTCAGTCACACACACCGGCAGGCCCGCGCACACCCGCGGCGCCGGACGGCCGGCGCGCTCGGCGGCGGCGTTGATCACCGGAACCGTGTGCCCCTCGAGCGTCGCCGGCCCCGTCACCCAGGTGATCGTGCCGTCGGCGACGCCGCCGGCGAGCTCGAGCATCTTGGGTCCGAGAGCTGCGAGCAACACAGGACATGGCGTAGCTCCCTGGATCTGGAGCCCGCCGTTGGCGGAGAGCGTCTCGCCCTGGAACGACACCGAGCCCTTCTGGATGAGCGGCAGCAGGATCTCGAGGTACTCGCGCATGTGCCGCACCGGCTTCTCGAACGAGTAGCCGAACATGCCCTCGATGACGATCTGGTGCGAGAGCCCGATGCCGAGGGCCAGGCGGCCGGCCGAGATCGCCTGGGTCGTGAGCGCCTGCGCCGCCAGCATCATCGGGTGGCGGGGATAGGTGGGGATCACCGAGGTGCCGAGCTCGATGCCTGGTACCTCCCGTCCGATGACGGCCAGGGCGGTGAGGGCGTCAAAGCCGAAGATCTGGGGAAGCCAGTAGGTGGCGAAGCGCTCGTCGGCCGCCGTCCGGGCCGAGGTCACCACGTCGTCGATGGTCCCGCCGCTCGAAACGTCGCCGCCGAAGATCCCGATGCGCATGGGCGGCGAGGCTACGACCGCCGGCGGTCCGGCGCTATTCTCGAAGGCTCACGCGGACGTGGCTCAGTTGGTAGAGCATCACCTTGCCAAGGTGAGGGTCGCGGGTTCGAATCCCGTCGTCCGCTCCACTGCGATGTCTCGGGACATCGTGCACAGATGTCCCGAGACATCTTTCACGATCCGGCCTGCCTCTGGTAGTTGCGGCTCGGGTCGAGCGTTAGCTCGCGGATGAGGTGGCCGGCCTGGTCGAGGACGCGGATGTCCAGGTCGTGCACGAGGACCAGGACGCGGGCGCCGGCGTGGCGCCGGCCGAGTCCGATGTGGTGCAACTTGCTGTTGTGGCGCAGCGTAATGACGCCGCCGGCGTGCACTCGGTCCTGGCGGATGCGCCAGTGGCCGTCATGGATGCCGATGCCGGACGGCTGAGCTTGGGGTCGAGCCGCGAACGCTTCTGCTGGTGTGCGTCGGCGCAGCGCCCGGTGCGGTCGACGCTGGTTGTAGTAGTCGCGGAAGGTGTCGAGCTGACGTTGGAGGACCCGCAAAGTCGGTGCGTTCGGTTGGCGCACCAGCCACCGCTTCAGGGTCTGGTGGAAGCGCTCGACCTTGCCGCAGGTCTGGGGGTGGTAGGGGCGGGAGTGGCCGAACGCGATGCCGAGCGCGCCCAGTTCGATCTCGAGGGCGACGCGCCCACCGCGCCGAGGCATGCCGGTGAACACGGCGGCGTTGTCCGAGAGCATCTGGGCCGGTTGGCCGTAGCGGGCTGTCGCCCGGCGGAAGCCGGTGACGACATCGTTGGCCTTGAATACCTTCCTGGCGTCCGAGCCGACCGCGAGCCGGGAGTGGTCGTCGACCAGGTTGAGGATCTCGACGTCGCTGCCGTCCGCCAAGGCCCAATGGGTGATGTCGAGCTGCCAACGCTCGTTGGGCTGGTCGGCCTCGAAGCGGACATAGGAACCCTTGGGCCGCTTGTGGGGCTGGGGGACCACGAAGCCGCGTCGACTCAGGATCCGCCAGATCGTCGAGACCGCCGGTGAGTGACCGTGCCGCTTCTCGAGGTGGAAGGCGATCGTCTGGGCGCCATCGTCATGACCCAGATCGCGCAGCTCCTTGCGAAGCTCGACCACCTCGTCCTCGACGGCCTCGCTCACACGATGCGGGCTCGAACGCGGTCGCCGTGAACGCGGCTCAAGCCCCGCGTCGCCCTCAGCCAGGAACCGCTGGACCAAAGTGATCACCCACCGCCGCGACACGTCGTAGTCCCGAGCCACCCCGCTCTTGCTGCGTCCCTCGACCAGCACCGCCGTGACCACAAGACGAGCCATCGACACCCCGCACCCCCTCTGCCTGAGGTGTGCACGATGTCCCGAGACAGCTGTGAACCATGTCCTGAACTCAGATACCGTCGTCCGCTCCAACCGTCGTCCGCTCCAACTCCTGGTCAGAGCGCGTCTCTGGTTGCCGCGGACGAGGCGGAGCATCACCCGGAGAAAGTGATGCTCCCGCCTCCAACCTGCACTCAGCATCGTGCAGGTATCGGACCTAGTCCGTCGTCCGGGTAACGGAACCTCACACCTCGGTGCCCATAGCTCTTCGGCCCTCAAACAGCACGGTGGGGGAGAGCGCACAACGCCGTATCGACGCGCACTCCGGTCGTCGTTCGGTGCGCGACGCGTGTATGTCTGTGCACCCACGTGACTCGTGAGCTGACGCCAGAACCGTCGTTGGTGAGTTGATCAGCGTCGACGGCTGATCATTCGAGGTGATGAGGTCGCCGTGCTGTGTTGACCGTTCACCCGAGCCGCTGCTGAAGTATCGACGCTCCCGGACCGGTGAGGTCGCGGGCCACGCCGCTCCGGCCAGCAAGGACCATCAGGACCGCTTCCCCGGGACCTCGCGCTTCGGGGCCTCTGCCCCGGGCCCAGTCGAGGTCAGTGGCGATGAGTCGGACGCCGCGGGCATTCCAGAACCCTCGCAGCGGTGGAGCAGTCACCGCGAACGGGAGCGCGCAGCGCAGCCGCTGATCCGGAATCTGTCGTGCCATGCCGAGCGGCCGGCGCATGTCCTGGTGATGGATCATGGCGTCGACCAGTCCAACCCGGCCGCCGAATCGCGCGGTGGCACCTCGCGGCGTCAGGTGGTCCCGCAGGAACTCCACCAGCTCCTGTGGGTCGCGCCCCGCGTACTCGGCCAGCGCCACCTCGTTGAGTCGACCGGGACGAAAGCGGGCCTTCGCCAGCCGCTTGATCAGGTCGGCCCCGCCGTGCTCCTCGTAACTGACGACGTGGGCCGCCACGTCCCGGATACGCCACCCCACACAGAGACTCGGGTGATCCCAGTGCTCCGATCGCAGCGATGCCAGGAAGTCGGCCATCTCGGTCCGTTCGTCACGGGCCATCGCCATCACGTCCACGGGGTCTTTGCTACCAACCGTCCGATCCAGACACAACGACGGTGCTTCCGGTGCGACCACCTGGATCGTCCGCTCTCGACGCGATCCGCGGAGACGGGCCGGCGCATCGCTGCCCGGCGGCCCGACGCCGGCCAGAACGCCGCCGCTGACACGCCGACATGCGGCGGGGCTTGCGAGGTCGCAATCTGGCCGGGAGAGCTCTCAGCGGCAGGGTCTCACATGTGCTCCGGACCCGGCGATGCCGACGGGTGCGCCAGCCTCGCGCTGCTACTCCCTTGCTATTCCGCTACAGCCAACTCCAGCGGTTCCAGCGGTCTCCAGCGGAGAACAGACGTCGCCGACTTCGACTCCAGCGGCTCCAGCGGTCTCCAGCGGAAGTCGGCATCACCTTGCCAAGGTGAGGGTCGCGGGTTCGAGTCCCGTCGTCCGCTCCAAACTCCTGGTCAGGGCGCATTTCTCATCGCCGCAGACGAGGTGGAGCATCACCTCGAAAAGGTGATGCTCCGATATGCAATCGACCTCCTGCGCCGAGCGGGCCGGTCGGCATGCGGAGAAGCTCTGGCGGGACTGTCGGAACTGGTCCCCCGTTCGCGTCGCCCAGCTCCGCAACACCGGCTTCCTGAGGCTCGACCTGCGCGTGTCGGGTGGGCCGATCCGCGTGGCGACGGTGCGCGTGGACCCTGTCTAGCCTGGCCGCGTGGCTGACCTCTCCGGTGTCTATGACGAGACGCGCCGGCGCGTCTCCGATTTCGTCGGCTCGCTGAGCGAGGCCGATCAGGACCGACCGGTCCCGGCGGCTCCCGGTTGGACGGTGCACGACGTGGTCGCCCATCTGACCGGCGACCTGGCCGCCATCCAGACCGACGACTTCCCGCGCAGCTTCTTTGCCGCCGTGGGCGAGCCGGACGAGGTGGCCAAGCTCAACGCCTGGACCGCGCGCATGGTCGAAGAACGCCGGGACCGGCCCATGCGTGACGTGCTGACGGAGTGGGAGCAGCTGACGCCCGCGGTGATGGCGATGCTGCGGGGAGAACAGCCGCTGCCCTCCGGATTGCCGCCGTTCGTCGACAGAGTCCTGGTCACCGACGTCGCTGTACACGAGCAGGACATCTATGGAGCGTTGGGCTTGGTACGCGAACGCGACTGCTCGGCGCTGCGCATCGGCACGTCCACCTATGTCGCCGGCATCTGGTTGCGGCTGGGGGAGCTCGCACCGCCGCGGTTCGAAACCGACGAGGAGACGTATCAGGCCGGCCAAGGCGAGCCGGGCGCGACAGCGCGGACGGATCGGTTCGAGCTGTTCCGGGCGCTTTCCGGCCGGCGCAGTCCGGAGCAGATCCGGGCCTGGGAATGGTCGGCCGACCCGGAGCCGTACCTGCACTTGTTCTACGTCTACGGACCCCGCACCGAGGCGCTCGTCGAGCCCTGACCCGTTGGCCGGCTGCTCTGACCGGTCTTCGGGGTGGTCGGGACGAAAGGGGCCGACATCAGGGGCTACAACCCCGACAGCCATCTCGGGCGGTTGTACTGGGCGGACCGCAGCGGCCGCTGGCACCTCTACGACTTCATCGAAGCCGGCACCGTGGACGAGCTCCTCGCTGAGATCGACGACGACCCAACCTGCATCTTCTGGGGCTGAGCCCTACCATCGGCACTCGCCGGAGATCATTTCTCCACCACACGGCGGGGCGTCACCCCCAATCAGGCACCTCGGCGCCCGTCGTAGGCACTTCGTATGACTGCCACGGGTGATCCAACGGAACCGGCCGCCGCGGGAGCGAAGCAGCGTGGGCGGCGAATCCGTCGGCGTCGGTGGCGGTGCTGTGCGGCCGGCCGACGTTGTCGAAGCTGACGTTCCGGAGACGTCGCTACGCGCCGCGTGTCGAGTAGGTGGAGGGCTGCGGCCGGTCGCAGCGGCCGCCGGTGAGCACCCGACGCTGCTACTTCGGCTTCGAACGCCTTCTGTTGGATCCCGTGGGCCGCTTGCGGTTTCCGTTCGCTTGCGCCCGGGTGAGCATCTGCGTGCGCGAGAAGATCTGCCGGAAGCGGTTCTCGGCCTTCGGCTCTCCGTGCGTCGTGAGGTTGCCGGCTTCGGCTGCGGCGGGAGGGGTGAGCTTGCCGGCGACGATGTCGGCCCACGTGTTCGCGTCGGTCGTCCATGTCACGGCGGGATCCTCTGCAAAACCGTCGCGGACGTGGATGGCTCCGTCGTCGATCACGAAGTGGAAGGCCGTGCGGCCGATCACGAACTGGTACGTCTCGGTCACTCCCTTCGCGGCGTCGCGGTTTGCGAGGACGCTCATCGCGACGGCAGCCCAGCGTGGATGAAACGTGTCCGAGGGCGCGCGCTGGTGCATGCGTCGGGTGCCCCACGCGATCAACGGCATCACGGCAGCGGCCAGGTCGCGACCCTCGTCAGTGAGCTCGTAGACCTGCCGAGCAGCCGGTGGCCGCAGCTCCTGCCTGGTGACGATCCCCTCGCGTTCAAGGTCGCGGAGTCGTTCGGTGAGCAGGTTGCGACTGATTCCCTGCAGCCCATCGATCAAATCGGTGAACCGGCGGGACCCCGGGATGAGCTCGCGGACGATCAGCAAGGTCCATCGGTCGCCGGCGACGTCGAGGGCGCGCGCCAGCGCGCAGTACTGCTGGTACCGATGCTTAGGCATGGACTGTTCCGTGTGCGAACGGGAGGGGTGCGACCGTACGCGGACCTACGGGCGCCAACTTCACGGGCGGGCGAACCATCAGCGGGGCCAGAGCACCATCTGGGTGCACCGGAACAACGCGAGCGCCTTGCCGGTCGCCTCGTCGATAACGGGGGCGTCCCAGATCTGCGTGCTGCGCCCGCCGTGGACGAGAGTCGCTTCAGTGCGGAGTGCTCCGTCGGAAAGGGTGCCCAGGAAGTTCGACTTGAGCTCGATGGTCGTGAACCCGACGGCCCCAGTGGGCAGGGATGCCGCGCACCCGTAGCCGGCCGCGGTGTCCGCCAAGCCGACGACGGAAGCTGCGTGCAGATATCCGTTCGGTGCCAGCAGTTCCGCGCGGATGGGCAGCCGCATCACCGTGTGCCCCTGCTCCACGTCCAGCACCTCGATTCCAAGGTGGCCCGGCAGCTTGCCGACGCCGCGGTCCTGGTACTCCGAGGCGAGGCTCATGCGGCGTCGCGCATCTGCTTATGCCCTCCTGTTGTCGCATCCCGCTGCATCCAGCGAGAGTGCCGATGAAGTTTTTGTGAACCAAATAGTACAGATATTATACTCGGCGCGTGATTCGCAGCACGTGTGGCGGGGACAGGGAGCGACTCACGCCGCCATCCCGATGGGTCGACCATGCGCTTGCGAGGAGGAAAGCAATGACCGACGTTGTTTCTCGGCTATACACGGCCGCGGCTGGGCTGACCCGGGCGATCGAGGCAGCAGAGTCAAGGGCGGCATGGGACGTCGACTCTCCCTGCGAGGGCTGGACCGCTGGCGACGTCGCCGACCACATCATCGACAACTACGCCAGTGTCGCCGACACCCTTGGCAGCGACGTGAAGAGGACCGGAAATCGTTCCCAGGACTGGGCCACGCTACGTGATGCGGTTCTGGGAGCTGCAACGCACGCCGGCGCACTCGACACCGTGGTGGACGGACCGGATGGGCAGATGCCCCTGGGTCGGCTGCTGGCGGTATACGTCGAGGTTGACACCCTCATTCACACCTGGGACATCGCACATGCGGTTGGCGCCGACGAGTCACTCGATGAGGGCCTGTGCCGGCGGTGCTACGAGCGATTTCTCCCCGCTGACGAGGTGATCCGCGTCCCGGGGGCGTTTGGCCCGAAGCTGGATTACACCGAGGACGATTCGATCCAAGTCAAGGCTCTTCGATTCTTCGGACGCCCGGCCTGACGCGATGCCAAGCGCTAGCCTTCAGCTGAAGGGTGCTGCGACGCGGACGGGCGCAGGGAACCCCGGCGGCAGTCTGCTCAGCCCCGCGGAGTGGCGTGACCTCGATCGGCGTGGAACGCCACGTCGATACCGAACCCGCCAGGTCCTCTTTCGCGAGGGCGACGCCGGTGGAACCGTGCTCGCGATTCGCTCCGGTCGAGTGAAGGTTTCGCTGCACACACCAGCGGGACGGGAACTCGTCCTGGCGGTGAAGGAACCAGGCGAGCTGCTCGGCGAACTCTCAGCTCTCGACGGCCGCCGGCGATCTGCGACGGCACAGGCCCTCGAACGGGTCGACGCGCTGGTTGTCGATACCGAACAGTTCACCGATTTCGTCGCATCCCAACCGCGAGTTGCGCTTCGGCTGTTGCGCGCCGTCGCCACGCAGCTCCGGGACACCGATCGTGACTCGATCGAGCGCTATAGCGGGGACGTGACCAGCCGGGTGGCACGCCGCCTCGTTGAACTCGCCGAGCGATTCGGCGAGGACGCCAGTAGTGGTCTGGAGATCGCGTTGCCGTTGAGCCACAGCGACCTGGCGGCATGGGTTGGCGCGAGCCGGGAGTCCACCAGTCGAGCCCTCGGCCGGCTACGCGCAGGCCACTGTGTGAGCACCGGGCACCGACGGATCACGATCTCAGATTTGGCGCGCCTCCGGGCGAGTTCGGTGTGACCGACGTCACGACCGGACGGTGACGTCGGTCATTCTTCCCGTAAGGGTCCGCGTCGCATCATGAGAGGGGACCTGCCGAGGAGGAACAGATGCGACGTAGCCACCGCTTGAAGGCGCAGCAACTAGGTGAAGTCCGTCTCTTCCGACGGTGCAGTGCCAAAGAGCTCGAACACCTCTCCCGCGTCACGGACGATGCAATCTTTGAGGAGGGCGAGGTTCTGTTCCACCAGGGGGACGTCGGCGTCGCCTGCTATGTGATCGTCGACGGTCGAGTCGACGTGGTCGTCGGGCGGGAGACCGTCGCGACGGTGGGGGCTGGCGAGACGGTCGGAGAGATGGCGCTCCTCGACGGTCGGCCTCGGTCCGCGACCGTGGTCGCCCGAGGTCAGGTGCACGCTCTGGTCATCGAAGCCGAGTGCTTCGCTGCTCTGCTGGCCGACTCGCCGGTCTTCGCGCGGGCGCTACTCCGGGAGCTCACTGCCCGGTTACGCAAGCTCGATCTCAACGTCGCCGCAGCGGACGCACGCTGATCCTCGAGCGCGTGCGCAGCCAGTCCCGGTCGATTTGCGGTTAGCCGGGCGCCAGGAGGACGGCGCGGAACGCGGAGTTCTGCAGAAAGAGGAATGAGCACCATGGCCAACAAGGATTCGACAATCGCAGTGCTGCGAGCGGTCCCCGCACTCCAGGGCTGCCGCGATCGCCAACTCGCTCGCGTCGCCAGGCTCGTCGACGAGATCGAGGTCGAGGCCGGGAGAGTGCTGATGCGAGAAGGGACCCCCGCGGGTGAGACCTTTCTCATCGTCGAGGGTGAGGCGGCGGTCGCGCTACGGGGCCGGGTGATCGCGACGATCGGACCGGGCCAGTTCGTCGGCGAGATGGCCATGTTCGAGCACGGCCCGCGCTCGGCAACCGTGACCGCGACGACACCGATGCGACTACTGGTATTCGGAGCGCGCGAGTTCGCGTCGCTCCTGAACGAGCCAGGCATCGGTTACCAGATCGCGATCCAAATCGCGCACCGGCTACGGTCCGCTGAGCGCGCGAGAAGACTCTGACCGAGCATTGATGACGACATACGGACAAACAGCGGCCTCGAGCGAACGACTCCCGTAAACCTCGTCGAAGCCGACGGTGAACGCTGGCTCGTCTCGCCCTACGGTGACGTCGGCTGGGTCCACAACCTCCGAGCGAATGATGCGCTTCAGCTGCGCCGCGGTCGGCGGCAGGAGTCACTCGTGGCCGAAGAGCTCCGCCCAGAGGAGGCGGGCGCCCATCTTGAAACGCTACGTCCGCCAAGTTCGGATCACCGCACCGTTCTTCGATGCGCGGCGCACCGATCACGTCGAGAGCTTCGTCGCCGAAGCTGACCGTCATCCGGTGTTCCGATTGATACCGCCTGCATGACTTCACAGGAAACGAACAGCCGATCGACCCACGAACTCGGGCTACAGAACGCGGGTACCGAATACGACCGCTAAGCTGAATTTACCGAGCGCCGAAGGGCACCTCGGCGCGGGTGCTGCACTCTCGTTGGACGGCGCGTGATAGCGACCTAGACGCTGTTTGCTACTGATGCCGCAGTTAGCAGGTCGAGCTGAGCCGCTGCCACATCTTGTAGTTCGAGCTGTGGCGGCAGCCGAGGCTGAGCGTCCAAACTTCAGCGACGGGGCGCCCGCGGAGGATGCATGACGCTGGAGGACGAGGGCACGGCCGGTATCCGCACCCCTGATCAGCGTCTACGCGTGTTCGTGAGCTCTACGCTGACCGAGCTCGCCGAGGAGCGCGCCGCCGTCGCCGATGCCATCTCGGCGCTCGGTCTCACGCCTGTCCTCTTTGAACTTGCAGCGCGAGCGCATCCACCCCGCGAGCTGTACCGGGCCTACCTAGCCCAGTCCGATGTCTTCGTCGGCCTGTATTGGCAGCGGTACGGCTGGATCGGGCCGGGCATGGACATCTCGGGTCTCGAAGACGAGTTCCGCCTCGCTCACTCGATGCCCCGGCTGCTGTACATCAAGACCCCGGCGCCTGACCGAGAGCCGCGGCTCACGGCCATGATCGACGAGATCGATCGGGTGGGGATCAACTCTTCGTACCGGATGTTCGGCGAGCCGCAGGAGCTCGGGCAGCTGGTCCGCGACGACCTCGCCCTGCTCCTGAGTGAGCGGTTCGCGGCCTCTGGCGGCAACGATCCGGCACCGCGGCCTCCCCTCTCGTTGCCGGTGACAACGACTTCGTTGATCGGCCGCGAGCACGACATCGCCGATGTCGAGGAGCTGATGGCCACGCCCGGAGTCCGGCTGGTGACCCTGACTGGCCCCGGCGGCGTCGGCAAGACGCGCGTCGCCATCGCGGTGGCCGAGCGCCTGGACGCACGCGACTCGCAGCGGACGGTGTTCGTCCCGCTCGCCTCGATCTCGCAGGCGGACGAGGTGCTGCCGCGCATCGCTGCCGCCCTGGGTGTGGCCATCGAGGGCGCTCGTCTGCCGATCGATGCGATCACCGAGCACCTCGCCGAGGCGTCATGCCTGCTCGTGCTCGACAACCTCGAACAGGTCACGGACGTGGCCCCCGAGCTCGACCAGCTACTTGCCCGCTGCCCCGGCCTGGTGATGCTCGCCACAAGCCGGACGGTGCTTCGCCTCCGGGCCGAGCGGGAGTACGCGGTCAGCACATTGATGGTGCCTGCGTTCTCGGAGCGGCCGCCACTGGAGGAGCTGGCCTCGTTGCCCGCGGTCCAGCTGTTCGTCGATCGAGCCCAGGCTGTCCGCTACGACTTCGCTCTGACCGACGACAACGCCCTGGCTGTCGCGGAGATCTGTAGGCGCCTCGACGGTCTACCCCTGGCCATCGAGCTGGCCGCGGCCCGCTCCCGGCTGCTCGAACCAGGATCGCTGCTCGCCCGGCTCGGCAGCAGCCTCGATGCCATCGGGCCCGGCCCGGTCGACCTCCCGGAGCGCCAGCGGACGATGCGAGCGACGGTCGAGTGGAGCGTCGGGCTGCTCGATCCTGCCGAGCAGCGCATGCTCGCCATCCTGTCGGTCTTCGTCGATGGGTGGACCGTCGAGGCGGTAGCGCAGGTCGCCGACGTCGCGGACGACGCCGCGCTCGATCGGCTCGACGCTCTGGCCGGGCACAGCCTCGTCAGCGTCGATGTGACCGATGCCGGACCGAGGTTCCGCATGCTCTCCTCGGTGCGCGAGCTGGCGGCCGAGCTCCTCGCTGCCGATGCCGACCGGGCCTCGGTCGAGCGCCGACACGCCGAGCACTTCGGTGCGCTCGTGGAGAACGCCGACTGGCCGGCCGAGCGGCAGGCCGAGTGGGCCGAACGCCTGCGGGTCGAGGAGGAGAACCTCCGGGTCGCTATCCGGTGGTTCTTCAGCCACGACATCGCGCCATTGCCGCACATCTTCCGCATCCTGTGGCTGTACTGGCAGATGCACGGTGGCATGTCGGAGGGCCACGCTTGGATCGATGATCTGCGGCTGCGAGCCGGCGAGTTGGACGGGCGTTCCGGAGCCGAGCTGCTGTTCCTATCGGCCGTCACTGCGGCCGAGGTCGGTGACGACGAGAACGCGCTGGCTGCGCTCGACGGGATCGAGCGGCTGGGGGCGCTCGACGACCCCTACCTGGCGAGCGCCGCGCAGCTCGCGGTCTCGTGGATCCTCCCGATCGTCGACGACTTCGACGGCGCGCTTCGGGCGGCGATGACGGCGCTCGAGAGCTTCCGGGAGCAGGACGAGCCGTTCGCGGCGTTCGCGGCGCTGACCGCGGGGATGCTGGAGATGACCTTCGGGCGCAGCGTCGAAGCGCGTGCGCACCTCACCGAGGTCGTCGACCTCGGTGGTCGGTTCGGCAACAGCTGGCTCGAGTCCGGCGCCCGGGCGCAGGTTGCCTCGCTCGCGGTGCGAGGCGGGCAGCTCGACGAGGCTCGAGCGTGCCTGGGTGAGTCGGTAGATGTGGACGAGAAGACCGCCCTCGGCACGATCCCGTTGACTTTCGCTCTTCTCTCCTGTGCCGAGCTGGCCCTCGCCGAGGGCGCTGCGCTTCGCGCGGCGACCGCCCTTGGTGCCGTCGACGGGCTGCGCCAGCGGGCTGGGTTGCAGGCATGGCCGCTGTTGCGGCGAAGCGAGGCCGAGCTCGTCGTCCGGGCGGAGCAGGAGTCAGATCCGGTGGCGTTCAAGGAGGCATTCGCCGCCGGTTCCGCGTTCAGTCAGCGGGAAGTCGTCGCCCTCGTGCGAGATGACCGCTGAGCCCTCTCCCATCCACAGCGTTCAACCAACGACCGGCAGTTGGTTCTGCTCTGAGCAGCGGAGCTACCGTTCGACGCATGCTCGACCCCGTGATCTTGGACGGTGGTCGCCTCGATCGGTGAGCGCGTGCGATCTCCTGAGGAAAGTGGCGCCATGCGCGGCGTCATCGATGAGTTGCAGATGGCTGGCCGACTACGAAGTCGTTCAACAGTAAGAAGATCAGTTCTGCCCTCGACCACTGAGCGCGTTGAGAGGGTGGCAATCGCAGAGGCGCTCTTGGGAACAAGGCTGCGACGTCCATGACACGACCGGCGCGAGTGCGACCTGCTACTCCGTCTGCTACTCCAACGCAGCGGACTCCAGCGGTTCCAGCGGTCTCCAGCGGAAGACGAGGGTCGCGGACCTCGACTCCAGCGGTTGCAGCGGTCTCCAGCCGAAGTCGGCATCACCTTGCCAAGGTGAGGGTCGCGGGTTCGAGTCCCGTCGTCCGCTCCACAAAGGACCAGGTCAGAGGCCCTGGGAGACCGGGGCCTCGCCGCGCCAGCACCACGTTGCTACTGATGCCGCTATGCCACCTCATGTGTGCCATGTGCGGTTCCGGTAGGTGGACGACGCGTTGGCTCCGGTAGGTCCACGACACTTCTCGGAGGCGGTTCCGGTAGCTGGGCGACACTGGCTCCGCCTCCTCCACGACAGCTGAGCATCCGCGTTCGGC
>JBOGFI010000093.1:0-14669 GCA_050743365.1 Acidimicrobiia bacterium | reverse complement strand
CGGCCAAGCCGGCCGCGACCGCCGTGCCCGCGGAGAGCGGCGCCGACGTCGTGCAGATCCCGATCGACCTCGGACCCGGGTTCCGGCCCGGATCGTGGAGCCTCCCGTCGCCCGGTGTCCTGAAGCGGGGGAGCGGGCGTCAGGTGGATCGGCGTCTCGTGGAGGAGGGCGGCCGGGTCCTCGAGGCGACCATGCACCAGTTCGGCGTCGACGCCCGCATCGTCGGCACGACGGTGGGGCCCACCGTCACCCGCTACGAGCTCGAGCTGGCCTCGGGAGTGAAGGTCAACCGCGTGACCACCTTGAGCCACGACATCGCCTACGCGATGGCGTCGCCCGACGTGCGTCTGCTCGCCCCGATCCCGGGGCGCAGCGCGATCGGGGTCGAGGTCCCCAACCGCCAGCGCCAGCTCGTGACCCTGGGCGACGTGCTCGCCACGCCCGAGGCCCGGCAGTCCCACCACCCGCTCGAGGTCGGCCTCGGCCGCGACATCTCGGGGCGGGCCGTGATGCTCAACCTCACCGAGATGCCGCACCTCCTGATCGCCGGAGCCACCGGTGCCGGGAAGTCGAGCTGCATCAACTCGGTGGTCACTTCGATCCTGATGCGCGCGACACCGGAAGAGGTGCGCCTCATCCTCGTCGACCCCAAGCGCGTCGAGCTCGGCGCCTACAACGACCTGCCCCACTTGCTCACCGCGGTGGTCACGAACCCCAAGAAGGCCGCCAACGCACTCGACTGGGCGGTCCGCGAGATGGACCTGCGCTACGAGCTGCTCGCCGAGGTCGGCGTGCGCGACGTCACCGGGTACAACGCCGCTTTCGATCGCGGCGACCTTCCCACCTCGGACGACCCCGACCCGGTCACCGGCAAAGGCTATGAGCGGCTTCCCTACATCCTCGTCGTCGTCGACGAGCTCAACGACCTGATGATGGTGGCGGCCCGCGATGTCGAGGCCAGCATCTGCCGCATCGCGCAGATGGCCCGGGCCGTCGGCATCCACCTCGTGATTGCCACGCAGCGCCCGTCGGTTGATGTCATCACCGGCGTCATCAAGGCCAACATCCCGAGCCGGCTCGCGTTCTCGGTGACCAGCCTGGCCGACTCGCGGGTGATCCTCGACCAGGCCGGCGCGGAGAAGCTCATCGGACAGGGGGACATGCTGCTCACATCGGCAAGCTCGAGCCGCGCCGTCCGGATCCAGGGCTCGTGGGTCGACGAGGAGTGCGTGCGCAAGGTGGTGGGCCACTGGCGCCGGCAGAGCGCGGCGCCGAACTACGTGGAGGGCGTCGCCGGTGACGACGGGCGCGGGGGGAGCCCGGCCGAGATGGGCGAGGACGACGAGCTGCTGAACGAGGCGATGGAGCTGGTCGTGCGCAACGGCCTCGGCTCGACGAGCATGCTCCAGCGCAAGCTGCGGGTCGGCTTCGCGCGGGCCGGGAGGCTCATGGACCTGCTCGAGCGCAAGGGCGTGGTCGGGCCGTCCGAGGGCTCGAAGGCGCGTGCGGTGCTCATGACCGTCGACGAGCTCGAGGAGCTGCGCGACCGGGTCTGATCAAGCAAGTGGGGTACCCCCCGGGGGGAGGGGTGCCCCACCGCTACCCGTGCGCGGCCGGCTTCGTTGACGGCCACGCGGTGGAGATTCGTTACGCCGCCTTGCGGAGCGGCGGGTGCTCGCCGAGCGTCTCGTCACGCGTCGCCCGGTCGTGGGTCAGGAGCCCGAAGACCGCCCGCCACGCCACGGTCAGGCCGGCCACCATGAACCCGGTGACCCACGTGCCGAGGGTGTCGTTGCGGACCGGGACGTCGAACCCGGTGAACAGGGAGTAGTCGATTGCGACGACTCCGCCGACTGCCGCGACGAAGGTGAGCACGGAGCGCCACGCCTTCAACGGGGGGATGTAGTCGGACAGGAAGTCGACCAGCTTCACCGTGCCCAGCGCCAGCAGGGCCACGATCGCGAAGTCGTACATGTGCCACCTCCAGGTGACTGCCGGAAGGCTCCTCGCCTTCCAAAAGGTTGGACCGCGTCACCGGCCGCGAGGTGACACGCGAGCCGCCCCTTTGCCGGGTTGGTGACCGGTAGCGCCCGCCAACTCAAGGATTTCCCGGCTCGCGCCGATGGGATGGCCGAGGGCGAGCTGGACACTCGACAAGAAGGGCACACGGCGGTGCTGCGGAACCTCAGGTTCCAGTCCAAGCTGGTGCTCGTCCTCATGGTGCCGTTGTGCGCACTCGCCGTGTTCTCGGCCAGCGGGATCCGCAGCCGGCTCTCAGTGCTGGAGGCGACGCAGCAGTACGCAGAGTTGGTGACGCCGAACGCCGCACTCGAGCGGCTGAGCGCCGCGCTCGAGGGCGAGGGCGTCGCCTCGTCGTGGTACCTGGTCAGCGAGGGCGAGAGTGGCAGCGAGCAGCTCCGGGCCGCCCGCCGGACGACCGACCGCGCCGTCGACGAGCTCCGCAACGTGCTGCCCGGCTTCGGGGCCGGCGGCCTCGGCGTCGACACCGACACGTTGCTCGCAAGGCTCTCCGACGAGCTCGGAGGTCTGCGCTCGTACCGGGGCGACGTCGACCGCCTCCGGCTGCCGGGCACGAGCCCGGCCGACCTCTTCTTCGGCCTCGACGAGCAGATCATGGCCATCGACGAGCAGATCGCTCGTGACCTCGACGACCCGGAGGTCTCCGCCGACCTGTTCGTGCTCGTCGAGCTGCGTCAGGTGCGCGCGGCGAGCGCTCGCCAGGCTGCGATCGTCGTCGGCGCGCTCGCCGCAGGGAGCGTCGACGAGAGCGGCCGCAACGAGCTTGCCGCCGCCGCCGAGGCGGAGCAGACACATCTCGCCTCGTTCCTCGCCGAGGCGCGTGACGAGTCGCTCGCGGCGCTGAACGACGCCCAGGCGGACCAGAGCACCGCGCTCGCCGACGCCGAGCCGACGCGGGGCCAGAGCCTCCTCGCGGCGCTGCCCGAGGTCAGAGTCAGTGCGACCGAGTGGTACGAGACGACCGCACGGAAGACCGCGGTCCTCGGCGACGGGATCGCGGCGGTCCGGGACGTCGTGACCGACCACGCCGACTCGCGTGAGGCGAGCGCTCGCGACGACGTCCTCCTCTACGCCGCCGGCGCCGCGCTCGCGATCCTCGCGGCACTCGGCGTCGCGTGGGCGGTCACGCGGTCGACCGTCCGGCCGCTCGAGGTACTGACTCGAGCCGCCAAGGACGTGTCGCACCGACAGCTCCCGCAGCTCGTCGCGTCGCTGCGACAGGGGGGCGAGCCCACCGTCGGCGGGCTCGAGCCGATCCGCGTCTCGTCGCGCGACGAGGTCGGCGAGCTCGGACGTGCCTTCAACGCCATCCAGTCGGTGGCGGTCGACGTGGCGCGCGAGCAGTCCACGCTGCTGCGCCGGGGCATCAGCGACCTGTTCGTCAACCTGGCGCGTCGGAACCAGAGCCTCCTCGACCGGCAGATCGAGCTCATCGACCGGCTGGAGTCCGACGAGGAGGACCCGGACGCCCTCGAGTCGCTGTTCAAGCTCGACCACCTCGCTACCCGCATGCGGCGCAACGCCGAGAGCCTCCTCGTGCTGTCAGGAGGGGAGCAGCTCCGGCGATGGCGGGACCCGATCCCGCTGGTGGACGTGACGCGAGCGGCCGCGGCCGAGATCGCAGATTTCGCGCGCGTGTCGATCACCGGGCTCGACCACGAGCTGGCGGTGACGGGAAGCGTGGTCGCCGACCTGACGCATCTGATCGCGGAGCTGCTCGAGAACGCGACCTCCTTCTCGCCGCCGCACACGCCGGTCATGGTCGCGGGACGCTGGGACCGGGACGTCTTCGAGCTCTCGGTCACCGACGAGGGCATCGGCATGTCCGAGGACCGGCTCGCCGAGGCCAACGCCCTGCTCTCGGACCCGCCCGCGGCCGGGCTGGCCCTGTCGAGGATCCTGGGCCTCTACGTCGTCGGTCACCTCGCGGCGCGCCACGGCATCAGGGTGGAGCTCCGTGCCGGGCGCCAGCGAGGCGTCACCGCCCTCGTCGTGGTCCCGTCGACTTTGTTGGTCGACGAGGCCCCGTTCGGTGTGAGCGCCCCGCTGGAAGCGCCGGGGAACGAGCCAATAGGCCAGGACGAGCCTCCGATCGAGGTGACCGGCCGGGTGCAGCCCGTGGCGATCGACAACGGGCATGCCGAGCCCGCTCCGACCCCGGCGCCCTTCTGGAGCGTCGACGCCTGGGCGGCGGGCCTCTTCGAGACGCCGGTGGCCGAACCGGGCCGCTCGCCGGTGCGGGCCCTGCCCGAGGGGCCGTCCGACGACGCCGCGGTGGTGGTGCCGTCGAGGCCGGCCGCTCCACTGACCAGCCGGGAGCCGGGTCGCAACCTGCTCCACCTGCCGATGCGGCGCGACGGGCTGATCGAGGCGGCCGAGGTGCCCGGTGGCCTGGAGCCCGGTGCCTCCCGGGCCGAGCATGTGCGCCAGCTGCTGGGCGACCACCGCCGCGGCATCGAGCGCGCCGACGCCCAGACCCCGCCGTGGGAGGCCCCGCCCGGGGACGCTGCGCCGGGGGGGATCGGGGAGGATCAACGATGAGGGAGCTGAGCACGGAGGCTCGCAACCTGAACTGGTTGGTGTCGAGCTTCGTCGAGCGGGCGTCCGGGGTGAAGGAGGCGGCGGTGGTGTCGTCGGACGGGCTGCTCGTCGCCGTGTCCGACGGGCTCGGTCGTGCCGAGGCCGATCGCCTGTCGGCGGTCGCAGCCGGCCTCATGAGCATCGCCCGCGGTGCGTCGGGGCCGATCGACGGGGGACGGGTCAACGAGGTGATCATCGAGTACGACTGGTCGCTGCTGTTCGTGATGCGCGTCAGCGAGGCTTCCGTCCTCGCCGTGGTCGCATCTCGCCCGTGCGACGTAGGTCAGATCGGCTACGAGATGGCGGTGCTGGTCGAGAAGGCGGAGGCGGCGCTCACGCCGAGCCTGATCGACGAGCTGAAGACCGCGCTGCCGCGTTGACCGACGGCTCCGCCGCCGAGGCGCGCCTGCGTAGGCGCCGGATCGTACGCCCGTACGTGCTCACATACGGGCGGACGCGGGCCGAGGGTGTCGACGTCCCGCTCGACGCCGCCGTGCTCACGATAATCCCGCCCGCGGGACTGGACCGGGCCGCCTCGCCCGAGGCGCGCTCGATCGTGGCGATGTGCCAGGACCCGATCCCGCTGGCCGAGGTGGCGGCCCGCCTCGGCGTACCGCTCGGCGTGGCGCGCGTCCTGGTCGCCGACCTGACCGCTCCCGGTGTGCTGGCCGTTCGGGCGTCGCGACCCCCGGACGCGCACGCCGACGTGAAGCTGCTCGAAAGGCTGCTCGATGGAATCCGTTCGCTCTGAGTCCGTGGTGCCCCTGAGAGGTGGGGGGGTTGTGCCCGTCTCGATGAAGATCGTGGTCGCCGGCGGCTTTGCGGTCGGGAAGACGACCTTCGTCGGCGCGATCTCCGAGATCGAACCCCTCACCACCGAGGCGGCCATGACGGCCGAGAGCCTGGGCGTCGACGACACTGCGCTCGTGCCGGGCAAGACCGGGACGACCGTCGCGATGGACTTCGGGCGGATCACGCTGGGGGCCGACATGGTGCTCTACCTGTTCGGAACGCCCGGCCAGGGCCGGTTCCTCTTCATGTGGGACGAGCTGGTGCGCGGCGCGATCGGCGGGGTCGTCCTCGTCGACACCCGCCGGATCGCCGACTGCTTCCCGGCGGTCGACTACTTCGAGTCGCTCGGCCTGCCGTTCATGGTCGCGGTGAACTTGTTCGGCGGGATGGCGACCCACAGGCCACGCGAGGTGCGGTCGGCGCTCGCCGTTCCCGCGAACATCCCCGTGGTGCTGTGTGACGCACGCAAGCGCGACCACGTGAAGAACACGCTGGCGCTCCTGGTGGAGGGAGCGCTCCGGCGCGCGCAGCTGGCGGCGGTGGCGGCACGCTGAGCCGCCCCGTCACCTCGCCTGGTCGAGGCGGGTGCGCAGCTCGTCGAGGAGCGCGCCCGCGGCCGCCAGGTGCTCCTCGATCCGGGTCACGTAGGCGACGGGGGAGGTGTCGGGAACCTCGTCGTCGACGTCGATCTCGTTGACGACGGCGTCGGCGAACTCGGCCTGGCCCTCGGGCACGACGAGCACGCCCACCGCGTCGGGCCCCGGCCCCGACCACTCGACCATCACGGTGACCCCCGCCGTCTCGAGGCGCCGCCGCAGGATCTGGGCCGAGAGGCGGGGCCACTCGCCGAGCTCGCGCAGCGCGTCGGTGTCGGAGGGAGCGGCCGCGAGGAGATCACTCGGGCGCTCGGCGACGAGCGCCACCCGGCAGTCGCTGCACTGTCGCGATCCGGCGACGTACTCTGCCCCGCACGACGGGCACCAGACCGTCGAGCTCGCCATCGTCGGCGGCCTCCCCCGTCGCTGCTGACGCTCGGGTCAGTCTACGGATCGCGGCTTGTAGGCTTCGCGCGTGGCGCCGGGATCCCGAGAAGGCGGCCCCACGCGTCCGAGCTTCCACGTAGAGACGCTGGGCTGCCCGAAGAACGTTGTCGACTCCGAGAAGGTGGTCGCGTCGCTCGTCGCCGACGGGCTCGTCGCCGCCTCCGGAGCTGACGACGCCGACCTCGTCGTCGTCAACACCTGCGCCTTCGTCGAGGCCGCCCGTCGGGAGTCGATCGACGTCGTCCTGGACCTCGCCGAGACCCGCAGGCCCGGCGCCAAGCTGGTGGTGACGGGGTGCATGGCCGAGCGCTACGGCGACGCGTTGGCCGCCGCCCTGCCCGAGGCCGATGCCGTCGTCGGCTTCGCCGGCGAAGGCGCCCTGGCCGACGTGTCGTTGACGCGCAAGCCGACCGGCGTCCGCGACCTGCTCGACCTGCCCCGCCCGGCACCGAGCGCGCCGTGGGCCTACGTGAAGCTGGCCGAGGGCTGCGACCGGTCGTGCGCGTTCTGCGCCATCCCCTCGTTCCGGGGCAAGCAGCGATCGCGCACGCCCGAGGCAATCCTGACCGAGGCTCGCCGGCTCGTCGAGGGCGGCGCCGCCGAGCTCGTGCTGGTGGCCCAGGACCTCGCGTGGTACGGGCGTGACGCCGGCGAGCCGGGCGCGCTGTCGCCGCTCCTCCGGCGGCTCGACGCCCTCGCCGCCGACGGCCTCCGCCGTGTCCGTCTGCTCTACCTCTACCCGAGCGAGGTGCGCGACCCGCTGGTGGCGACGATGCTCGAGCTCCCGACCGTCGTGCCCTACTTCGACCTGTCACTCCAGCACGTGGCGGCGCCGCTGCTGCGGCGGATGAAGCGGTGGGGGAGCGGCGAGCGGTTCGCCTCGATGATCCGGGGCGTCCGGGCCGAGGAGCCCGACGCCGCCTTCCGGTCGTCGTTCATCGTGGGCTTCCCCGGCGAGACCGAGGCCCACCACGACGAGCTCCTCGCGTTCCTGGGGGCGGTCGGGCTCGACTGGGCCGGCTTCTTCCCGTTCTCGCCCGAGGACGGCACGCCGGCGGCGACGATGGACGCGGCGGTGCCAGAGGAGTTGATGCACGAGCGTCTCTGCGAGTGCGGCGAGGCGCAGGAGTCGGTCACGCGGGCGGCGCGCGACGCCCTAGTGGGGGCCGGGGCCGAGCTCGAGGTGCTCGTCGACGAGGTCGACGACGGCACCGGCGACCCGGTGGGCCGCACCCACCGCGAGGCGCCCGAGATCGACGGCGTGGTCCGCCTCGCCGGCGCGTTCGCCCGGCCGGGCGCGATGGTGTGTGCGCGCGCCGTCGAGGCGATCGGCCCCGACGTCGTCGCCGAGGCGCTCGCCCGGGAGCCGGTCCCACGGGAAGGCGCGGCGTGAGCACCGCGGCGCCCGACGCTCAGGTGCCACCCGACCCGCGCCCGGTGGCATCGACCTCGGCGCCGCCGTTGGTCGAGCCCGCCCGGGTGTTCCGCTTCGGCCCGGGCGCGCTGGCAACGCCGGCCAATGCCATCACCATGGCGCGCCTGTTGCTCGCCATCCCCACGGTCCTGCTCATCGAGGACCGGGGCGCGTCGTGGCTCACGGTCGGGCTCTGGTTCGTGTTGTCGTGCACCGACGGCCTCGACGGCTGGGTGGCGCGGCGCGACGGCACCACCCGGTCGGGGGCCTACCTCGACCCGCTGGCCGACAAGTCGCTCGTGCTGGGCGGCTTCGTCGCGCTGGCTCTGCGCGGCGCGTTCGGCTGGCTCCCCGTGGTGCTCGTCGCCGGCCGTGAGCTCGCGATCTCGGCGTACCGGTCGCTCGCCGGGCGCCGGGGGATCTCGCTGCCGGCCCGGATGCTCGGCAAGGTCAAGGCCAACGTGCAGCTGGTGGCGGTGGGCGTGGTGATCTTCCCGCCGTTCGAGGACCTCGACGGTCTGCACCAGGTGCTGCTCTGGGTCGCCGTCTCGGTCACGCTGCTGTCGGCGCTCGACATCGTGGGCCGGGGCTGGCGGGAGGCGCGCGAGGCCAGATGACGGCCGGCCGGCCTGCTGGACGATGAGGGCGGGACGATGAGGGCGGGACGATGAGGTGCGATGTCCTGGCGATCGGCACCGAGCTGCTGCTCGGCCAGATCGTCGACACGAACAGCGCCTGGATCGGGGAGCAGCTCGCCGCCGCCGGCATCGACACGTTCGAGCACCGGAAGGTCGGCGACAACCTCGGACGGATGGTGGCGGCGCTGCGGGAGCTACTCGAACGGGCCGACGCGGTCGTGGTATGCGGGGGGCTGGGCCCGACGCCGGACGACGTGACGCGCGAGGCCATCGCCGAGGTGCTGGGTGTGAAGCTCGAGCGGCGAGACGACCTGGTCGAGTGGGTGTCGGCGCTGTTCGGCTCGCGGGGCCGGGAGATGCCCGCCAACAACCTGCGGCAGTGCGACGTGCCCGAGGGCGCCGAGCCGATCTCGAACTCTGTCGGTACCGCCCCCGGCATCCGTGCGCCGGTCGGCGGCAAGGTGGTGTACGCCGTGCCCGGCGTCCCCTACGAGATGAAGCTGATGATGCGCGAGCACGTGCTGCCCGATCTGCTGCGCCCTTCCGGCGCCCAGGCGTGCATCGTGTCGCGCACGCTGAAGACCTGGGGCACGTCGGAGTCGGGGCTGGCCGAGATGATCGCCGACCGCGTCGACGCCCAGACCAATCCCACCATCGCCTTCCTCGCCCGCGGCATCGAGGGGCTGTCGGTGCGCATGACCGCCAAAGCGGCCACGGTCGAAGGGGCCCGGGCGCTGATCGAGCCCGAGGAGAGGGCGCTGCGGGCGGTGCTGGGCGACCTGGTGTTCGCGGTCGACGACGAGACGATGGAGTCGGTCGTGCTCGACCTGTGCCGGAAGCGGGGCCTCACCCTGGGCGTGGCCGAGTCGCTCACCGGTGGCCTCGTCGCGGCTCGTCTCGTGAACGCGCCCGGCACCAGCGACGTGCTGCGGGGCGGGATCGTCGCCTACATGAGCGACGTGAAGCGCTCCGTGCTGGGCGTCACCGCCGAGAAGGTCGTGAGCGACGACAGCGCCCGGGAGATGGCGGTGGCGGCGAAGCGAGAGCTCGGCGCCGACGTGGGCATCGCGGTGACGGGCGTGGCCGGCCCCGAGGAGCAGGACGGGCACCCCGCCGGAACGGTGTTCTTCGGGCTCGCGGTCGGCGACGAGCCGCCCGCGGCCGTGGGCACGCGCCTCCCCGGCCAGCGCGACATGATCCGGCAGTTCGCCACGATCTCGTTGCTCAACCTGCTGCGCCTCCGGCTCCTCGCCCTCGAGTGACGCGTGCCTTCGTCGCCGTCGTGCCGCCGGCCGAGGTGCTCGACGCGATCGACGCGCTGGGAAGACCCCCTGTGCCCGGTGCGCGGTGGTCGACCCGCGCGCAGTGGCACGTCACGCTCCAGTTCCTTGGCAACCGCGCCGACGTCGAGGCCGTCACCGTCGCGTTGGGGGCGCTGTCGGTGGGGGGCGGCCCGGTGTGCCTGGGCGGCGCGGGCGCGTTCCCGAGCGAGCGGCGGGGCCGGGTCCTGTGGGTGGGTGCGCGCGAGGGCGGCCCGCTGCTGGTGCAGCTGTCGGCGGCGGTGGGCGCGCTGCTGCGACCGCTCGGTCACGACCCCGAGGCGCGTGAGTACCACCCCCACGTGACGCTGGCCCGGTGCAAGACGCCGACCGACCTGCGGGAAGTGGTCGCGGGGCTGGCGGACGGACCGGTCGGACCGGCGTGGGACGTGCGCGACGTCGTGCTGTTCGAGAGCCGGACCCGACGGGAGGGGGCCGAGTACCTCGAACGGGCCCGGTTCGGGCTCGGGCCGGAAGCGTAGGAGCGCCTGCCCATGCCGTTACGGGGCCCGCTCGACCACGTCGACCTCGCCGTCGCCGACCTCCGGCGCTCGATCGCGTTCTACGGCCCCGTCCTGGAGTACCTCGGCTTCGAGCGAGTCGCGGCCGCACCGGATCGCGGCCTGTGGGCGCTCACCGAGGAGTCCGGGCGGGTATTCGAGATCGAGATCCGACCCGCCACCCGGGCCGGATCACACGTTCGCGGTGCTCCGGGCCTCGACCACCTGGCGTTCTGCGCCGCGAGCCGCTCCGACGTCGACGGGCTGGGGAAGATGCTCCTCGAGCTCGGCGCCGACGTGACCGACCCGCCGGCCGAGTACGGCTACACGCCCGGCTACTACGCCGTCGGCTTCTCGGATCCGGACGGCCATCACGTGGAGGTCGTGTACCAGCCGGCCCACAACCCGTGATGGACCCGGTGCTTGCTCCGAACAGACGTTCGGGGTAGAGTCACACGCGTGTGATTCCGGCCTGGGCCGGAGCCGCCGGGCGTAACTGTCACACCCCCGCCGTAGGGTGCGACGCAGCACCGCTTCCCCCGACCGAGACCGCACGAACCCCAGTTAGGGCGATCAGGAGGAGTCTCACCGTGGACCGTGAGAAGTCGCTCGAGATGGCCCTGGGCCAGATCGAGAAGCAGTTCGGCAAGGGCTCGATCATGCGGCTGGGCGAGCACGGGAACGTCGGGGTGGCAGCCATCCCCACCGGCGCGCTGGCGCTCGACCTCGCCCTCGGCATCGGGGGCCTGCCCCGGGGCCGGGTGGTCGAGATCTTCGGCCCCGAGTCGTCGGGGAAGTCCACGCTCGCGATGCACGTCGTCGCGGAGGCGCAGCGGAACGGGGGCGTGTGCGCCTACATCGACGCCGAGCACGCCATGGACCCGGTCTATGCCGGCGCCATCGGCGTCAACGTCGACGAGCTCTACATCTCCCAGCCCGACACCGGCGAGCAGGCGCTCGAGATCGCCGACATGCTCATCCGCTCGGGCGCGCTCGACGTGATCGCCATCGACTCCGTCGCCGCGCTCGTGCCCCGGGCCGAGATCGAGGGCGAGATGGGCGACACGCACGTCGGACTCCAGGCCCGGCTCATGAGCCAAGCCCTGCGCAAGCTCACCGCAAACCTCAACCGCTCGCGCACGATCTGCGTCTTCATCAACCAGCTCCGGGAGAAGATCGGAGTCATGTTTGGGTCGCCGGAGACCACCCCCGGAGGGCGGGCGCTGAAGTTCTACTCATCGGTGCGCCTCGACATCCGGCGGGTGGAGTCGATCAAGGACGGCACCGAGGTCATCGGCAACCGGGTGCGCGTCAAGGTTGCGAAGTGCAAGGTCGCGCCCCCGTTCAAGCAAGCCGAGTTCGACATCATGTACGGCAAGGGCATCAGCCGTGAGGGCTCGCTGCTCGACGTGGGCGTCGACCTCGGCATCGTGAAGAAGTCGGGGGCGTGGTTCACCTACGAGGGCGAGCAGCTGGGCCAGGGCCGCGAGAACGCCAAGCAGTTCTTGGCCGAGAACCTCGACCTCATGTTCGAGATCAGCGAGAAGATCCGGGCTGCGGTCGGCATCGAGCCGCCCAAGGCCGAGAACGACGGCGAAGGCGAAGCCGAAGGCGCCGACGAGACCGACCTCGCCGGCGCCGAGGAGATCGAGGGCTAGGGCACGCACCACCATCACGTCGGGGCGCCCGGCCGTTCCCCCCCAAGACGGCGGCCGGGCGCCCGGACGGACGGCTCCTGGCAGCGAAAGGTGCGGGTTCCGCCGCTTGTGCCGTCACGAGCCCGGCGGCCGTCCGGTGTCGCGCTGCACGCGCGCCCACTGCTCCCGCGTGATGGCGTAGACCCACACGAGCGTCTGGTTGTGCGGGAGGACGGTCTCGAGATCGAAGGTGAGCCCGTTCTTCTCCATGACCCGGCGCGAGGCGGCGTTGTCGGGCTCGTGGATGGAGACGATGCGGTCGAGGCCGAGGTCCTCGAACCCGTAGCGCAGGCTCTCCGCTGCGCCCTCCGGGGCGAGGCCCCGGCCCCAGTAGCCGCGGTCGAGGCGCCAGCCGACCTCGACGCCCGGGAACCACGTGTGGGTCATGAGTCCGACGAAGCCGATGAACCGGTCGTCGGCCTTGTGCACGGCGGCCCAGAGGCCGAAGCCGTGCTCCTCCCAGTGGGCCATGAAGTCGCGCAGCTGCCGCTCGGACTGCTCGCGGGTGAACGGCGTGCCGCCGACGTATCGCATCACCTCGGGGTCGGCGCACATGCGGGCGTACGGGTCGAGGTCGTCCTCGCGCCAGCGGCGGAGGAGGAGGCGTGCGGTCTCGAGCTCGCTCACAGCACTCCCCGCAGCAGCGCGATCACACCGGTGAAGGCAGCGAAGCCGAGCACGGCCGGCCGCAGCCAGCGGGCATCGAGCGCGGGAGACACGAGCCGGCTCAGCAGCAGGCCGGCTGCCAGTGCCGGCATGAGGGAGAGGCCGAGCAGCAGCTGCCACGCCTCCACCTGCCCGCCGATCGCGAGGCCCGCGAACGAGACCAGGGTGCCGACGACGAACGAGACGGCGAGCGTCGAGCGCAGGACCGGCCCCTCGTGGTGTTGGTAGAGGAGCGCCAGCGGCGGGCCGCCGATCGCGGCCGCCGTCCCCATTGCCCCCGACGCGACCCCGGCGGCCAGCGCCGTCTCGCGATTCACGGGCACCGTCACGGTCCCGACGCTCATGGCCACCGCGACCAGCACGAACGCGCCGATCAGCCCCGACAGGGCGTCACTCGTGAGCACGGCGACGACCACGACGCCCAGCACCGTCCCCGGGACCCGCCCGACCGTGATCCACGCGAACCCCGCCCGGTCGATGGCGTCGCGCTCGGTCAGCGCCATGACCACCGTCATCGGGAACGCCACGAGGATCAGGGTGCCGGGAAGGGCGCTGGGCTCGAGCAGCGCCACCACCGGCACCGCGACGAGGTTCTTGCCGAACCCGATCGAACCCTGCACCGTTGCGCCCACGACAACGGCGAGCGACGCGATCACGAGCTCGAGGCCCGAGAGGTGCATGGGCCCGATCCTGGCACGGGCCCCGCCGTACACTGGGCCGCCGTGACCGCCCCGGCGCCCCGCCGCTTCCACATCCGGACGTTCGGGTGCCAGATGAACGAGCACGACTCCGAGCGGATCGCAGGGCTGCTCGTCGCCGACGGGATGAGGCCGACCAACGACGTGGAGCAAGCCGACGTCGTGGTGCTCAACACCTGCTGCATCCGGGAGAACGCCGACAACAAGCTCTACGGGCATCTCGGCCGGCTCAAGGCCCTGAAGGCCGCCCGGCCCGACCTGCAGATCGCGGTGGGGGGTTGCCTGGCCCAGAAGGACCGCGAGCTCGTCGTCGAGCGGGCCGGCCACGTCGACGTCGTGTTCGGTACCCACAACCTCGCCCACGCGCCCGGCCTGCTGGAGCGGGCCCGGCTCGAGGGCCCGATCGTGGAGATCCTCGAGGAGCACGAGGCCTATCCCTCGGCGCTGCCCGCGCGGCGCGAGGTCGACCATTCGGCCTGGGTCACCATCCAGATCGGCTGCGACAACTCGTGCACCTTCTGCATCGTGCCGATCGTGCGCGGTCGGGAGGTCAGCCGGCGGATGGGCGATATCGTGCACGAGGTCGAGGCGCTGGCCGCCGACGGCGTGAGCGAGGTCACCCTGCTTGGCCAGAACGTCAACTCGTACGGCCGCGACCTCGGCGCCGGGCAGTACCGGCCCCGCTTCGCCGACCTGTTGCACGCCGTCGACGCCGTCGCCGGCATCCGACGGATCCGGTACACGTCACCGCACCCCAAGGACCTCCGTCCCGAGACGATCGATGCGATGGCGGACTGCGACGCCGTCTGCGAGCACCTCCACCTGCCGCTCCAGGCCGGGAGCGACCGCACCCTCGCCCGCATGCACCGCGGCTACACCGCCGAGCGCTACCTCGAGAAGCTCGCTGCCGCCCGCGCCGCTGTCCCCGACCTCGCGGTCACGACCGACATCATCGTCGGCTTCCCGGGCGAGACCGACGCCGACTTCGACGAGACGTTGCAGGTCGTGCGCGAGGCACGGTTCGCGGGTGCCTTCACCTTCCAGTACTCCAGGCGCCCGGGCACTCCGGCCGCCGACATGGGCGGCCAGGTGGCCAAGGAGGTCGTCCAGGAGCGCTACGAGCGGCTGGTCGCGCTGCAGGATGACGTCGCGTGGGCGGAGAACAAGCAGCACGTCGGGCGCGTGCTCGAGGTGCTGGTGGCCGAGGGGGAGGGCCGCAAGGACGACGCGACGCACCGGCGATCCGGCCGGGCGCCCGACAACCGGCTGGTCCACTTCGGGC
>JBOGFI010000092.1:0-6141 GCA_050743365.1 Acidimicrobiia bacterium | reverse complement strand
CCTCGGCGCCGACTGGTTCAACCGCCTCCGACCCCAACAACACGCCCGCCGGCTCATCCACCAGCTCGAGGCCCTCGGCTATCACGTCACAATCAACCAAGCCGCGTAACGGGAGTTTCACTTCAGGAAACCGATGTCTACGCGCGGGGCGGTCGTGGTCACAGCTTGGTCACGAACGCGGGAGCACCAGCCGGCACGCCTCGCGACCGCCCGTACGCGCTGAGCAGGGTCTGCCCTGGTCAGCGCGCATGCGCACCACGAGCCGTCACCATCCGGCACGGCTCAGAGGAGAGTTCAAGTCCCCCCTCCGACACCGAAGCGCCCGCGTCGTCGTCCCAGCAGCCGCACGCGTTCAACCAGGCTGGCGATTGTTGGACGGTCGGCGTGGGAAGCGCGATCCTGGCGAAGTGGCTGAAGGGGTGACCTCCACCGGTACGCGCGGCGTGCTCCTCCTCGCCGACATCTCCGGATACACCGCCTTCCTGCAAGCCGTGGCCGCCGCGCACGGTGAGCAAATGGCCGCCATGCCCGAAGTCCCGGCGGCCTATCCGCTCATGACCAGCTTGCTCGACGGGATTGTCGAGCAGCTCGCGCCACCATTCCGCTTGTCGAAGCTCGAGGGCGACGCCGTCTTCGCGTATGCGCCCGACGACGGGTTTGAGTTGCGCGGTGGCTCGGTGCTCGAGTGCGTTAGGCACTGCTACGCGCGCTATCGAGAGCGACGAGACAAGACCGAGAATCTGATGCTCTGCAACTGCCAGGCCTGTTCGCTTCTTCAGACGCTCGAACTCAAGTTCGTCCTGCACCGTGGCAACTACGTCGTGCAAGCCATCGCTGGTCACGAGGAGCTCCTCGGCCCCGACGTGACCATGGCGCACCTGCTCCTCAAGAACAACGTCGGGGACATGGTTGGCCGCGCGGCATATGCGCTGCTCACGGAGTCAGCGACTGAGCATCTCGAGATCCCACTCGATGGGTCGGTGCCACACACGGAGCACTATGAGCACTACTCGCCGATTCAGAGCTACGTCTTCAGACTCTGACGCGCTCGCCTTGGATGGTCTCGGCCGGATCTGCTTTCGAGGACACCCGGTCGGTCGCCGAGAGGCGGGGAGAGCGGGCGCTACGCAGCCAGGAATACGGAGCGCACGAGGCGGGTTCGTGGGGTCAAGCCGCGAGTCCCCCCTCCGACACCCAAGGCTCACTCCCGCTGGCTCGGTTAGCCCACGCGTCGGCGACGCCAGCGCGAGGGCAACGAGCGCCTCAGTGACGGACGTCCTCAGGGCGAAGCACTGCCCAGGGCGTCTCGCAGTGCAGCTGCCTCCGAAAGCGGAGAGAATCGTCATGCTCTCTCCGAAAGGTGCAGCGTGGAGATCGGGGTCCTCGGTCCAATCTCAGTGGTGGACGACGGTGGTGTGCGTGTCGTTCAGCACAGCGCGCGCCAGCGGCTCCTGCTCGCGGGACTGATCGCAGCCGGGGGCCGGATCCTCCAGCCCGACGAGCTGGCGGAGCTGCTGTGGGCGGATGAGCTGCCTGCCGATCCGCTCGGTGCCTTGCAGTCACAGGTGTCCCGCCTGCGCCGCCAGCTTCGAGGCGGCGCGGCATGGATCGAGACGGTCACCGCGGGTTACCGGTTCGTGTGCCCACCGGATCGGCTGGACGCCGCTTGCTTCGAGCGTCTTCTCAGCGAGGCCCGTGAGCTCCAAGACCAGCCGGCAGGGGCACTCGAGCGCCTGGATCAGGCACGAGCGCTGTGGCGCGGGCGTGCTTATCAAGACCTGGCCGACCGGCCCGCCATTGCACCAGAGGCGACACGGCTCGAGGAGCTGCGGGCCGACGCGACCGAGTTCCGGGCCGACGCGCTACTGAAGCTCGGTCGCCCGGCGGAAGCCGCGTCCGCGATGCGGATCGTCATCGCCGACCATCCGTTCCGCGAGCGACCTGTCGCCGTGCTGATGCGTGCGCTCGCCTCCGACGGAAGGCATGCCGATGCCCTCCACGAGTTCGAGCGGTTCCGCCGGGCGCTGAGCGACGAGCTCGGCCTGGAACCGTCGCCCGAGCTGCGAGCGCTCGAAGCCAGCATCCTCCGCCATGACGCGCGAAGGCGGCCGCTCGTACCCGCGGTCGGCGTGCCGGGGAACTCGTTCGTCGGCCGTGGTGCCGAGATCGCCAAAGTTCGGTGGCTGCTCGGACAGGGTCGACTCGTCACGCTGACAGGCCCCGGCGGCGTGGGCAAGAGTCGTATCGCATTGCACGTTGCCGCCGAGGCAGGGGACGAATACCCCGACGGGATCCATCTGTGTGAGTTCGCCCGGGTGTCGGATCCCGCCAACGTCACGGCGGCGGTCGCATCGTCGCTCCACGTCGAAGAACGCGCCGATCTTCCGCTCGTCGAGCGGGTGCTCGAGTTGCTACGCCTGAAACGTGCGCTGCTCGTGATCGACAACTGCGAGCACGTGCTCTCTGCCGCCGGCGAACTCATCAGCGCGATCCTCCGCCACACTCCTCAGGTGGACATTCTTGCGACGAGCCGGGAGCGGTTGGGCGTCGACGGCGAGCAGCGCGTGCCGGTGGGACCTCTGTCTATCCCTGCGTGGGACGACCAATCTGCTCCCTCTGTGGTGCTCTTCGTCGACCGTGCCCGCGCCGTGCGACCCGACCTCGACTTCGACATCGATGAGGTGGCGACAGTGTCCGAGTTGTGCCGTCGTCTCGACGGGCTGCCGCTAGCGATCGAGTTGGCTGCGGCGCAGGCGGTGTCGACGTCCCCGTCGGAGATCCTCGCCGCCATCACCAATCGACTTGGCGGCTTGGCCGACGCCCGAAGAGCAACGGAGCGTCACCGCTCCCTCGCCGCGGTCTTCGGCTGGTCCCATGGCCTGCTGGGGCCGACCGAACGAAAGATATTCGAGCGGCTCGCCGTGTTCGTGGGCGGCTGGACGAGGGAGGCCGCGGACGTAGTCGCAGACGCCAACCCCTCCGACCTCGCGGCTTTGGTGGAGTGCTCGCTGGTGGCACCACAGTTTGGCGGCACAACGCGGTTCTCGATGCTCGAGCCCATCCGCCAGTTCGCCGAAGCACGCCTGGCCGAACGAGGCGATCTCGGCGAGACACGGGCCCGCCTCGCTGCGTGGGCCGTAGGCCTCGTGGAGGCCGCCGATGCCGGACTGCGTGGTCCCGACGAAGCACAGTGGCGCGCCGCACTCAACGAAGAGCTCTCCAACCTCAGAGCTGCGCACGGCTGGTGCCTCGATCACGACCCAGAACTGTCCATCCGCCTCGCTGGGTCCCTGTATCGCTACGCGTGGTCCGGCGCACCGTCCGAGGTGGCCACCTGGGCCAAGCAGGCCGTCTCCCGCTTTCCCGACCTCTCGCATCCGCGCCTCCCGGCTGCCTATGCCGCGGGCGCCCTCGGTCAGTCGCTTCGAGGCGACCTGGCCGCCGCGCGCACCCTTGCGGAAGCAGCCATCGCGAAGGCGACGGACGATCCGATGGCAGCCCGCTACGCGTGGGAGGCGCTGGGCGACATCGAGACATGGCTCGGGAACTTCGACCGGGCCATCCCTTGCTTCGACCGGGCCATCGAGCTCGCCCGGCTCGCTGGTGACGACCACCAGGCGGCGATCAGCATCTTCGGCCGGGCGCTCTGCCCGGCCTACAGCGGGCGCGTCGACGAGGCGATCGCCGCGTGCGATGCAGTCGCGCCGCTCGTCGCTACCGTGCGGAACCCGAGCCTGAGCGCGTGGTCGGACTACGTCAACGGCGAGGTTCGGCTGGATCATGCTCCGACCGACGCATTGGCATTCCTACGGCGGAGTGTCGTAGCAGCCCGGCGAATCGGGAACCGGGTGATCGTGGGGATCGCCGGGCTGTCAGCGGTCTCGTGCGAGGCGAGGGTCGGCGATCCGGAGAAGGCTCTCGCCCAGTACGGCGACGTCATCGACCACTGGCACCGCGACGGGGCGTGGAATATGCAATGGACGACCCTGCGCACCCTCGCCGAGTTGCTCACCCGCCTCGGCCGCGACACCGAAGCAGCCGTCCTGTACGGAGCCATGCAGGCCAGCGCGACCGCGTCGCCTCTGGCCGGAGCAGACGCCGCACGGATCGCTGAAGCCGCCGCAACCATGCGGATGCGCCTGGGTGACGAGCGCTTCGAAGCGACACGCGCCGAGGGCGCTGCGCTGTCAGACAGCGAGGCTGTGGCCTACGCGCTCGAGTGCGTCGGCTGGCGGCCAGAGCCGCTGGCGGCCCGCCCGGCGTCGTGACAGCGGACTGACAGCGGGTCCCCTCAGTATTGGCGACGTCGGACGCGACTCCAGCACGAAAGGCGTGATCAATGACCTTCACGGACCTCGACTACGGCAAGCTCCGGGACGGCTTCGCCGGCGAACTCATCCTGCCCGGGAGCCCCTCCTACGACGAAACCCGCACGATCTTCAACGCGATGATCGACCGCCGACCGGCCGTCATCGCCCAGTGCGAGAGCGTGCAGGACGTCGCCCGAGCCGTCCGCTTCGGGCGCGAGCGTGGACTCGAGGTCGCCGTCCGGGGCGGCGGCCACGGTGTCGCCGGCAAGGCACTCACCGACGGTGGAATCGTCATCGACCTCCGGCGCATGAACACGGTCGTCGTCGACGCCGAAGCGCGGACCGCGACCGTCGGCGGCGGCGCCACCATGAGCCACCTCGACCGGGCCGCCGAACCGCACGGCTTGGTGACGACCGGGGGTCGGGTGTCGACAACGGGCGTGGCCGGACTCACCCTGGGCGGAGGGAACGGCTGGCTCGACCGCAGGTTCGGTCTCGCCTGTGACAACCTGCTTTCCGTCGAGCTGGTCACGGCCGACGGCCGCACCGTGCGCGCGAGCGAAAACGAGCACCCGGAGCTCTTCTGGGCGCTGCACGGCGGCGGCGGGAACTTCGGCGTGGCCACCTCCTTCACCTTCCGTCTCTATTCCCTCCCTTCGGTGACGGCCGCCCTCCTGCTATGGCCCTCGGACGCTGGGCCCGACGTGGTGCGCGCGTACCGAGACTTCATGGAGTCGGCCCCCGATGAGGTGTGCGGCGGCCTCATGTTCGTCACCGGACCGCCCGAGGAGTTCGTGCCCCGCCACCTCGTCGGCAACCTGTCAACGATGGTTCTGATCGTGTACACGGGCGGCGAAGCCGAGGGGCGCCAGGCCGTGGCGCCTATGCTCCAGCTCGGGCATGAGGGCGAGATGATCGCCGAGATGCCCTACGCCGAGCTGCAGTGCATGCTCGACGACCCACCGGGCCACCGGAACTACTGGTCGGCGACGTACCTCGAGTCCTTCCCGGACGAGGCCGTGGAGCGCCACTGCGCGAGCGCGGCGGACATGATCGTCCCATCGCCGTCGCAGCAGGCACTGGCTCCCCAAGGCGGCGCGGTCGCTCGTGGAAGGGCCGACTACCCCATCTCTTGGCGGCAATCGCCGTGGTTTGTCCTCACGTTCGGCATGTGGGAGGACCCCACTGACGACGAGCGCGCCAAGCAGTGGGCCGGCAACGTCCGCGCCGATCTGCACCCGTGGGCGAGCGACGCCATCTACCTGAACTTCATCGGCGACGAGGGACAGGATCGCGTGGTGGCCGGATTCGGCCCCGAGAACTACAAGCGGCTGGCGGCGGTGAAGACGGAATTCGACCCCGACAACTTGTTTCACCTCAACCACAACGTCAAACCGGCTTGACGTTACGCCGCTATACGCACTGTCCGGGCGAGCCGCATCCGTGGGGTTAACCCGCAAGTCCCCCCACCGACACGCATTTCTTGGGCCGATGTGGGCAAGAACCCAAGAAATCCCCGTCCGACCGGTACGCCACAGCGGCAAGGCGTACTCGCACTCGGATCGATGAGTCTCGGTACCGTGAGTCGTCTCAACTGACAGGCTCCCCAGGGAGCCCGCGAGCGCACAAGACGGACAGCGGAGGACACCCCACGACCACGCCCGGCAACGCGAGCAGCAACCTCCCCGGCAAGCCGCCAGTCGTCGACCTGGCCACCTGGCAGGCGGCGCGCGAGGAGCTGCTGGTCCGCGAGAAGGCGCACACCCGTGAGGGCGACGCGATCGCCGCGGCCCGGCGGCGGCTGCCGATGGTCGAGCTCGACGGCGCGGTC
>JBOGFI010000091.1:0-38013 GCA_050743365.1 Acidimicrobiia bacterium | reverse complement strand
GGCGAACGGCGCTGGTCGCCGCGAGAGCGGGTCCGCGCCTGGTCCCGAGCCCGGGCCAGCCCGTCGCCGGCGCTCGTCGACGGGTCGCCGGCCGCGGGTGGTGCCTGCAGGGACCGCAACGCGTCCTGCACCGCCTCCAGCCACGGGCTCGGCTTGCGATCGACAGTCCGCAGCCCGAGCGTGCGGCGGTGCGCCCAGGTCAGGTGGATGGCGCGCTCGGCGCGGCTCAGCGCCACGTAGAGCAGGCGGCGCTCCTCGGCCCGCTCCGCGGCGGTGCCGGCGTGGGCGATGGGCACGAGGCCCCGCTCGAGGCCGGTGACGAAGACGGTGTCGAACTCGAGGCCCTTGGCCCGGTGGAACGTCAGTAGCTCGACCGCGTCGCGGGGTCCGTCGGCGTCGTCGCTCCCGCGCAGCGCCACGCCCAGGTAGGCCTGGAACCCGTCGACGGAGCCGGGGCCGCCGTCGGCGGCGAGGTACTCGCGCCCGAGCCGCACGAGAGCGTCGACGTGCTCGCGCCGCTCCTCGGGAGCATCGGCAGCCTCGCCGGCGAGGTCGGCGAGGTGGCTGCCGAACGGACGAGCGGGCGCAGCCCGGTCGGTCCTCGCGAGCGCCTCGAGCGCGGCGCGCACCTCCGGACGCTCGAGGAAGCGCGTCGCGCCCCGCACGCGGAACGGGACGCCGTCGCGCCCCAGGGCCTCCTCGAAACGAGCCGACTGCGCATTGGTGCGGTACAGCACGGCCATCGACGACCAGGGCAGGGCCGGCCCGTGCTCGCGGCGGAGCCGGCGCACAACGCCCGCGGCCTCGGCGTCGTCGTCGGGGTAACCCACGATCGTCGGGAATGGTCCGTCGGGGCGCCGCGTGCGGGGAGCGGCACGGCGGCGTCCGGCGTCGGCCAGCACGGCGTTCGCGGCCGCGATCACTTGAGGCGAGGACCGGTAGTTGCCACCCAGCCGCACGACGGTCGAGCCCGGGAAGTGCCGCGCGAAGTCGGTGAGGTAGCACGCGTCGGCGCCGGCGAACGCGTAGATCGCCTGATCGGCGTCGCCCACGACGCACAGATCCGAACGGTCGCCGAGCCAGCCGCGCACGAGTCGGAGCTGGGCGGGATTGACGTCTTGGAACTCGTCCACGAACACGTGACGGAAGCGCCACCGTTGCGCCGCCTGGAACTCGGCGTCGGTCTCGAGCGCGTCGGCGCACCACCAGATGAGGTCGTCGAAGTCGACGACACCCCGCCGCCGCTTCTCGCGCTCGTAGCGGTTGTAGATCGACGCGATCTCGGCCGACGGCCGGGGCGGATCGCGTCGAGCGTTCGCCACCGCCGCTTCGTAGCCGTCGGGGCGGACGAGGCGTGCCTTGGCCCACTCGACCTCGCCCGCCACCTCGGCGGCGGCGAGCGTGGCCTCGGCCCCCCGCCCGGGAAGCATCGGCGCGAGGAGGCGAGCCTTGCGCGCCAGCACCGCCGGCATCGGCCGGCTGTGGTCGGCGGCGCGGCGGCGGAGCTGCGCGAGGGCGATGGCGTGGAAGGTGCCGGCGGTCACCCGGCGCCGGACGCCGAGCCGCTCGAGCCGGCCTACGAGCTCACCGGCAGCCTTGCGGGTGAACGTGAGCGCCAGGACATGGTCGGGCTCGAGGCGGGCCCGGCTCGCTCGCCAGCCGATCCGCCTCGTCAGCACGCGGGTCTTGCCCGACCCGGCCCCGGCCAGGACCGCCAGCGGGGCGGCGTCGAGCGTCACGGCCTCGCGCTGTGTGTCGTCGAGGCCTTCGAGCAGGGGGTCCGGCATCGATGACGACCCTACCGAGCGGGTGTGACGACAACCGGGCAACGCGCCGCGTTGCACCACGCCGGGCGCGGGAAGGCCCCGAGTAGTCTTCGCTGCGTCGCAGCTCCGATCTCCTCGGGGCCGACTCCCCGACCAGCCTCTCGCCGATCCGTGTTCCGGAGTACCCCACGCGGGGCCCGTCCGGTACCGCATCGGCGGTCTGCCAGTGATCGCACCCTAAGGCCCGCCCCGCGCGACGTCAAGGAGTTTCTGTTTGCGCAGGTAGCGTGACTGCCGTGCGAGGTGTGCACGTGTCGCGACGGCGCTTCGAGGAGCTGGTCGCCGACGCGCTCGACTCCATCCCGCCCGAGCTCGGGGAGCAGATGGAAAACGTCGCCGTGGTCGTGGAGGACTGGCCGACGTCCGAGGCGCTCGAGGGCCGGGCGGGCACTCTCCTCGGGCTCTACGAGGGGATCGCGCTCACCGAGCGCTCGCCCCTTGGCTACGCCGGCGTGCTGCCGGACCGGATCACTGTGTTCCGCGGTCCGCTGTGTGAGCTCGCCCGCGACGAAGCCGACCTCGCCCGCCAGATCCGCGTGACCGTGGTGCACGAGGTCGCGCACCACTTCGGGATCGACGACCAGCAGCTCCACGACCTTGGCTGGGCGTGACGCCACTACCATCCCGCGAGATGCGCGATCGCAACCGGTGGCGGAACTGGGGCCGCAACGAGACCTGCACCCCCGCCGCGGTCGAGGAGCCCGCCGGCGACCTCGAGGTGGTCGAGGCCGTGCAACGGGCGGCCGCGGTCGGGCAGACGGTCAAGGTGGCGGGCTCGGGCCACTCGTTCACGCCCATCGCCTGCACCGAGGGCCGCCTGCTCCACCTCCGCTTCCTCGACCGGGTGCTCGCCGTCGACTACGACGCGCTCACCGTCACCGTGGAGGCAGGGATCCCGATCTGGAAGCTCAACGAGGAATTGGCGCGGCGCGGCCTAGCGCTCGCCAACCTCGGCGACATCGACCGTCAGACGATCTCGGGCGCCATCGCCACCGCCACCCACGGCGGCGGCGCCCGCTTCGGCGGCCTGGCCACGTTCGTCAGAGGCATGGAGGTGGTCACGGGCGACGGCTCGGTGCTGCGCTGCTCGGCCGACGAGGAGCCCGAGGTGTTCGACTGCGCCCGCGTCGCGCTCGGCGCGCTCGGCGTCGTCACCAAGGTCGCGCTGCAGTGCGTGCCCGCCTTCCGCCTCCACTCGCTGGAACGGCCCACCACGCTCGAGGCCATGCTGGCGGACCTCGACGCGACCGTCGATGCCAACGAGCACATCGACGTCTACTGGTGGCCACACACCGACGTGGCCACGGTCAAGGTCAACAATCGCACCGACGACCCGGTACGGCGCAAGCCGCCCTACAAGGCGTGGCGCGACGAGGTCCTGCTCTCCAACTACCTCTTCGGGGCGATGTGCGCGCTGGGCCGGCTGCGCCCGCGGTCGGTGCCCGACCTCATGCGGACGACCGCCCGATCGCTGGGAAGGACCGAGCTCGTCGACGAGAGCCACCGCGTCCTGTGCAACCGCCGCCTCGTCCGCTTCGTTGAGATGGAGTACGCCGTGCCGCGCCCCGCGGCGGGCACCGCGCTGCTGCGGATCCGCGACCTCGTCGAGGGCGAGGGCCTCACCGTCGACTTCCCGGTCGAGCTGCGGGTCGCCGCCGCCGACGACATCCCGCTGAGCACCGCCCAGGGGCGGGAGACCGCGTACCTGGCTGTGCACCGCTCGGCGGGCACGCCCTTCGAGCCGTACTTCCGGGGCGTCGAGGCCATCATGGACGAGCTCGGTGGCCGGCCGCACTGGGGGAAGATGCACTGGCAGACGGCGGAGACGCTCGCCCCCCGCTACCCGGAGTGGGGGCGCTTCCAAGCGGTGCGCGCCAAGGTCGATCCCGAGGGCCGGTTCGGGAACCCCTACCTCGACCGGGTACTCGGCCCGATCCGATAGCGCGCCCACGGGCGGGCGGCGCCGGCTGCCGTATCCTTCGGGGATGCCGTACCCCAAGCACCTCATCAACGAGGGTGAGGACGTCGCCCTCGACCTGAACCCGCACTGGTGGTACTTCTCGAAGCACATCCTCACCGGCATCCCGCTACTTCTCGCGCTCGCCGGCATCCTTGCGCTCGAAGGCGACGTGCGCACCGTCCTCGGGTACGCATGGGCCGCGCTCGCCATCGTGTGGGCGATGTGGCTGCTCCTCAAGTTCCTCGCATGGCGCTTCACGCACTTCGTGGTCACCAGCGACCGGCTGATCTATCGCCACGGCGTGCTGGCCAAGCGGGGAGTCGAGATCCCGCTCGAACGGATCAACAACATCAACTTCGACCAGAGGATCTGGGAGCGGGTCATCGGGGCCGGCGACCTCCAGATCGACTCGGCCGGCAAGGAGGGCCAGTCGCACTTCACCGACGTGCGACACCCCGACGGCGTGCAGCAGGAGATCTACCGCCAGATGGAGGCGTACGACAGGAAGAAGGCCGGCTGGTCGGCGCCTCCGCCACTGAAGGAAGACGTCCCCGACCAGATCGGCAAGCTGGCCGAGCTGCGCGACAAGGGCGTGATCTCCGCCGCCGAGTTCGAGACCAAGAAGGCGCAGCTGCTCGAGCGGATGTGACGTCACGCGAGCTCAGCCCGGCGGCGGGCCGCCGAGCGGCACCTCGAGCCGGACCCCGCGTTCGTCGCCGCCGTCCTCGATGACGGCGAGGTTGTCGACCCGGAGGCTCCAGCGGAGGTCGCGGGCCGCGAGCCCGCGCACGATGTCGGGAAGCCGGTCCGCAGCTCTCTCGCCCTGCGCGAGCGTCAAGTGGGGGACCCACGCGTCGGGCGCGTAGTACGGGAGGCTGACGCCGAACGCCGCCGTACAGCGGGCGAACACCTCCCGGTGCAGGGCGTCCAGCGCGGGGCTGCGCACCACCGGCACGAACAGCACCGGTCGCGCGCCGGTGAACACGCCGAGCCCGCTGGCGGTCACGGAGAAGGGGCTGCGCTCGGTCGCGAGCATGGCGAAGACGGGGATCAGGACGTCGAGGTCGTAGTCGTCGGCCACGTGATACGAGAAGTGGGTGAACGGCGCCGCGTACTGCACGGTCACGCCGAACTCGCGTTCCAGCTCCGCCCACAGCCCTCGGACGACGCGGTCGTGGTCGGCATCGAGCAGCGACACGATGGCGTTCACGGCACGAGCACCCGCACGGCGTGGGGCGGGACGTCGAGCGACGGGCCGTCGACGCGGCTTCCGGTCCACAGCTCGGCGGCGCCGGCGAAGCCGACGGGCACGACCCGCTTCGCAGGCTCGTCGGTCCAGTTGAACAGGGCGGCGACACGCCGGCCGCCCCGCTGGGCGAGCCAGACCGAGGCGAGGTCGGCCTGGGCGAAGAACTGCTCGACCTCGGGGTGGTCGGGATGCTCGAACAGGTCGGCGGGACGGAAGCCGCCGCCCCGGGCCAGGTCGAGCAGGCCGGGGTGCTCGAGCACGGCCCGCTCGTCGGCGGAGAGGGCGGTCAGCTCGTCGGCGAGCAGGAAGGGCCCGCCGCACAGCGCAGCGAGCGTCGCGAGGGCGCGCGACTCCTCGATCGAGTAGCCGTGCGGCGTGGCGCCGTCGCTGCCCCACGCCATGACGACGTCCGGGTCGGCGTCGAACCAGCGGCGGTGCACCGCGAAGCGGGCTGCCACGTTGCGGGCCTGGGGCCGGACGCCGTGGAAGCCGGTCCAACCGTCGGACAGCGGCTGGCCGAACTCGCGTAGCAGCACCGGCACCGCGAGATCGTGGCCGACGCGGTTGCCGTGGCAGATCCCGACCGCCGGCAGCAGCGGCATGCCGCAGCCGAGTACGTAGACGTCGGGCCCGAGCCCGTCGATCATCGCCTGCAACCCCCGCCGCAACGCCTCGGTGCCCGTCACCCGGGCGTCGTTGCGCATCCCCTCGACGGCGGCGAGGTAGAGAAAGTCGAGCTTCACCATCTCGAAGCCCCAGGCCCGGACCTGTGCGCCCAGCTCTCGGAGCCAAGCGAGCACTTCGGGATTCGAGGCGTCGAGACCGAAGCGTCCGTGACGGTCGAGCACCGGCGCCCCGTCGTCGTCGCGCACCGACCATTCGGGACGGGCGGTGCCGAGGTCGGGCGCGCCCGGCTGCACCATGAACGGTGCCAACCACAGCCCCGGGCGCGCGCCGAGGGCGCGGAGGGCGGCGGTGAGCTCCGACAGGTCCTCCGGGAACCGGTCATTTGGCCACCACGCCCCGTAGGTCACCTGCCAGCCGTCGTCGAGCTGCACCAGATCGAAGCCCTCGCGCCCGGCGTAGCGCTCGCGGAGCACCCGAGCGTTCGCGAGCAGCTGCTCGGGGGCGACGACGAGGCCGTAGTGGTACCAGCTCTCCCACCCCGCGACCGGCGCACCATCCCAGTGCCGCGCTCGGCTGACGGCGCCGGCGAGGGCGGCCAGGTCCTCGACGGCCGTGAGCGGGTCGGATCGCGCGGTCAGCGCGATCGCCGGCGCCTGCTCGGTCGCACCCGGTGGCACCGGCAGACCCAGGCCGGGCGGCGGCAGCGTCTCGTAGCCCCAGGTGCCCTCGCCCGACTCCACCGTCGGCGTCGCGCCGCACGACACCTCGACCAGCAGCTCGCCACCCTCGAGGCGGGACGCGATGGCGGTGGCGAACCGTTCGGCGTCGAGAGCCTGAACGGCCAGGCTGGCGCCGCCGGCATCGCGTGAGAACGCGGTGTTCCACCACGACACCCCCAGTCTGTCGGCCTCGCGAACACCGGCGTAGGCCCACGAGTCGTAGCCGTCGACGAGGCGCGTCGCCTCGGCCGGCGGCGCGCCCAGGTCGACGAGGCCCCCGAGCGGGATGATCCGGTCGAGCGTCTGCGCGACGGCGGCGCGGTAACCGACGACGACGACGACGATGTCGCCGTCGGCGGGGACGTGCACGGCGAGCATCGGTCCGCGATCCCGGGGCTTCCAGCGCGCCCACGCACCCGGCCGCCCGTAGCCGTCACCGGTCTCGATGCTCCACCCGCCGGGACCGGCGTCGCTGCGCACGCCACCGCCGTCGACGTGGATGCGGGCGGCGAGCGGGCCGGCGGTGATCCCGACGCCGGGCCAGCGGGCGGTCCAGGTACCCTCGCCCAGCCCGAGCTCGACGCGGTCGTTCCCGAACGTACGCGTCATGTGACGACGCCGGGGCCGGCGCCGTCGACGGCGCGCACGACGAACGCCTCGGCCTCGAGGCCGGTCGCCTCCCGGTAGCGACGGACGGTCTTGGCCGCGACGTCGTCGGCGTGGTTGCGCTGGACGAGCGCGACCACGCAGCCGCCGAAGCCGGCGCCCGTCAGGCGGGCGCCGGGCGCGCCGCCCTCGATGAGGAGGTCGACGAGCAGGTCGAGCTGCGGGGTCGAGACCTCGAAGTCGTTGCGCAGGCTCAGGTGGCTGGCGAGCAGCAGCGGTCCCAGCGCGCCGACGTCGCCGGCGCGGAGCGCGGCGGCGGTGTCGAGGACGCGCTGGTTCTCGCTCACGACGTGACGGGCGCGCGGCACGTCGGCGACCTGCTCGGGCCGCGCGTCGCGCAACGCCGCGACGCCCAGCTCGGCGGCTACCGCCTCGCAGGCGGCGCGCCGCTCGGCGTAGGCGCTCCCGGCGAGGGTGCGCGGCAGCCCGGAGTGCACCACGACGACCGCGAGGATCGAGGGCAGCGCGACCGGTTCGATGTCCAGGTTGCGGCAGTCGATGAGCAGCGCGTGCCCGGCCCGGCCGAACAGGGACGCGAGCTGGTCCATCAGCCCGCTCGGCACGCCGGTGGCGAGGTGCTCGGCCTCCTGGCACACGCGCGCGAGCTCGCGTGCCGGCAGCTCGAAGCCGGCGGCGCTTGCTGCGGCCAGCGCCAGCGCCACCTCCAACGCCGCGCTCGACGAGAGGCCGGAGCCGGGGGCAACGGTCGACGAGACCGCGACGTCGAGCCCGATCGGCGGTCGTCCTCGCGTGGCCAGGGCCCGAACCACGCCGGCGGCGAAGCGGCCCCACGCCGGCTCCACGGCCCCGGGCTGGTCACCGCCGTCGGCGGCGACTTCGACCACCCCGTCGAGCTCGAGCGAGCGGGCCACGACCCGCCCGTCCGCCCGGGGCCGCCACGCGGCCAGGCAGTCGCGGTCGATGGCGAGCGGCAGTACGAGGCCGTCGTTGTAATCGGTGTGGTCACCCATGAGGTTGACCCGACCGGGTGCGCGCGTGAACCGCGGAGGGTCGGGCCCGCCCAGTGCCTCGGCCAGCGCCCCGGCGCGGCGGTCGGTCACGCCCGCAGACTACGGGCGTCGCCTCCGATGGTGCCGGTGCCGGTCCCGGCGGTGCGGTGCTTGCGCTCCCGACCGTCCCCGTCGCGCCCGGCCTCGTACGATGGGGCGTCCGGCCGACCCGCAGCCGCGTAGAGCACCCGACAGGAGACCCGTGGTACGACTCGAGGGGCGAGCCGTGCGCAGACGCGACCGAAGCCTGCGCCGCCGGCTCGTCGCGCCGCTCCTCGCGCGAGTGCGCCTACTCACGGGCATGTTCGCCAACCGGGCGTGGCCGGCGGAACGCCGTCCCTCGGCCAGCCACGAGAAGCTGGTGCCGGCGGTCATCTCCTGGGCCGCGCCGGCGACCACCATCCCGCGCCGCGAGCTCCGGCGGCTTGGGCGTGTCGCGCGCACGCTGGCGGTCATCGTTGTCGCCGGCGGCCTGAGCGTCGGGGCGTGCCTCGCCGCCATCATCCCGGGTGCCCACGTGCTCGCGACGAGCAACCGGTACACGCCCTACGACCTGAAGGGCCGCCTCAAGCAGCTGTCGCAGCTCACGACCGTGTACGACAGCCAGGGAGGCGAGATCGGGGTGCTCGGCATCGAGGACCGCCAGCCCGTCAAGCTCTCGGAGGTCCCCAAGGTCCTCGTCGACGCGGTGATCGCGACCGAGGACAAGACGTTCTGGAAGAACCCGGGCGTCGACCTCGGTGGCGTCTTCCGCGCGTTGGTCACCAACGTGACCGAGGGCAAGATCGAGCAGGGCGGATCCACGATCAGCCAGCAGCTGGTGAAGAACCGGGTGCTGAGCGCGAGCCGCGACCTCGACCGGAAGGTCCGCGAGATCGTCCTGGCCTACCGGCTCAACGAGCAGTACACGAAGCGGGAGATCCTCGAGGAGTACCTCAACACCGTGTACTTCGGGCAGGGCGCATACGGCGTGAAGTCGGCTGCGGAGCGGTTCTTCCGGGTAGTCGACCCGCAGACGGGCCAGGAGCGCGGCAAGCGCCTCGACGAGCTGAACATCCCGGAGGCGGCGCTGCTGGCGGCGTTGATCGCCAACCCCGAGGGCGACAATCCGTTCGCCTACCCGGAGCGCGCGCTCGCCGCCCGCACCGAGGTGCTCGAGCTCCAGGTCGAGCAGGACTACCTCACGCAGGCCGAGATGGACTACGTCAAGGGGTACGCGCTGCCGGCCGTGAAGCCGCCCGCGGCCGACTTCCGGCCCCAGAACTACTGGGTCGAGGAGGTCCAGCGCCGGCTGCTACGCGACGAGCGGCTGGGCGCGACCGCGGAGGAGCGTCGCGACACGCTGCTGCGGGGCGGGCTGAAGATCCACACCACGCGCGACCCGGTCACCGAGGCGAGGGCCCAGGCGGCGATCGACGGCAACCTGCCCAACAAGCCCGGCTTCACGGCCGCGCTCGTGGCCATCGACCCCAAGACCGGGTTCGTGCGGGGGATGGTCGGCGGCGCCGGCTACGACCAGTCGCAGTACAACATCGCGACCTTCGCGCCCGGGCAGCAGGCGGGCTCGGCGTGGAAGATCATCACGCTGGGGGCTGCGCTCAACGAGGGCTACTCGCCCAACGACATCGTGAACGGCTCGTCGCCGTGCACGCTGCCGGCCGGGCCCGGGTTCGGCACGAACGGCCGGGTCAGCACCCGCAACGCCGAGGGGGGCGGCACCTCGACGCTCCGGCGGGCGACCACCGGCTCCGTGAACTGCGCCTTCGCCCGCCTGCTCGTGAGCGTGGGCTACGAGAAGGTCATCGAGACCGCCTACCGCCTGGGCCTGAAGCAGGGCCAGGTCGTGGTCGCCCCCGACGGCACCGAGTACCCCGCGCACACGCCCGTGCTGACGCTGGGGGTGGTCGGCACCACCCCGCTCGAGATGGCGACGGTCGCGGCCACGATCGCCAACGGCGGCGTGCGGCTCGACCCGACCTTCGTCGAGTGGATCGAGGACCCCGACGGCGAGATCGTGCTCGACAACCGCGGGCGACAGGGCGAGCAGGCGATCTCGCCCGAGGCGGCGGCCTGCGAGATCGACATCCTGCGCGACGTCGTCGAGTACGGGACCGGAGAGAACGCCCAGCTCACGGGGCACGTCGCCGCCGGGAAGACCGGCACCACCGACAAGAATGCCGACGCCTGGTTCGTCGGGATGACGCCGCAGACGGTGGCGGCCGTGTGGCACGGCGTTCCCGAGCGCGACGTTCCCGGCGCCGGGTTCGGCGGCCAGACGCCGGCCCGGATCTGGAAGGCGTTCATGGAGGCGCAGCTCGCCGGCGTGTCGCCCGAGCCCTGGCCCCAGCCCGCACTGAACTGCGCCGCGCCCGGCGGCCGCGTCTCGGATGGCGGGCGGGACACCAGCAGGCCCGTGCCTGTTCCTCGCCCCGCGCCCACCGCGGCTCCCCCACCCGGGGAGACGCCGGCGCCCGTCCCCGCGCCGTCGCTCCCGCCGTCGCTCCCGCCGCCGGCGACGTCCCCGCCGCCCGCCGAGCCGCCCGAGGGTTAGCGGACGGCTGTCGCCGGCCGGTGAGATCGTCGATAATCACCTCGTGGGCAGGATCGCGAGATCGTGGGTGCTGGCCAAGACGTCGTGGGCTGTGCTGCGCTCCGACAAGACGCTCGCCGGCATCCCCGCCATCTCGGCGCTCGTGTCCCTCGTCGTGCTGGGCGCGTTCGCCGGGCTCTTCTTCCTCGTCGGGATCGACTCCGGCGACGACGGTGAGGGCCTCCGGCCCATCGGGTACGTCATCGCCGCGATCGCCTACCTCGTGTCCGCGTTCGTCACCGTCTACTTCCAGGGCGCGCTGGTGGCCGGGGCCAGCGAACGCCTCCAGGGCGGCGACGCCACGCTCGGGGCGTCGCTGCGCGCCGCGAGCGCCAAGCTGCACCGCCTCCTCCCCTGGGCGATCGTGACCGCGACCGTGTCGTTCGTCATCAGCCAGCTCGAGCGGCAGGGATGGGTCGGCGCGATCGTCGGCAGCCTGCTGGGGATGGCCTGGAACGTCCTCACGTTCCTGACCATCCCGATCATCGTCATCGAGGACACGGGGCCGGTCGCCGCATTGAAGCGCTCGAAGGACCTGTTCACGCGCACGTGGGGCGAGAACCTCGCCGCCCAGGTGGGCTTCGGGTTCATCGGCCTGGTCGCGCTCCTTCCCGCCGTCGCGCTCGTGGCCATCGGCGCCGCCTCCGGTAGCGGGGTCGTGATCGGTGTGGCCATCGGCATCGCGGTGCTGTGGCTCGCGGTCGTGAGCGTTGTGCTCGCGGCGCTCAGCGGCATCTACCGCACTGCCCTGTACCGGTACGCGGTCGACGGGCGCGTTCCCGACGCCTTCGCCGGCACCGACTTCTCCGACGCGTTCGCGCCGAAGCGGAGACGCGGCTAGCACTCCTGGGTCGCGCTCGCTCGGCGGCAGGATACCTGCCGCCGCCCTCCGGGCCGCTCGCCGCTCCCGCGCAATCCTGGCGGCGAGTCGCGGGCTGGCAGGCCTTCCTCGCGAGAGGCTGCCCGCGGTCCGCGGGTGTCAGCTGAACGCGGGCAGCACCTCGGCGGCGAAGCGGTCGAGGCCCTCGACGTCGAAGGGCGCCCGCATGGCGAGGATCAGCCACTCCGCGCCCGCCTCGCGGTAGGCGCCGATCCGGTCGACGACCTCCTGCACGCTGCCGGTGAGCACGCCCGGTCGGACGAAGTCGGCGATGTTCCCGAACTGCGCTTCGAGATCACCTTCTTGCCACGCGAGCCCGACGTTGATCGACTTCGTGATCGTCGCCGGTTCGCGCCCGGTCCGCTCGCAGTGCTCGTGCAGCACGCCCACCTTGCGCCCGAACTCCTCGGGTGGGATGAACGGCACGTTCCAGCCATCGGCATGGCGGGCGGCGATCGCCAGCGTCACCCTCTCGCCGCCGCCGCCCACCCAGATCGGCAGCCGGTCCTGGACCGGCTTCGGCTCGCAACGCGCTTCGTGGAGCCGGAAGTGCTCGCCCTCGAAGCTGGTGACGTCCTGGGTGAGCAGTCCCCGCACGCACTGCACCGCCTCCTCGAGCTGGCGCAGCCGGACGCGGGGAGGCGGGAACGGGAGGCCGTAGGCGTCGTACTCGCCCTGGAGCCATCCGCCGCCGAGACCGAGCGTGACCCGTCCGTCGGAGAGGTGGTCGAGCGTGGCCATGGCGTTGGCGAGGACGGCGGGGTGCCGGTACCCGACGGAGTACACGAGACTGCCGCACCGCACCCGGCTCGTGGACAGCGCCAGCGCGGCGTGGGTGGCGACCGCCTCGAGGCACACCGCGCCGCCGGTGGCGTCGGCGGCGTAGAAGTGGTCCCAGATCGAGATCCACTCGAAGCCGTGGTCCTCGATGCGGCGCCACAGGGCGCGCAGCTCGTCCGTGGTCGTGTTCTGGAGACCGGCGTGCACTCCGAACCTCACCGCGCGTGCACCGCCGGCATCACCTCGGCCGCGAGCAGCCGGAGGTGGTCGAGGTCGTCGAGGTCGAGCATCTGGAGGTAGGCGGTCTCGGCGCCCGCGTCCGCGTAGGTCGTCAGCGTGTCGGCCACCTCTCCGGGGAACCCGGCGGCACCGTTGGCGCGCAGCTCGTCGGGGGACCGGCCGATGGCCGCGGCTCGCCGGGCAACCTCGGCTTCGTCGGCGCCGCAGCACACCACCAGCGCCACGGTGGTTCGCAGTGACGCGGGGTCGCGACCCGCTTGCTCGCAGGCCCCCCGCACCCTCGTCACCGCCTCGCGGTACGCGTCGAGCGGCGGGAAGGGAAGGTTGAACTCGTTCGCGAATCGCGCCGCCAACGAGGGCGTGCGCTTCGTCCCGTAGCCGCCGATCACGAGGGGCGGGTGCGGCTGCTGAAGCGGCTTCGGCAGCGCGGGCGATTCGTCGATGCGGTAGTGCCTACCTGCGAACGAGAACCGCTCGCCCCGCGGCGTGGTCCACAGCCCGGTGAGGATCTCGAGCTGCTCCTCCAGGCGGTCGAAGCGCTCGGCGACCCCCGGGAACGGGATGCCGTAGGCGCGGTGCTCGCCGTCGAACCACGCTGCGCCAATTCCGAGCTCGACGCGTCCCGCGCTCATCGCGTCGAGCTGCGCGAGCGAGATCGCGAGCGGCCCCGGGAGCCGGAACGTGCTCGCCACCATCAACGTCCCGAGGCGGATCGTCGACGTCTCCCGGGCGAGGCCGGCCAGCGTGACGAGCGCGTCGGTCGGCCCCGGGCCGGGGTCGCCGTCGTCCATTCGCAGGTAGTGGTCGGAGCGGAAGAACGCATCGAAGCCGAGCTCCTCGGCGGTGCGTGCGACGGCGAGCTGCTGGTGGTAGGTCGCTCCCTGCTGGGGCTCGGTGAAGACGCGGAGAAGCACGTGAGCGACCCTAACGGCTCGCTCAATGGCCTGCCGGCGCACCTCCTAGAGTTGGGGCGCGATGCAGATCGAAGTCGAGCGGTGGCCCGAGTTGCGCGACCCCGTGCTGGTGGTCGCCCTGTCGGGTTGGGTCGACGCCGGGCTCGCCGGCGCCGGCGCCGCGGCCGTGCTGACCGAGCAGCTCGAGTCGGCCCGCCACTTCGGGCGTGTCGACCTGAGCGACGCGCTCGACCTGCAGCAGACGCGCCCCACCGTCAAGCTCGTCGAGGGCACCACTCGGGAGATCTCCTGGCCATCGATCGACCTCGTGGCGGGCCGCGCCGCGCGTGACGTCGTCCTCTGCGTCGGGCCCGAGCCGTCGGTGCGCTGGCGGGTGTTCACCGAGCAGCTGGTGGAGGCCGCCCGCCGCCTCGGCATCGAGCGGGCGGTGATGCTGGGGGGGATGCCGGCGGTGGTGTCGCACCGCCGTCCGGTCAGCGTGCTCGTGACCGCCACCAGCCCGTCGCTGGCGCAGGAGGCGGGCGCGGTGCGCACCGACTACACCGGCCCGACCGGTGCTCAGACCGTGCTGCAGGTCGCGCTGGGCGGCGCCGGGGTGCCGGCGATCGGTCTCTGGGCCCAGGTGCCGCACTACGTCTCGGGGAACCCGTCGCCGCCGGCGATCCGGGCCGTGCTCGAGCGGCTGCGTGAGGTGGCGGGAGTGCAGGCCGACCTGGCCGGGCTCGACGCCCAGGCCGACGACTACGTCGAGCGCGTCGAGAAGGGCCTGGCCGACCGACCCGACGTGGCGGAGCTGGTCCAGGCCATCGAGGCCGGCGCCCCCGACCTGCCCAGTGGCGACGAGCTCGCCTCGGAGATCGAGCGCTTCCTGCGCGATCAAGGCTGACCTCGCCCGAGCGAGCCCGACCCAGAAAAGGGTGAGCCGACGGACCGGGGCAGGGTCAGTCCGCCGGCTCACCGTCCTGGCGGCTCACTCTGAACGAGAGCCCTGAACGAGAGCCGCACACCCGGACCACGCCACCAGAGCGCAGTCGGCGCGATGGTTCCCGCTCGGAGGAACGCCCAAACCTCCAGGGCGAAGAAATGCCCCCGCCGGCCCGGTCGGCAGGCCGAGGCCGGAAGCGACTAGACAGCCCCCGGGCCCGAGGCTCGCTCGGGCGAGCGCAGCGAGGGGAGCCCATGAGCGTCGTGAGGATCAACGCCATCACCGTGCCGCCCGAGCGAGCCGACGATCTCTTGGCGCGGTTCGCAGCCCGGGCGGGCGAGGTGGCGAAGTCGCCGGGGTTCGAGGCGTTCGAGCTGCTGCGGCCCACCGACGACCGCGACGTGTTCCTCGTGTACACGAGGTGGCGTTCGCAGGACGACTTCGACGCCTGGGTCGCGAGCCCGGCGTTCCAGCACGGCCATCGGGCCCACAGCACGGAGGGGCCGGTTGGGACGGCGAGCGAGCTGTGGTCGTTCGACGTCGCGCAGCACGAGGAGGCCGCGCGGGGCGGCCGTTAGGCTCCCATGAGTGTTCACGACCGATCCCGTTATCCGGGAGCTTACGCGGGCGGGCGGGGCGTTCGAGGTCGTCGTCGAGCCGGTTCTCGGCGTGCCGCTCCAGGTCTACAAGAGCCGGTTGACGTCGCTGCGCGACGTGATCACGACGGCCGGCGGCCGCGTCGGCGTCGACTTCCTCGTGCAGGGCGGGCGGCGGCTCACCTACGAGCAGCACAACGCGCTCGTTCGCCGGGTGGTGGCTGCCTTCGCCCGACGGGGCATCGGGCACGGCGACCGCGTCGCGATCCTCTCGGCCAACAACGTGGAGTGGGTGGTGCTGTTCTGGGCCGCGGCTGCCGTCGGCGCAGTGGCCGTCCCGCTGAACGCCTGGTGGAAGAGCGACGAGCTGCGGTTCGGTCTCGAGGACTCGGGTGCCAAGCTGCTGTTCTGCGACCGACGCCGCTGGGACCTCGTGCGCGGCCTCGTTGAGGGCCTTCCCGCGCTCGAGCACGTCTACGTGATGGACCTCGACGAGCCGGAGGGGAACGGCCGGCCCGGGGTAGAGCTCATCGCCGACGACGATCCCGGGACGCTGCCGCGGGTCGACGTGGCCGAGGACGACCTGCTGGCCATCCTCTACACGTCGGGCACCACCGGCCGGCCCAAGGGCGCGACCATCACGCACCGACAGGCCATCGCGAACCTCCAGAACATCTTCTGCCTCGGCGCCGCGGGAATCATGCGGGAAGGCCTGCCAGCCCGGGACTCGCGGCCGGGATTGCGCGGGAGCGGCGAGCGGCCCGGAGGGCGGGCGCCGGGTATCCCGGCGCCCGAGCGAGCCCGACCAAGAGAGGAGGCGACCCTCCTGGTGGTGCCCCTGTTCCACGTCACCGGCTGCCTCGCCACGATGACGCTCTGCTACGCGTCGGGCGCCAAGCTCGTGCTGATGCCGCCGGGAAGGTTCGACCCCGACGGCGCCATGGCCGCTATCGAGCGCGAGCACGTCACCAGCGTGGGCGGCGTTCCCACGGTGATGTGGCGGATCGTCGAGGCACCGACCTTCGGCAAGTACGACCTCTCGTCCGTCACGCGCATCAGCTACGGCGGCGCGCCGGCCCCGCCCGAGCTGGTGCAGCGCATCAAGGCGGCGTTCCCGGCGGCCCGGACCACGCTCGCCACCGCCTACGGGCTCACCGAGACCGCGTCGGTCGCCACCTCGAACATGGGCGATGACTACCTCACCCATCCAGGGTCCGTGGGGCGGCCCGCGCCCACCGTGGAGATCGAGGTCGTCGACGCCGAGGGCAACGAGGCGCCGGTGGGCGCGGCCGGCGAGATCTGGCTGCGCGGCCCCACGATCATGATGCGCGGCTACTGGAACCGGCCCGACGCCACCGCCGAGGCCGTCACCGAGGACGGCTGGTTCCGCAGCGGCGACATCGGCCGCTTCGACGAGGAAGGTTTCCTCTACCTCGTCGACCGGGCCAAGGACATGATCATCCGCGGGGGCGAGAACGTCTATTGCGTCGAGGTCGAGCAGGTGCTGTTCGAGCACGCCGACGTGATCGACGCCGCGGTGGTCGGTGTGCCCGACCGCGTGCTCGGTGAGGAGGTGAAGGCGATCGTGCAGCTCCGGCCGGGCTCGGAGGCGACTGCAGAGGACCTCCGCGCACACTGCGCCGGTCACCTGGCGGACTTCAAGGTCCCCGAGTATGTCGAGCTGCGCGACGAGCCGCTCCCGCGCAACCCTGCCGGCAAGATCATGAAGAGCTTGCTGCGTGGCGACGTCACGGCCTTCGCCACCGCCGACGACTCCGCGTTGTGAGCGCTCAGGTCTTCAGGCCTTGGGCTGGCGCGTGAAGGCCCTACGGGACTTCCACGATTTCTGGGGCTACGTCGCGATCGTCGGCAACGCGGTGGCAGGAGCGCTGGCGCTGGTTGCGTGGCGGGCGCGCCGGCTGCGCGGGCGGTGGGTCTGGATCGTCACCATCGTGGCCGAGGCGATGATGATGCTCCAGGTGGTCGTCGGGGTGATCCTGGTTTCGAGCGACGAGTTCATCACGCCGCGCTTCCACATGTTCTACGGCTTCCTCGCGTTCCTCACCGTGGGGCTCGCGTACCAGTACCGCGACTCCCTGCGCGGTCGCACCGAGCTGCTATACGGACTCGTCGGTCTGTTCATCATGGGGCTCGGGATCCGCGCCGTCCTCCAGGTGGGGTCGTGACCGGGCCCCGGGGCCGCCGTACACGCGTGCTGCTGCTCTTCGGTGGCCGTTCTGCCGAGCACGACGTGTCGCGGGCGACCGCGGTCGCGATCGCCCGGGCGCTCGATCCCGAGCGGTACGAGGTGGTGCCGGTCGCCATCACCACCGACGGCCGGTGGTTGTTCGCCGACGGTGCCCGGCGCGCGATCGAGGCCGGACCGGCCGCGCTCCCGCGTGCGTTCGAGGTCGCGGGTGAGCCGGTCGCCGACCTGGGTGAGCTCGTCGTCCGGGGCGAGGGCGCCGTGGACCGGCCCGGCCATGAGCGCCACCGCCTCGACGTCGACGTGGTGCTACCGCTGCTCCACGGGCCCTACGGCGAGGACGGCACCGTGCAGGGGCTGCTCGAGCTGGCCGGCCTCCCGTACGTGGGCTCGGGGGTGATCGGCTCCGCCGTCGGCATGGACAAGGTCATGATGAAGCGCGCCTTCGCCGCCTGCGGGCTGCCCACGCCGCGTCACGTTGCGTACCGCGACCGCCACGACGCGTCGGCGTTCCGGCGAGAGGTCGAGGCCGAGCTGGGTTACCCGTGCTTCGTGAAACCGGCCAACCTCGGCTCCTCGGTCGGCGTCTCGAAGGCCCGCGATCGCGCCGGCTTCGACGAGGCGCTCGCCCTTGCGCTCGGGTTCGACGAGTGGGTCCTCGCCGAGGAGGCCGTGACGGGGCGCGAGGTCGAGGTGGCGGTGCTCGGCGACGACCCGCCCGAGGCGTCGGTGCCGGGCGAGGTCGTGCCCGGCGACGAGTTCTACTCCTATGCCGACAAGTACGAGCGCGACGAAGCCCGGCTCCTGGCGCCAGCGCCGCTCACGCAGGCCCAGACCGAGGACGTGCGGGCGCTGGCAGTGCGTGCGTTCGAGGCGTGCCGCTGCGAGGCGATGGCCCGCGTCGACTTTTTCCTGGAGGAGGACGGCCCGACGCGCGGCTTCCTGGTCAACGAGGTCAACACTATGCCCGGCTTCACGCCGATCTCGATGTACCCCCGCCTGTGGGAGCTCTCGGGCATCTCCTACCCGGAGCTGATCGACCGTCTCGTCGACCTCGCGTTCGCCCGCCACGATCGGCGCTCCCGCCGGGCCGGTCGTCAGCGCGACGAGTAGCCCAGCTTCGGAGGCTCAGAGTGCCAACCACCGGTTTGTTGCCAGGACTGCACGGAGCGGCGACCGACCCCGCAGGGGAGTGCGACAGTTATAGGTTGACGACGGGGCAGGTGAAGGTGCGGGTGATGCCTTCGACGGCCTGGATCTGCGACACAACCAGCTTGCCGAGGTCGTCGAGGCTGGGGGCCTCCGTCTTGACGATCACGTCGTACGGCCCGGTGACGTCGTCGGCGGAGAGCACGCCGCTGATCTTGCGGGTCTCCTCGGCGACCTGCACGGCCTTGCCGACCTCGGTCTGGATGAGCACGTACGCGGTGATGGCCATTCGGACCCCCCTCGAGGCGTGGTCGCGGGAATCGTAGTTGCCGTGCGCGAGATGGTCTTTCTCGATCGCCAGGACGCCGGACAGCGGCTCGGCGCGGTGCTGCGCGACCGTGAGCTCGGCCACCCGGGCACGATCGTGGCCGGCATCCCCCGTGGTGGGGTGGTCGTGGCGGCCGAGGTGGCACGCGAGCTCGGCGTCCCGCTTCGGGCGATCGTCGCCCGCAAGCTCGGAGCGCCCCGCCAGCCCGAGCTCGCCATCGGCGCGCTCGGCCCCGATGGCGCGGCGCTCCTCGACGAGTCGCTCGTCGTCCGGTTGCGGGTCGACGAGGAGTGGCTCGAGCAAGCGGTGGCGGCCGAGCGGGCCGAGCTCGCGTCGCGCACGGAGCAGTTCCCCGGGGTCGTGACCGCGGCGGACGTGGACGGTCGGGTGGTCATCGTCGTCGACGACGGGGTCGCGACCGGGGCGACGGCGGCGGCCGTGGGCGTGTGGCTCGGTCATGCCCAGGCGGCGCGGCGGGTGCTGGCGCTCCCGGTCGGCGCACCGGCCACGCTCCAGCGGCTCGAGCGCGTCTACGAGGAGGTGGTGGTGCTGGCGCAGCCCCGGTACTTCATGGCGGTCGGGCAGTGGTACCGCAACTTCAGCCAGACCACCGACGCCGAGGTGATGGAGCTGCTCTCAGCGCACGCGTAGACCGTTCCCCATCAGGTCGACGAAGTTGTCGCAGTAGAAGCGCTGCCTGGCTTGCGGCGAGAGGCCGGCGAGCGAGCGCTCGAAGCGGCCGAGCGGGTTGCGCCCGCCCTCCACGTGCGGATAGTCGGACGAGAACATGCAGATCTCCTCGCCCGCCTGCTCCACGATCCACCCGGCGTCCTCGTGCGGGTAGGGCGTCACGCGCACCTGCCGGCGGATGTACTCGCTCGGCCGCAGCTCGAGGTCGCGGAGCCGCTCCTCGTTCTTGGCGAACGCCTCGGCGGCCGAGTCGAGCGTGCGCATGAGGCCGGGCAGCCACGACGCGCCCTGCTCGATCACCCCCACCTTGAGGCGGGGGAAGCGATCGAGGATCCCGTCGATGATCATCGTGCCGAGGGTCTGCATCACCGGGTACTGGATGGCGATGTAGTCGACCGACCGGAAGTTCCCGTCGCCGCCGTGGAAGTCGGGCACCGGCGGCAGACCGTTCTCGAAGTACATCGGGTCCACGAGCCGGCCGCCTCCTCCGACGTGGAACACGATCGGGATTCCCGCCTCCTCGGCCTGCGCCCACACCGGGTCGAGGCCCACGTGACTGGGGGAGTGCCGGCGGGGGCACGCCGACGGGACCAGCAGCGCACCGGCGCCGAGCTCGAGCGTCTCGCGCGCGAAGACAGCCGACCTCTCGGGGTCGGCCAGCGGGACGTAGCCGACGGGCAGCAGCCGGGGATCGACCGAGCAGAAGTCGACGAGCGACCGGTTGTGCGCCCGAGCGAGGCCGTAGGCGAAGTCGAGGTCGTCGCCGTGCTCGGCGTTCAGCAGCAGGGCGTTCTCGAAGGTGTTGAACACGAGCTGACTGGCGAAGCCGAGGAGGTCGAGCGCGCCCGGGCGGTCCTCCCGGAGGAAGGAGCCGGTGGCCTTCCAGTTCTTGCGCAGCCAGATCTCGTCGGCGTCGCGCGCCCGGAACTCGGGGTCGGCGTGCTGCTTGCGGTAGTGCTCGATGAGCTCGTCCTCGCCGGGCTTCACGCTGCTCACGTAGAGCGGCTTCAAGCGGTCGCGCACGTCGGGGTCGGCGTAGGCGACGAGCCAGTCCGGCGTCTCGACCACATGGGAATCGGCGTCGTGGATCACCGTCGGCATGGTCCGATCGTACCGGCCGGGCGCACGCCGGTCGCCGGGCTGCTAAAGGTTGCCGCGCCGTGCCTGCTCGCGCTCGATGGCCTCGAACAGCGCCTTGAAGTTCCCCTCCCCGAAGCCCCGCGCACCCTCGCGCTGGATGATCTCGAGGAAGAGCGTCGGCCGGTCGGTCACACCCTCGGTGAAGATCTGGAGCAGGTGACCGTCGGCGTCGCGGTCGACGAGGATGCCGAGCTCGGACAGGTCGCGCCAGGGGAGGTCGATCCCCGCCATGCGCTCCCTCACCTCGTCGTAGTACGCGGGAGGGACGTCGAGGAAGCGCAGGCCGCGATCGCGCAGCCCCCGCACGGCCGCCACGATGTCGTCGGTGCGGATGGCGATGTGCTGCACGCCCGGGGCGCCGTAGAAGTCGAGGTACTCCTGGATCTGGCTCTTGCGCCGCCCGGGGGCGGGCTCGTTGAGCGGCAGGACCACCCGGCCGTGGTTCCACACGACCGTCGAGCGGAGGGCCGAGTACTCGGTCGAGATCTGCTCCTCGCCGAAGTGCGTGAGCTCGTCGAGCCCGAAGACGCGGCGGTAGAAGCCGACCCAGCGCTCGAGCGCGCCCTCTGGGACGTTCGCGACCACGTGGTCGAAGCGGGTGAGCCCGGCCGCCACCCCTGCTCGACGGCCGAGCTCACTCCACTGGTAGCCCGGGGCGAAGCGGCCCCGGTACCCGCCGCGCTGAACGAACGTGTGGACGGTGTCGCCGTAGGCGGCGACGGTGGCACGGGTGACGGCGCCCGACTCGTCGTCGACGGTCCACGGCGGGCGCACGGCGACGGCACCGCGACGGACCGTGGCCTCGTAAGTCGTGAGGGCGTCACCCACGAGGAAGGCCACGTCGCGAACGCCGTCGCCGTGCGCCCGCACGTGCTCGGCGATCTCGGAGTCGGGGTGCAGCGCGCCGGTGACGACGAGGCGGGCCTCTCCCTGCTGGAGCACGTACGACACGCGGTCGTCGATGCCGGTCTCGGGCCCGCCGTACGCGACGACCTCGAAGCCGAGCACTCCGCCGAAGAAAGCGGCCGCCATGCGGGCATTGCCCACCCACAGCTCGAGGTGGTCGATGTCGTCGAGCACTGGCCTCGCGCCCGTGCTGCCCGTGCGGGTCTCCACGGTGGTCACGGCGCTCTTCCCGTTCGACGGTCGTCGTCGAGGCCCTGCCAGAAGGCATGCACGCCGTCGAGCATCTCGACTGCGCCCCGCAGGAAGCGCGCCTCGTCGAAGCCCGGAGTGGTGACCGCCTCGCGCAGCTCGTCCTCGGTGTGGGCCGCGTGCTGGTCCTCGAGCTGGTCGTGGAAGGTCCAGAAGCCGAGGGGCAGGTCGGGGCACTGGCGCGCCTTGAAGGCGCGCAGGCCGGCGATGAGCTCTTTCCAGAAGCCGGCGGCGGCCCAGTGCTCGACCCCGAACGACGCGCCCTCCGCGGTGGACGGGTCGTCCGACCCGTAGAGCCGCATCAGCTCGTCGCAGAAGAAGAGCGTGCTCGTCGTGCCGTGGCGACGCTTGCCGAGCTCGGTGAAGCCGAGGCCGAGCGGCTCGGCGAACTTCAGGAGCCACTCGAAATGGGCGGCAGCGAACCGGAACGTGCCGCCGTCGACGGTTCCTTGGGTGCCGACGAGCGCGGGATCGGTGGCTTCGTCGCCCGGCGCGCCCGCAGCGCCCGGAGCGTCCTGGCGCACCGGGCGGAACACCACGCCGAGCTCGTTGAGCAGGATCTCCTTGCCGGCGCGATACGCGTCGGGGTCGGCGGCGTTGATCACCTTCCGCAGCTGCGCCTCCACGAAGAGGTGGCTGAACACCGAGAACTGGACGGCGAGGTGGCGAACGTCCTCGCGGGTGGCCTCGCCCCCGGCGAACCAACGGGTGTAGGGGTTCGCGACCACGACGGGGTGGCGGGCGACGAGGTCGGAGGCCGCTCCCGCGAAGGTCTCGAAGCGGTGTCGCATGGCGGTGGCGGTCGACACGAGAGCAGCCTCCTCTCTCTCCCGGCCTCTCCCCGCACGCTGTCGCGTGGTGTAGGCGATCTGTTGGGGTTATCAATACCCGGCTGGCGGGGGAGATCAACCCTTCTCGAAACCACTGCGCAGACTGTTCACAAGCGGGCGGATACGGGCGTACAATCTGGTCACGATGACCAGCCCCCTCGACGATCTCGACGGGCGCCTCATCCGGGCGCTGGCCGCGCATCCGCGGGTGGGGATCCTCGAGCTCGCCCGGATGCTCGGGGTGGCGCGGGGCACCGTGCAAGCCCGGCTCGACAAGCTGCGCCAGCGGGGCGTGGTCACGGGGTTCGGGCCCGACGTCGACCTGGAGCGGATCGGCTACGGCGTGCTCGCGTTCACGTCGATCGAGATCGCGCAGGGGCGTCTCACCGACGTGGTGGCGCACCTCGACGACATCCCCGAGGTGCTCGAGGTCCACGCCACCACCGGCCAGGGCGATCTCCATTGCCGGGTGGTGGCGCGCACCAACGAGCAGCTCCAGCAGGTCGTCAATCGCATCCTCGAGGTGCAGGGCATCAACCGCACCACCACCGTGATCGCGTTGTCGGAGCAGATCCCCTTTCGGGTGTTGCCGCTCGTCGCGATCGCGGCAGCCGGCGGGGACCGACACAAGGGGGCTCGGGAATGACGGGAGGACAGTTTCTTCGGCCGCAGTGGGTGAAGGGACGTGCGTCGCGCCAGGCCCACGTCGGCCTCCCAGAAGGGACGGTGGAGGAGGAGCACGGGCGCGAGGGCTTCACCGGCCCCGCCAGCCACCTCTACCGGCTTCACCCGCCGACCGGGTGGACCACGGTCGACGGGCCGCTGCGCCCGGTCGCACTCGACGCCCGCCGCCTCGACACCGCGGACGACGCGCCGCCGGTCACGCTGCTCGCGAACGACGACGTGCGCATCGGCTGGTGGCGCCGGCCCCGGGACGGAGCCAGCTGGTTCCTGCGCGACGCCGACGGTGACGTGCTCTACGTGGTGCACGAAGGAGAGGGCCGCCTCGAGACCGAGTACGGGCCGCTCGGCTACCGCTCCGGTGACTTCCTGCTCGTTCCACGCGGCACCACGCATCGCTTCGTCCCCGGTGCCGCCACCGCGCTGCTGACGGTCGAGGCGCTCGAAGGCGCGCTCGACCTCCCCGATCGCGGGCTGCTCGGCCGCCACGCGCTGTTCGACCCGGCGGTGGTGGAGGTGCCCGAGCCCGAGCCGCACGACGAGGCGGGCGACTTCGAGGTGCGCGTCCTGCGGCGCGGCGCACTCACCTCGGTGGTCTATCCGTTCCATCCGCTCGACGTCGTGGGCTGGAAGGGCGACCTGGCGCCGTTGCGCCTCCACGTCGACGACTTCCGGCCCGTCGTGTCGGCCCGCTACCACCTGCCACCCTCCGCCCACACGATGTTCGTGGGCGCGGGGTTCGTGGTGGCGACGTTCGCGCCGAGGCCGTTCGAGGACGACCCCGACGTGCTGAGGGTGCCCTTCTTCCACCGCAACACCGACTACGACGAGGTGATCTTCTACCACCGGGGCGACTTCTTCAGCCGGGCCGGCATCGAGCCCGGCATGCTCACGTTCCATCCCGCCGGCATCCACCACGGCCCCCAGCCGCAGGCGGTCGAACGCGCCGCGGCGCGCCCGCCCGGCGGTCACGCCGACGAGGTCGCGATCAACATCGACGCCCGACACCCGCTCGTGCTCACGCACGCCGGCGACGGCCTCCGCGTCGAGGGCTACGAGCGCTCGTGGCACCGCCGGTGAGGTTCGTCCCTCCCGGCGGGGCGGAGGATGCCGGAGATGTCGTCGTGCCTGCGATCCGTGACTTCTACGCGTTCGAGGAGCACGTGGCCACGGCGCGGCGGGCCCGCGGACTGGGGATGGTGGCCGAGTGGTACGAGCAGCCCGTCTTCTACTTCTCCAACCCGCACTCGGTGATCAGCCCTGACGCGCTGGTCGCGGCCCCGCCGGGCTGCGTCGAACTCGACTACGAGCTCGAGGTGGCAGCGGTCGTGGGCGGGGCAGGCCGCGACTTCGAGCCCGAGGACGCCGAGGCTCACATCGCCGGCTTCACGATCATGAACGACTGGAGTGCCCGCGACCTCCAGCGCCGGGAGATGAAGGTCGGCCTCGGACCGGCGAAGGGCAAGGACTTCGCCACCTCACTGGGCCCGCGGCTCGTCACCCCCGCCGAGCTCGAGGGCGCCCGGGCCGGCAAGGCGTACGACCTGACGATGACGGCGCGGGTCAACGGGCGCGAGTACTCGCGCGGCAACCTCGCCGACCTCCATTGGAGCTTCGGCGAGATGCTCGCCCACGCCTCGCGTGGCGCGTATCTCGCGCCCGGCGACGTCATCGGCTCCGGCACCTGCGGCACGGGCTGCATCCTCGAGCTGTCGCTCGTGCACGGCTCCGAGGCGTACCCCTGGTTGCAGCCGGGCGACGTCGTCGAGCTCGAGGTCGAGCGTCTCGGCGTGTTGCGGAACCCGGTCGGCTTGCGAGGCCCCGACGGGATCGTCAGGCCCGTCTGATCAGCTCGGCCCGATCAACTCGAGCGGAGGCGCTCCTCCAGTGCCGCCAGCTCGTGGCGGAGCGAGGGCGGGAACTTGTCGCCGAAGCCGTCGAAATGGTCCCTGATCCGCTCGAGCTCGTCGCGCCACTCACCGGGATCGACCCGCAACGCCTCCTCCACCGCTTCGGCGGGAGTGTCGAGGCCGCCGAGGTCGAGGTCGCTCGCACGGGGCACGCTCCCGATGGGCGTCTCGCTGGCCTCGGCCTCGCCCTCGATGCGCTCGAACACCCACTTGAGCACGCGGGAGTTGTCGCCGAACCCGGGCCAGAGGAACTTGCCGTCGTCGCCCTTGCGGAACCAGTTGACGCCGTAGATGCGGGGCAGCCTCGACTCGTCGGTGCGGCCGGTCATGCTCAGCCAATGGGCGAAGTAGTCGCCCATGTGGTAGCCGCAGAACGGCAGCATGGCGAACGGGTCGCGCCGCAGCTCACCCAAGCCGCCGACGGCGGCGGCGGTCTTCTCGGAGCCCATGGTGGCGCCCACGAACACTCCGTGCTCCCAGCCGGTCGACTCGTAGACCAGCGGCACGGTGTCGGCGCGGCGTCCGCCGAAGAGGATCGCCGAGATGGGCACGCCCTTCACGTCCTCCCACTCCGGGGCGATCACGGGACACTGCGCCGCCGACACGCAGAAGCGCGAGTTGGGATGGGCGGCGGGCTTGTCGCTCTCGGGCGTCCAGTCGTTGCGGCGCCAGTCGGTGAGGTGCGCGGGCGGGTCGCTCATGCCCTCCCACCACACGTCACCGTCGTCGGTGAGCGCGGTGTTGGTGAAGACCGTGTTCTTCTCGATCGTGCGCATGGCGTTGGGGTTGGTTTCCGTGTTCGTGCCCGGCGCCACGCCGAAGAACCCGGCTTCGGGGTTGATGGCGTAGAGCCGGCCATCGGGCCCGAACTTCATCCAGGCGATGTCGTCGCCGACCGTCTCGGCCTTCCACCCCGGCAGGGTCGGCACCATCATGGCGAGGTTCGTCTTGCCGCACGCGGAGGGGAACGCCGCCGCGATGTAGCGCGAGCGACCCTGCGGGCTCGTGAGCTTGAGGATGAGCATGTGCTCGGCGAGCCAGCCCTCGTCGCGGGCGATGACCAACGCGATCCGCAGGGCGAAGCACTTCTTGCCGAGCAGCGCGTTCCCGCCGTAGCCCGAGCCGTACGACCAGATCTCGCGGGTCTCGGGAAAGTGGACGATCCACTTCTCCTCGTCGTTGCACGGCCAGGCCACATCGTCCTCGCCCGGCTCGAGCGGGGCCCCGACCGAGTGCAGGCAGGGCACGAAGCTGCCGTCGCCGAGCACGTCGAGGGCGCCGGTGCCGGCCCGGGTCATGGTGCGCATGCTGACCGCCACGTAGGGCGAGTCGGTGATCTCGACGCCGATGTACGACAGCGGCGAGCCGAGCGGCCCCATGCTGAAGGGCACGACGTACATGGTGCGACCTCGCATCGACCCACGGAACAGGTCGGTGAGGTGGGCGCGCATCTCGCCCGGCTCGCGCCAGTTGTTGGTGGGGCCGGCGTCCTGCTCACGCTCGGAGCAGATGAACGTGCGGTCCTCGACCCGGGCGACGTCGCTGGGGTCGGAGGCGGCCCAGTAGGAGCCGGGACGCCTGTCGGCGTCGAGCTCGACGAACGTGCTCGCCTGCACGAGCTGCTTGCAGAGGAGGTCGAACTCCTCGTCGGACCCGTCGCACCAGTGCACGGCCTCGGGCCGGCACAGCTCGGCGACATCCTCGACCCACCGCAGGAGCCGCTGGTTGCTGGTGGGCGGGGCGTTGAGCGCGACGGACACGGGACAGCTCCTTGACGAGAGGTGGCGAAGGAGTCTACCGGTGGCCTCCGGCAGCCACCGAACTGCCGGAGCGACGCTACGGTTGGCCGCCGAGCGGTAGGACGGGGGTGGGCATGAGCTGGCTGTCGTGGATCGTGGTCGGCTTCGTGGCCGGCGCGTGCGCCAAGGCAGTGACGGGCGTGCGCGGCGCCGGTTGCCTGGGGACGATCGTCATCGGCATCCTGGGCGGGCTGGTCGGCGGCGCGCTGTTCAAGGCGGCGGGCGACGAGGGCATCAACGAGTTCAGCCTCTACTCGTTGCTGGTGGCCTTCGTCGGCGCGACCGTGCTGCTGTTCGTCTGGAGCGCCCTCACCCGGGGCCGCGAGCGCTACTGACGAGCCCAGCGCGAGCGGGTCGACCCGAGCCTTGTCGGCTCGCCTGGCGTTCGTCAGAAGTACCGGCGGTAGCCGCGGGCGCTCGCCTCGAAGCCGAGCGACTCGTAGAACGCGTGGGCGCCGAACCGGTGGGCGGCCGACAGGAACTGGATCTTGTAGCAGCCTCGGGCCCGAGCGCGGCGTACGACCTCTTCGATCAGAGCTCGACCGACGCCACGGCGTCGCGACCTCTCGTCGACGATCAGGTTCTCGATGATCGCCCACGGCGCCCCGTCGTGCGTCAGGTTGAGGACGACCACGACGTGGACGCTCCCGACCGGGGCGCCGTCGTCCTCCGCGAGGAGGAGGGCGTGGTCTTCCCGCCCGAGGATCCGTACCAACGCCCGGTGGGAACGCTCCGGGTCCGGGGGCTCCGCGTCGGCATGTATCTGCGCGAGTAGCTGTAGGAGGCTTGCCGTGTCGTCGGGTCCGGCGTCACGGACAGAGATGTGGTCGCTCACCAGGCCCAGCTCACCAGATGGCCCGCTACGACGGCGGCGACTTACACCTCGGCGCCGGGTAGACCCATGTCGCGCTCGGCGCCGATCCGGATGCGCGTCGCCCGGTTCTCGCGGTCGAGCTCGAAGATCACCCGCTGGCCCTGGCGGAGCATCCTGAAGAGCGAGCCGTCGAGCGCGTCGAGGGCGAGGGTGAACCGCTCCTGGTCCGTGTCACGGATGACCACGCCCTCGTGGGTCTGGGGGTCGAACGAGCTGATCACACCCTGCATCTAGGGCTTCTGGACCTTTCCCGCCTTCAGGCAGGAGGTGCACACGTGGATCCGGCGGGGCGTGCCGTTCACGACCGCCCGCACCCGCTGCACGTTGGGATTCCAGCGCCGCTTGGTGCGGCGGTGCGAATGGCTGAGCCGCATGCCGAAGCGCGGATGCTTGCCGCACACCTCGCAGACGGACGCCATCGGGGGACCTCGCAGCTCGGGAACCCCGGGAGGATAGCAGCGAGACCCGAATCCTCCCGAGGTTGCGCCGGTAACATCGCCGCGGCATGGTCGAGACGCTCGAGCGGCTGGAGGCGACCGACTTCCGCGGTGTCGTGCTCGCCTACCGGGACGCGTTGCGGGCTCACCAGGAGGAGTTGAACCGGCTCAACGTGTACCCGGTGCCCGACGGCGACACCGGCACCAACATGGCGCTCACGCTGGAGTCGGTGGCGGGCGAGCTCGGGCACGCCGAGGACATGGTCGACGTGTGCCGGGCGGTGTCGCACGGGTCGCTGATGGGGGCCCGCGGCAACTCGGGCGTGATCCTGTCGCAGATCCTGCGCGGCCTGGCCGACACGTTCTCCGGCCTCGCTGCCGCCTCGCCCGGCGACCTCGTGGCCGGGCTGCGCCGGGCGTGCGACGCCGCCTACCAGGCCGTGCTGCGGCCGGTCGAGGGCACGATCCTCACCGTCGTGCGGGCCGCGGCCGAGGCGGCCGAGGCTGCGCACGGCGACGGAGCCGCCGACCTGACCGGGGTCCTGGAGCGCGCCGAGGTGGCGGCCCACGACGCGGTCCAGCAGACGCCCGACCTGCTGCCGGTGCTCAAGGAAGCGGGGGTGGTCGACGCCGGCGGCCGGGGCTTCGAGCTCCTCATCGACGCGTTCCTGCACGTCGTCGACGGCCGTCCGGTCCCCGAGCCCGAGCTGGTGGCGACGCCGCCCGCGGTCGAGGCGCACCTCCACGGCGGAGACACCTCGTCGTTGCGCTACGAGGTGATGTACCTGCTGCACGCCGAGGACTCCACCATCGCCGCGTTCAAGGACACGTGGGGTGCACTCGGCGACTCGATCGTCGTGGTCGGCGGCGACGGACTTTGGAACTGCCACGTGCACACCAACGACATCGGCGCCGCCGTCGAGGCCGGGATCGACGCCGGGCGCCCGGCGAAGATCCGCATCACCGACCTCCAGGATCAGGTCGAGGAGGAGCAGTGGGTCCGCGAGCACGCCGAGGGCGACAGCGGCGACACCACCGGTGCCGACACCACGACCGAGCCGGTGACCACGGCCGTGGTCGCGGTCGGCGTGGGCACGGGTATCCAGCGCCTGCTCACCAGCCTGGGTGTCCAGGCGATCGTCGCCGGTGGGCAGTCGATGAACCCGGCGACGGCGCAGATCCTCGAGGCGGTGCAGCGCTGTCCGGCCGACAGCGTCGTGGTGCTGCCCAACAACAAGAACATCGTGCCGGTCGCGGAGCAGGTCGACGGTCTGTGCGACCGCCGGGTCGAGGTCGTGCCGACGCAGCAGGTGGTCGAGGCCCTCGCCGCGCTGGTGGCGTACGACCCGCGCGCGACGGTCGACACCAACGTGGCCGCCATGCACGAGGCCGCCAACCGGGTGCGCACGGGCGAGGTCACCCAGGCGGTGCGCGACAGCATCGCCGAGTGCGGGCCGATCACGGCCGGCGACTGGATCGCGGTCACCCGCGACGGCATCTGCGCGGTCGACAAGTCGGCGACCGGCGCCGCCATCGCGCTGGTCGAGCGGCTGCTGGACGACGACAGCGAGCTGGTCACGGTGCTGGTCGGCTCGGACAGGCGCCTGGCAGACCGGCTCCGGCTGGAGGCGCACCTGGCCGACGCCCACCCCAAGATCGAGGTCGAGGTGCACGAGGGCGACCAGCCGCTCTACCCGTTCCTCATCGGCGTGGAGTAGTCAGCCGTGGGCCGCGCGCCGGGGCTCACGCTGCGCGAGCTGGACCGCCATCCCGTGGCCGAGCTGAAGGCGGTCGGCCCCAAGCTCGAGGAGCGGCTCGGCGACATGGGCATCTCCACCGCTCTCGACCTTCTCCAGCACTACCCACGCCGCTACCACGACCGCACGAAGCAGGTCGAGATCGCCGACCTCGAGCTGGGTGAGGAGGCGACGGTCGTCGCCGAGGTCAAGCGCATCGCGGGTCGGCGCACCCGCCAGGGCCGGTCGCTGGTGGAGGCCGACGTGTTCGACGGATCGTCGTACCTGCGGATCGTCTTCTTCAACCAGCACTGGCGTGAGCGCCAGCTTCCTGTCGGCACCGAGGCGTCGTTCTTCGGGAAGGTCGAGCGCTACCGGAGTCGTCGCCAGATGACCAACCCCGTCGTCGACGTACTGAACGAGGCCGGTGAGGCGGCGGCGAGCGAGAACACCGGGGTCATCGTGCCGGTGTACCCGCAGTCGGGGAAAGCCGAGGTCTTCACCTGGCAGCTGCGCAAGCTCGTGCGCGCCTGCCTCGAGAAGACGAGGGCCCGGGGCTTCGCCGACCCGCTCGACGGTGCGCTGCGGCACGAGCACGAGCTGGTCGACCGCGACCGCGCCTACCTGGGCATCCACCGGCCCGAGACCCACGCCGAGCACCACCGGGCAGCTGCCCGCCTGAAGTTCGACGAGTTCCTGCGCATGCAGGTCGGGCTGGTGGCGCGCAAGCGCGCCCTCGAGCAGGAGCGCACCGGCATCCGCCACCGCGTCGACGGCCCGCTGGTCGGCGCGTTCCATGCCGCCCTGCCGTTCGCTCTCACCCGCGACCAGGAGCGCACGATCGACGAGATCACCCGCGACATGGCTGCGCCCGTCCCGATGCACCGGCTGCTCCAGGGCGACGTCGGCTCGGGCAAGACGGTGGTCGCGCTCAGCGCGCTGCTCGTCGCGGTGCAGGGGGGTTACCAGGGCGCCTTCATGGCGCCGACCGAGGTGCTGGCCGAGCAGCACTTCCTGGGCTCGCGAGGGCTGCTCGAACGCCTGAGCGTGCCCGCGCCGGGGACGCTCACCGGCGACCGGCCAGTACGGGTCGAGCTGCTCACGAACCGCACCGGCGCCGCCGACCGGCGCCGGCTCGCCGACGGCCTGCGCGCCGGCGAGATCGACGTCGTGATCGGCACCCACGCGCTGATCTACGGCGAGGTCGAGCTCGGCCGCCTGGGTCTGGCGGTCATCGACGAGCAGCACCGCTTCGGCGTCGAGCAGCGGGCGCTGCTGCGCGGGATGGGTGAAGAGCCCGACGTGCTCGTCATGACGGCCACGCCCATCCCCCGGACCGCGGCGATGCTCGTCTACGGCGACCTCGACAAGTCGGAGCTTCGCGAGCTGCCACCCGGCCGCACGCCGATCACCACCGAGGTGACCGGGCCCAGCCCCCTCGAGCGCGCCGTCGCGTACGAGCGGCTCCGGAGGGAGGTGGCCGCCGGCCGGCAGGCGTACGTCGTGTGCCCGCTGGTCGAGGGATCGCCGCGGGTCGAGGCCAAGGCGGCCACCGAGGAGCTCGAGCGCCTGGCCGCCGAGGACCTCGCCGGCCTCCGCCTGGGGCTCCTGCACGGGCAGATGCGGGCGGCCGAGAAGGAGGCGGTGATGGCCTCGTTCCGGGTCGGCGAGCTCGACGTGCTCGTCGCGACCACGGTCGTCGAGGTGGGCGTCGACGTGCCCAACGCCACCGTCATGATCGTGGAGGACGCCGACCGGTTCGGGCTCTCGCAGCTCCATCAGCTGCGGGGCCGGGTGGGCCGGGGCGCCGCCTCGTCGTGGTGCTTCCTGTTCGCCGACCCGTCGACGCCCGAGGGCGAGGCCCGGCTAGCGGCGATGGCGGCGTCGACCGACGGGTTCCTGCTCGCCGAGCGCGACCTCGAGATCCGCGGGGCGGGGGAGGTGTTCGGCGAGCGCCAGGCGGGCTTCAGCGACCTGAAGCTGGGTCGCATCCCCCGGGACGAGAAGATCGTGCTCGAGGCCCGGGCCGCGGCCGAGCGCATCCTCGACGACGACCCCGAGCTGGAGCGGCACGCCCAGCTCCGCGAGGAGGTCGAGGACATTCTCGGCGACGCGGTCGAGTTCCTGTTCAAGAGCTGACTGGCTCACGATCGTCACGCGTACGCTCACCGCGTGCCGCGGCAACGACCCCGCGTGATCGCGGGCACCGCTGGTGGGCGACTGCTCGTCGTCCCGAAGGGCAGCGCGCGCCCCACCACTGACCGGGTCAAAGAGTCGCTCTTCGCCGCGCTCGGTGAACGCGTGATCGGCGATGCGGCTGTCCTCGACCTGTATGCGGGCAGTGGCGCGCTCGCCATCGAGGCCCTGTCGCGTGGGGCAGCGCGCGCGGTGCTCGTCGAGCGCGACTCCGACTGCGCCGACGCGATCCGGCAGAACCTCGAGGCCACCGGCCTCACGGAGCGAGCGCGGGTGCACCGTGGCGCGGTCGAGGGCTTCCTGCGCCGCGGCGCGCCACCGGAGGCCCCCTTCGGCCTCGTCTTCCTCGACCCTCCCTACGACACGCCACCCACTGCTTCGGCAGCGGTGCTCGAGGAGCTCGCCGCTCCCGGGTGGCTCGGCGCCGGCGCCGCGGTCGTGCTCGAGCAGGCCTCCGGCGGTAGCCGGCCGCGCCTGCCCGGTTCGTGGACAACCGCGTGGGAGCGCGCCTACGGGGATACGCTCGTGGCCGTCGCGACCGCCGAGATGTAGGAGTCAGGACGCGTGGCCACCGCGCTCTGCCCGGGCTCGTTCGATCCCGTCACCAACGGGCACATCGACATCATCGAGCGCACGGCGCGTCACTTCGAGGACGTGATCGTGGCCGTGATCCGCAATCCTCAGAAATCACAGTCGCTCTTCTCGCTCGAGGAGCGCCAGGAGATGCTGCACGAGGTGACCGCGCACCTCCCCAACGTGCGCATCGAGTTCTTCAAGGGCCTCCTGGTCGACTTCGCCAGAGACCACGCCGCCGAGGCGATCGTCAAGGGCCTGCGGGCCATCTCCGACTTCGACTACGAGCTCCAGATGGCTCAGATGAACCAGCGCCTGTCGGGCATCGACACCTTCTTCATCTCGACCAGCCCGCAGCACTCGTTCCTGTCGTCGAGCCTCGTGCGGGAGGTCGCCCGATTCGGGGGCGACGTGTCGAGCATGGTGCCGCCGCTGGTGGCGAAGCGGCTGGCCGCGCGCTTCGGCGACGGCCCCGGTAGCGAGGCATGAGCGACCCGGCTGCCTACGACGTCGAGACCATCCTGCTGCGCGTGAAGGAGATGGTCGAGACCGGCCGGTCGATGCCGATGTCGGCGTCGGTCATGGTGAACCGCGAGGAGGTGCTCGAGCTCCTCGAGGAGGCCGTGGCCACCCTGCCCCAGGAGCTCCGCCACGCCCGCTGGCTGCTCAAGGAGCGCGACGAGTTCCTGGCCCAGGCCCGCCGCGAGGCCGATGACATCATCGAGGCGGGCCGGGTGAGGGCCGAGCGCATGGTGGAGCGCAACGAGATCGTACGGGAGGCGCGCCGGGTGGCGCAGGCGGTCGCCGACGAGGCCGAGGCCGGCGCCCGCCAGCTCCAGCACGAGGCCGAGGACTACGTCGACCAGAAGCTGGCGTCGTTCGAGATCGTGCTCGAACGGACGATGCAGGCGGTGCAGAAGGGGCGCGAGCGCCTCCAGGTGGTCGTCGAGGCCCCGGCCGGGATCGAGGAGGAGGTCGACGAGGTCGACGAGGTCGACGAGGCCGGAGCGGCCTCCGAGAACGCCTTCTTCGACCAGGACGAGGCCTGACAGATTCTGGAAAACGGCCGTTCCTGCTATTCTGCGGTGATCCCGGCGTACTGATCGCACCATCCGCCGGCGCGCCGCCGAGCCGTCGGGCACCACATGACCGCATTGCGCATCGACGTCGCCGACCTCCTCGCCCGCCCCGCGGCCCGGCGCGAGGTGCGGCTGTCGGCGGTGGTGGAGGGGCTTGCCGGGTCGGCCGCCGGGGTCTCGGGGCCCGTCGGGCTCGATCTCGTGCTCGAGCGCGTCTCCGACGGTCTCGTCGTGCGGGGCACGCTGACGACGGCGTGGTCGGCCCAGTGCAGCGTTTGCCTCGCCGACCTCGGCGCGCCTCTGTCGCTGGCGGTCGGCGAGCTGTTCGAGCCCGAGCCGCTGGAGGGCGACACGTATCCGATCGACGGCCACCAGATCGACCTCGACCAGCTCGTACGCGACGCCATCCTCCTCGAGCTCCCGCTCGCACCCACGTGTGCCGACACGGGGGCCCCACCCTGCGCGGTCGCGAGCGAGCCCCCGGCGCCGGGCCCGCGCGCCGACCCCGAACCGGCCGACCCCCGCTGGGCCGCGCTGTCAGAGCTCGAGCTCTGAGGCAGCCGTCCCGCGACCCGCCCTCGACCAGGAGCGCCGTCATGGCCGTCCCCAAGCGCAAGATCCCCCGAGGCAAGTCCCGGAGCCGCCGGGCCGCCAACTGGCGCCTCGGCCCGCCGCCGCGGTCGGTGTGCCCCAACTGCGGGTCCGCCAAGCTGCCCCATGTCGTCTGCGGCACCTGTGGCTGGTACCGGGGCCGCCGGGTCATCGAGGTGGAGTAGCAGCGGTGACGCGGCGGGCCACCATCGCGGTCGATGCCATGGGCGGAGACAAGGCGCCGGGCGAGATCGTGGCCGGCGCGCTGCAGGCGGTCGACGAGCTCGACGTCGACGTCCTGCTCGCCGGCCGGGAGGAGGAGATCACGCCCCTGCTCCCGGGAGGCGCCCTGCCCGAGCGGGTCGAGATCGTCGACGCGCGCGAGATCGTGGCCATGGACGAGGAGCCCGCCACCGCCGCCCGGGCGAAGAAGGACTCGTCGCTGGTGCGGGCCGCGCAGGCGGTGAAAGAGGGACGGGCCCAGGCCATGGTCGGGGCGGGTAACACCGGCGCCACCATGGCCGCCGCGCTGCTCAAGATGGGCCGCATCCGGGGGATCGCCCGGCCGGCGATCGCGGTTCCGATCCCGGTGCCGGGCTCGCGCCCCCAGCTCCTCATCGACGGGGGATCGACCGTCGACTGCTCCCCCGCATGGCTGGCGCAGTTCGCCCGCATGGGACGCGACTACGCGCGGACGCGGCTCGGGGTCGATGAGCCCAGTGTCGGTCTCCTGTCGAACGGCGAGGAGCCCGGAAAGGGTGACGAGCTGCGCAAGCAGGCGTACCCGCTGCTCGAGAAGGTCGACGGGTTCGTCGGGAACGTGGAAGGGCGCGACCTCATGAAGGGTGACGTCGACGTGGTGGTCACCGACGGTTTCACCGGCAACGTCGCCCTGAAGTCGCTCGAGGGCGCCCTGCGGGCGGCAGTGACGCTCGTCTTCGACGTGCTCGAGTCGACCCCCGAGGCCAGAGAGGCGGCCAAGGTCGTCACCCCCATGCTCCTCGCCGCTGCCGTCGACCTCGATCCCGACGCCACCGGCGGCGCCGCCCTCCTCGGTGTCGACGGGGTTTGCGTGATCTCCCACGGCTCTTCGTCGGCGCGGGCCATCGTGAACGCGACCCGCCTCGCGGCCGAGTGCGTGGGCACAGGCATGGTGGCGCGGCTCAAGGAGGCGATCCATGCCGGCTGAGACGCACGTCGAGGGCTCGCCGCTCGGTCCCGACGAGGTGCTCACGATCATCCGCGAGCGGCTCGTCGAGATCCTCGAGATCGACGAGGACCGCGTCACGCTCGACTCGAGCTTCGCCGAAGACCTCGACGCCGATTCCCTTGCGCTCATCGAGCTGGTGGAGGCGCTGGAGGAGGAGCTGGGTGAGCGCACGGTCGGGTTCAGCATCGACGACGACGACCTCGCCGAGCTGAAGACCGTGCGCGACGCGGTGGAGTACGTGGTCGCCCGGCTCGGCGCGGCCGGCGGCTGACGGGTGGTGACGGACGTGCGCGCACGCGAGCAGGTGGCCGGGGTCGACCGTCCGCACGTCGCGCTCGAGGATGCGCTGGGTTGGACGTTCCGTGACGTCGCCCTGCTCGAGCGTGCCCTGTCGCACCGCTCCTACTGCGCCGAGCACCCTGGAGTCGAGTCCAACGAGCGACTCGAGTTCCTCGGCGACGCCGTCCTCGGTCTCATCGTGACCGACTACGTGTTCCGGGAGTTCGAGCTCTTCGCCGAGGGCGACCTGGCGAAGCTCCGAGCCGCGGTGGTCAACAGCGAGGTGCTGGCCGAGGTGGCGTCGGAGGTCGGGCTGGGCGAGGCCGTCCGGCTGGGGCGGGGCGAGGACGCCTCGGGTGGCCGGACGAAGCCTTCGATCCTCGGCGACGCCATGGAGGCGGTCATCGCCGCCGTGTACCTCGACGGCGGCTGGGCCGCGGCCCGCGCCCTCGTGTTGCGGCTCCTCGAGCCCCGCATCGTCGAGGGCGCCGCCGGCCCCGGTGCGTACGACTACAAGGGGCGGCTCCAGGAGCTGACGGCTCAGCGTTTCGACCAGCCCCCCCGCTACCGGGTGCGCTCCGAGGGCCCTGACCACGAGCGCCGCTTCTTCGCCACCGTGCTCGTGCACGGTGAGGCGCTCGGCGAGGGCGACGGCCGCTCGAAGAAGCACGCCGAGATGGCGGCCGCGCGGGACGCCTGGCTGCGCCTTCGCGACGAGGAGACCGTGACCGGGGCGGACGGGAACCCACCGGGGGGACGGGATGCCGGAGCTGCCTGAAGTCGAGGTCGTCCGGCGCGACCTCGAACGTGAGATCGTGGGCCGGAAGATCAAGGCCGTCGAGGCCGACGGGATGCGCTCGATCCGCCGGCACCACAACCGTAAGCAGTTCGCCAACCGCCTCGTCGGTCGGAAGATCGCCGGCGTCGAGCGGCGCGGCAAGTACATCCTGTGCCGGCTCGACGGCGGCGACGTGCTCGTGATCCACCTCGGCATGTCGGGCCAGCTGCTCAGGACCAAGGGCGCGCGCGTGCCGACTACGAAGCACACACACGTCGTCATCACCTTCACCCAGGGCGGCCAACTCCGCTTCGTCGACCCCCGCACGTTCGGCGAGATGTTCGTGACCGAGCTGGACGGCGTGGAGAAGGAGGTCAGCGAGCTCGCGCACCTCGGGCTCGACCCGCTCGAGAGCGCGATGTCGTGGGAGCACTTCGGCCGCATCGTGGCTGATAAGCACCAGAAGCTCAAGTCACTGCTGATGGACCAGAGGTTCCTGGCCGGCATCGGCAACATCTACAGCGACGAGATCCTCTTCGGCGCCGGCCTGCGCTGGGACCGGATGAGCGACTCCCTGTCGGCACAAGAGGTACGCCGTCTCTACCGGGCGATGGTCGAGACGCTGCAGGATGCCGTGAAGTACCGGGGGTCGTCGCTCGCCGACGAGCAGTACGTCGACCTCTACGGCAAGCCGGGCGAGTTCCAGCTGCACCACAAGGTGTACGCCCGCGAGGGCGAGGCGTGTCGCCGCTGCCGCCGCCCGCTCGTGCGCGAGCGCTATGGCGGCCGGTCGACGTTCTACTGCGACGCCTGCCAGGTGTAGAGCTACAGGTACGCGTGGAATGACGTGAGTCGAGATTTGCGTGGGAGCGGCGAGCGTTCCGGAGGACGGCGGCCGGGTATCCCGGCCGCGGAGCGAGCGCGACCAGACAAGATGTAGAGCAACAGGTAGGCGTGGAATGACGTGAGTCGAGATTTGCGCGGGAGCGGCGAGCGTTCCGAAGGACGGCGGCCGGGTATCCCGGCCGCCGAGCGAGCGCGACCAGACAAGGTGCGGAAGCGGGTGCTCGTATCGGGGCTCGTCCAGGGCGTGTGGTTCCGGGAGTCGTGCCGCGAGCACGCCCTGGCGGCCGGCGTGACGGGCTGGGTGCGCAACCTCGCCGACGGTCGGGTGGAGGGGGTGCTCGAGGGCGCGGAGCCGGCGGTCGACCGGGTGGTGCAGTGGTGCCGCGACGGTCCCCACCGCCGGGCGCGGGTGGAGCGCGTCGAGGTGTTCGACCAGGCGCCGATCGGGGAATCGGCCTTCCGGGTCCGCTGAGCCGGACCAAGAGAGGAAGGCCTGCCAGCCCGTGACTCGCGGCCGGGATTGCGCGGGAGCGGCGAGCGGCCG
>JBOGFI010000090.1:0-10717 GCA_050743365.1 Acidimicrobiia bacterium | reverse complement strand
GTTCGATGCCGGGGGCGGCGGCGCGGTGCCGCGCGACGCCGGCGGCCGCGTCGCGCTACGGATCTTCGAGAGCACCAAGCCGGTGATCGCGGCGATCAACGGCCCCGCCGTCGGTGTCGGCATCGCCATGACGCTCCCCATGGACGTCCGGCTCGCGTCCACCGAGGCCAGGATGGGCTTCGTGCACACGCGGCGGGGCATCGTGCCCGAGGCGTGCTCCACCTGGTTCCTGCCCCGCGTCGTGGGCATCGGGTGGGCGATGGAGTGGGTCGCGACGGGCCGCGTGTTCCCCGCGAGCGAGGCGCTGGAGGCCGGCCTGGTCCGCGCCGTGCTGCCCCCCGACGAGCTGCTGCCCGCCGCCCGCGCCCTGGCGAGCGACATCGCCGACAACACGTCGGCCGTGTCGGTGGCGCTCTCGCGCCAGATGCTCTGGCGCCTGCTCGGCGCCGACCATCCGATGGAGGCGCACAAACTCGACTCCCGGGCCGTCCACGCGACCGGCCGGACCGCGGACGCCCGCGAGGGCGTCGAGTCGTTCCTCGAGAAGCGGCCGCCCCGGTTCCCGGGCCGGGTCAGCGCCGACCTGCCCGGCTTCTACCCCTGGTGGGAACACCGGCGCTTCGACTGACCCCCCGCGCCGCAGCGTCAGTCGCGGCCCGGACGTCGCTCGTGCTCGCGGGTGGCGTCGCCCTTGTAGCCCGGGGGGTAGGTGAGGGCGAGCTCCTCGGAAGTCGGCTCGCGCCGCTCGCGGGCCTCGGGCGGGAGGAGGTCGACGATGGCGCTCATGATCCGCTTGGTGTCCTCGTCCGGGTCCCGGTAGAACAGCTCGACCGCGGGACCGGCCCGCACCGTCACCTGCGGAGGGTGGGCGCGATCGAGCCGCGGCAGGCGGGAGCTGCGCGGCCACGCCTTCTCGGTCCCCCACAGCCCGAGCGGGATGACCGGGGCCCGGGTCATGGCGGCCAGCTGCGCCGCGCCCCAGCGGCCCTTGAGCTCGGGCTCGAAGAAGGCCGCGCCCCTGGGGATCGTCCCCTGGGGCATGACGCAGATGAGCTCGCCCGCCCTCAGCGCCTTGACCGCCGCCCGTAGAGGCTCGTCGGAGCCGCTGCCGCGCTCGACCCGGATGCCGCCCAGCCAACGGGCGATCGGTCCGAAGACGGGCGCGTCGAACACCTCCTTCTTCCCGAGGAACCGGGCGTTGCGACCCTTGCGCGCGATGGTGAGGGCCACCGCGTTGGTATCGAGGTAGCTGCGGTGGTTGCCGCAGACGATCGCGGCGCCGGAGGCGGGGATGTGCTCGAGGCCGGAGAACTCGAAGCGGGCGAAAGGCACGAGCTCAGGACGCGTCAGCGGGCGCAGCAGCTCCTGGATCTCCCGGCCGGCCACCTTGACGACGCCGGGCGGGACGTCGAAGGACCGTGTGGCCCAGCCGCGGAGCCAGGCCAGGGCGGCCAGCCGCGGGTCGGGGTCGATCACGGTCGGGTGGCCGACCTCGGCCAGTAGGGCGGCGTCGTGGATCCGGCCGGCGTAGGCGTAGCTGCGCCCGAGGACGGCGTCGTTGGCGGCCGCCCACTCCCGGACAGCCAGCAGCTTGCCCCGGCCCCACACCACCGGCCCCTCGACGTTCCCGTCGAGCCGGCCCTCGCTGACGCCGATGCGGGTGCCGACGACGGCGTCGAAGCCGAGGCGGCGGGCAGCCGGCTCGGCCAGGTCGGGGGGGAGCACCGTGGTGAGCAGGAGGTCGCGGCCCGCCTCACGGTGCTCGTCCATCTCCGCCCGCGCGTGGGGAGCGACCATGTCGTCGACGGCGGAGGCCGCCTGCTCTCCCACCCGCCGCACCTGCGAGAGGTCCCATCCCGCCGTGCTCCTCGCCGCGGCGCGCACGACCGCACCGGTCAGGAAGGGCCCGGTGGCCACATCGAGCAACCGGTAGACGGCCTGGACCGCGCGCACGAGCCGGCCCCGAGCTGGGTCTGCGCCCGACACCGTGTCGGCCAACACCGGCAGCGGGGACCGGCCCAGCAGGGCCGAGTCGAGGTCGAAGATGGCGATCTCCCTGGTCATGACCCGCCTCCGGCGACGAGCAGCTCCTCGAGACCCTCCTCGAGGCATCGGCGGAGCAGGTCGGGCTCGGCGACGGCCACCGGGTCCAGGTGCACGCCCAGGTAGAGGGTGTCGTTGTAGGACATGAGGGTGACGTTCCACGCCGTGCCGGCGACGGGCCCGATCGGGTAGGGAGCCAGGACCTTCGCCCCCGACATGTACAGCTCGAAGGGGGCGGCCCGGACGTTGCTGGTGGCGAAGTCGATCTTCCCGGCCTGCGAGCGGGCCACACGGGCCATCACCGAGGTGGGGAGGAGGTTGGCGATGCCGGCCACGGCGGCGATCGGGCCCTGCCCGGTGATGTCGCCCCGCCGCTGTCCCAGCGCGGCGCGGATCGCGGCGAACCGCCCGGCCGCATCCATCGGCCCGGCGGGCACCTCGATCTTGGTCGGCGTGAAGGAGTTGCCGCCGGCCGCCCGGTCCTGGCGGGTGCTGACGATGAACGACACGTTGAAGGTCTCCACCGGAGCACCCAGCTTCTCGTGGTAGCGCACGCCGGCGATGACGGCGCCGGTCACGAAGAAGTCGTTCAGAGAGCCGCCCAGGGAGGCGCTGGCGCGCTTCGCAACCGCGAAGGGGAGAGACAGCGCCTCGAAGTGGCGGTGCCGGGAGCGAGTCCGCCAGAGCGGCGAGCCCCCCGAAGGCTCGCCCACATCGATCTGGGCCCGGGCCGAGCGCACCGTCTTCACGACGTTGCCGCCGGCCTCGAGGAGGCGTGCGGGGTCGGCCAGCGCCAGGGCCACGCCGCCGAGCGCCCGGCGGCCGATCCCCAGTTGGCGCCGCAAGGCGTGGCCGCCCACGTGCAGGGCGGAGCGGGCCAGGCTCCTCGACGCGTCAGCGCCCCGCTCCGCGCTCCTCTCGGTCACCGCCGCGGCCGTGACGGCATCGAGGTCGACGTCGGGCGGGAGGGGGGCGTCGCGCGACACCTCCATGTAGGCCTCGGCCAGCCGTACCGCGCCCTTGCCGTCGGCGACGGTGTGGTGGAGCTTGGTCACCAGGGCACCGCGCTCGCCTTCCAGGCCTTCGACGGCGAAGAACTGCCAGAGGGGACGGCTGCGGTCGAGCGGGTCCTGGAGGAGCAGGACGGCGAGATCGAAGAGCTGCCGCTCGGAGCCCGGGTCCGGTACGGCAACCTTCCGCACGTGGTAGTCGAGGCGGAACTCCGGATCGGGCTCCCAGGTGGGCGGGGCCAGCCGGGCGAGGCCCGGCACTACCCGCTCCCGCAACCGCGGGATGTCGGCCACCGCATGGGCGATCCGGCACCGAAAGGCGTCGAAGTCGACCGGCCGGTCGAGGATGGTGACCGTGCCGATGTTCGAGCTCAGCCACGGGTCCTTCTCGACGTTCCACATCATTGCTTCGGCGTCGGACATCCTGCGCTCGAAGCGCATCTCCCGCTTGGCCGGGCCCGGCATCGCGCCACCCTTCCTGGCGACCAGCAGCTCTCCTAGCCACCGTCCGCGGCTCATTCTTGCTCCGCCGCCCGAGTCTCGTACAGCGGCGGGTGCAAGGATGGCGAGATGCGGGTGGCGGTCCTCGGGGCGGGGTCATGGGGAACCACGGTGGCGACGCTCGCCTGCGGACGGAACCCGACGGTGTTGTGGGCCCGCAGTGCCGACGTGGCCAACGAGATCGCCGAACAGCACACGAACGCGAGCTACCTCCCGGACTTCGCGCTGCCCGAGCAGCTGCGCGCCACATCGGACCTCGACGAAGCGGTCGGCGACGCGGACGTGCTCATCGTCGGGGTGCCGTCACACGGCTTCCGCGGCGTGCTCGAAGAGGCGCGACCGTACGTGCGCCCATGGATCCCTGTCGTGAGCCTCACCAAGGGACTCGAGCAGGGCACGCTCCTGCGCATGACCGAGGTCATCAAGGAATTGCTCCCGGGGCATCCCGCCGCCGCGCTGACGGGCCCCAACCTGGCCAAGGAGATCATGGCCGGGCACGCGGCCGCGAGTGTCATCGCCACCGAGGACCTGTCGGTCGCGGCCGCGCTCCAGCAGGTGCTGCGCCGTGGACTGTTCCGCATCTACATGAACCACGACGTCGTCGGCTGCGAGGTGGGCGGGGCGCTCAAGAACGTCATCGCCATCGCCACCGGCATCGCCCAGGGCATCGGCGTGGGCGACAACACCCGGGCGGCGGTGATCGCGCGCGGCCTCGCCGAGCTGGCTCGCCTCGGCGTGGCCATGGGCGGTGAGCCGGCCACGTTCGCAGGCCTCGCCGGCATGGGCGACCTCATCGCGACGTGCATCAGCCCGCAGAGCCGGAATCGGTACGTCGGCGAGCAGCTCGGGCGGGGCCGTCCGCTCGACGAGATCCTGGCCGAGATGAAGATGGTCGCCGAGGGCGTCAAGACCGCCGTGACGGTCATGGAGCTCGCGGCGCGTCACGACCTGCACCTGCCGATCTGCGAGGAGATCCACCGGGTCGTCACGGGCAAGATCAGCGCGCCCGACGCGTATCACGGGCTGCGGATCCCCGCCGGCCACGAGGCCGAGCCGGGCTGAGCGAAAGGGGCACCGTTGTGACGAGCGAGGGCAAGGGCGCCGCCTTCTTCGACCTCGATCGCACGCTCCTGCGGGGAGCCAGCGGCCCGGTCATCTCCGAGGAGCTGCGGGCGGGGGGACTCCTCCGGGACCGGTCCATCCCGGGGTCAGGGCTCCTGGGCCGCATCTACGACCTCTTCGGCGAGAGCCGGCCCGTCATGGAGCTCACCCGCCGTCTCGCCCGCTTCGCCGAGGGCTGGAGCGTCGCCACGGTGCAGGAGGCGGGCCGAAAAGCGGCACAGGTCCTGCGCGACCGGGTCCAGCCCTTCGCCGTCCCACTGTTCCGCGAGCACCAGGAAGCCGGCCGACCCGTCGTCCTCGCCACCACGACCCCCTACGACCTGGTGAAGGCGCTGGCCGACACGCTGGGGCTCGACGACGTGGTCGCCACCCGGTACGGCGAGCGCGACGGCGCCTACGACGGCTCCATCGTCGGCGAGTTCGCGTGGGGCCGGGGGAAGCTGCGGGCGGTGCGACAGTGGGCCGATGAGCACGGCGTGTCGTTGCGGGACAGCTGGGCGTACTCCGACAGCTGGTACGACGCCCCCCTGCTGTCCGCCGTGGGCCATCCGTTCGCGGTGAACCCCGACCCCCGGCTCCAGGTGCTGGCGCGGCTGCGGCGGTGGCCGGTGCTCCACCTCGACGCCCCGCCGGGCGTACCCAAGCTGCTCGGCATCGAGCCTCAGCACGTGCTCCACCTCCTGTTCCGGCCCGAGCTCATCCGGTACGCCCGCTTCGACCTCGCCGGCATCGAGCACATCCCCGAGTCGGGCCCGGCCATCATCGCCGGCAACCACCGCAGCTACTTCGACGCGATCACCATGGGCGTGGTGCTGGCCCGCCGGGGCCGGCCGGTGCGCGTCCTCGGCAAGAAGGAGATGTTCGACACGCCGGTGGTCGGTCCGCTTGTCCGCGCCCTGGGCGGCATCCGGGTCGACCGGGGCACGGGCTCGGACGAGCCGCTACGCGAGGCCGCCCGGGCCCTCGAGGCGGGGGAGCTGATCGCCATCGCGCCCCAGGGGACGATCCCCCGCGGCGAGGCGTTCTTCGACCCGGTGCTGACGGGACGCTCGGGAGCGGCCCGCCTGGCGGGCATGACCGAGGCGCCGGTGATCCCAGCCGGGGTCTGGGGCAGCGAGCACGTGTGGCCCCGCAACTCACGGGTGCCGCACGTGTGGAACGTGATCAATCCCCCGCTCGTCACGGTGCGGGTGGGTGCCCCGGTCGAGCTCTTCTACCGAGACGCCGACGAGGACACCAAGCGCATCATGAGCGCGATCGTCGAGCTGCTACCGCAGGAGGCCCGGGTGAAGCGGCAGCCGTCCCCCCAGGAGCTGGCCCGCACGTTCCCACCCGGTGACAAGGGTGGCCTGCTCGCGCGGAAAGCAGAACCAATATGATCTCGTGCGTGATGCATGGGGGGGCAGCAGCCAGCGCCAGACCGCCCCGCCACCCACTCGACCGCGACCGGCCGGGACGCCGGCTACGGCAGGCGGCGGTCGTCGCGTCGGCGGCGCTCGTCGGGCTCCTGGCGACGATCTCGCCCGCCCATGCCCAGTCCGAGCAGGGAGACCCTTCGAAGGTGGGCGACCTGGTCGGCAACCTGCCTATCGTCGTCTACCTGTTGATCCCGCTCGCGCTGGCGCTTGCTCTCCTGACCGCCGTGGTCCTCGGGCCTCTCGGCGAACGTGACGTGAACGCGGAGCGAGCGGGCGGCGTCAGCCGTGCGTTGAGCCGCCGAGACACCGCCGCCAGCCGACCCCCGCCCTGATCGAGGAGGTCCCGTGTACCAGCGATCTCGTCTTGGTGTCCTCCTACTCGTGGTCGGCCTGATCGGCGCCGCGTGCGGCCAGAAGAGCGGGGTCGCCGGTACGGAGGTCGTCACCGGCGAGGCCGTGGCCGGTGGCGGGGGAGGCGCCGCCGCTGGCGGTGCCGGGGGTGGCAAGCACGAGCCGGGTGACAACGACACGTCCGGCGTCAGCGACAGCGAGATCGTGATCGGGGTGCATGCCCCGGTCACCGGCGCGTCACCGCTTCCCCAGAGGACCTTCGACATCGGCAAGGACATCTACTGGCAGTTCCTGGCGGCCAACGAGCCCGATGCGCTCGGGGGACGCAGGGTCCGGGTCGTGTTCCGCGACGACGAGTTCAACCCCAACCGGGCGGTGCAGGTCTGCCGGGAGATGGTCGAGGAGGAGAACGCGTTCGTCCTCGTCGGCGGAGGCGGCGCCGACCAGATCACGGCCTGCGCCGAATACGCGTCCGAGGCCGGCGTGCCCTACTTCTCGGCCGGCGTGAACGAGGCCGGGCTCGCGGATCTCGAGACCTACTACGCGTTCTCGATGACGTACGCCCAGCAGGCGCCCCTGATCGTCGACTACATCGAGGAGGAGGGCTTCGAGAAGGTGGGCGTCGTCGTCGCCGACACCCCGTCGTTCGAGGACGCCCACGGCGCGTTCGTGGACGCGGCCGAGGAGGCCGGGCTCGACATCGTCACCGACGACTCCATCAACAAGACCGCCAGCGAGGCCGAGGCCCTGGCCGAGGTCCAGAAGCTCAAGGAGGGCGACGCCGAGGTCGTGTTCATCCTGGCCAGCCCGCTGGTCTACCTGGCGATCTCCGGGGGCGCCCGCAACCAGGACTACGAGCCCGTCTTCGTCGGTCCCGGCATCACCAGCGGGTTGAACCAGGTGACCCTCTTCGGCTGCCCCGGCGTCGGCAAGGGCCACTTCTTCTCGCCCTTCCCCGAGCTCGACGTCATCGAGGAGCTGGAGCCCGACTACCTCCCGGCCTATCAGCAGTTCGGCGGCGGGCAGGCCGCGGACGACATCGGGCTCGCGCTCTGGGGCCTCAACAAGACCATGCGGCTGATGTTCGAGGCGACCGGCGACCCCCTGGGCCGGGCCGCGCTCCTGAACACCATCGAGAGCGGCGAGACCTTCGACACCAAGGTGTTCCCGCCGTCGGAGTTCTCGCCCGACGACCACTTCGGCGGGACCGGCGCCCACCTCCTGGAGGCCGACTGCGACGCCAAGCAGTACAACACCGAAAAGCAGCTGGTCGAGGCCAAGGGCGACTAGTCCGATGGACTGGCTCCGGGAGCGCCAGGGCGTCGCCATCACGGCGGGTGTCATCGCCGCCCTCGTCGTGGTTCTCCTGGTGACGGGCGAGAAGGACTCGCTGGTCATCGGGGTCATCACCGGCGCGTCCTACGGGCTCCTCGCCCTCGGGCTCGTGCTGATCTACAAGTCGAGCGGCGTGTTCAACTTCGCCCAGGGCGAGTTCGGCACCGTGGCCGTCTTTACGCTGTACCTGCTCCACTTCCACGTCCCCTACGGCATCGCCATCCTCGGCGCGCTTGTCGCGGCCGTGCTCATGGGCGTCGTGGTCGAGCGGGTCGTCGTGCGGCCGCTGTTCGACGCGCCCCGCGTGACGCTGCTCGTCGCCACCGCCGGGGTCGCGCTGCTCTCGATCGGCATCCAGGTCTGGTTCGGGGAGGCGACACCGAAATCGGTCGAGCGGGCCCTGCCCGAGCTCCAGCGCGTCACCGTGCTCGGGGTGAGCGTCTCCGACCAGCGTCTGCTGCTGTTGGGCGCGCTGGTGATCCTGGCCGCGATCCTCGCCTACTTCTTCAACAAGACCAACCTCGGCCTGGCGATTCTCGGATCGAGTCAGGAGCCCACCGCCACCGAGCTCATGGGCATCAGCGTGAAGCGCCTCTCGACGATCGTCTGGGCGCTCGCCGCGTTGCTGGGCGGGCTGGCGGGTGTGCTGGCGGTGCCCGAGACCGGCAGCGTGTTCCCCGGCGTCCTCACCAGCGTCTTCCTCATTCCCGCCTTCACCGCCGCGGTCCTGGGCGGGATGACCAGCCTTCCCGGCGCGTTTCTCGGAGGCGTCATCGTCGGGGTGGTCGAGGCCGTCGCAAGCAGCGCGCCGATCTTCGAGGACATCCCGGGCACGCCGGGAGCGCTGCTCGTCTTCCTGGTGCTGCTGGTCGTGTTGATCTCCCGACCCCAGGGCCTCCTCGGCAAGGCCGGCTGATGGCGATCGAGACCCCGACACGGGGCGAACCAGGCGAGACCGGCGAGACCGTCGAGCCGGGGCCGTCGCGCTTCCGGCCGTCGCCGCTCGGGATCGTCGCCCGAGCGATCCTGTGGGCGGCGATCGCGTGGCTCGTGCTCGTCTTTCCCCTCAGCCGCGAGGATGCCATCCTGAACCGCTACAACGAGGCAGTCGCGTTCGCGATCATCGGGCTGTCCCTCAACGTGCTCATCGGCTACGTCGGCCAGATCTCCCTCGGCCACCAGGCGTTCGTCGGCATCGGCGCGTTCACCTCGGCCTACGTCGTCACCGAGCAGAACCTTTCGTTCTGGGTCGGTGTCGCCGCCGCCGCCGTCGTCGGTGGCCTACAGGCGCTCGTCCTCGGGGGCGTCTCGCTGCGCATCACCGGCCTCTACTTCGCGCTGGTCACGCTCTCGTACGGTCTCGTCGCCGAGAAGAACATCTTCGAGATCCAGGAGTTCACCGGCGGCGGGCTGGGGCAGCCCGCGCCCAAGCCCGACTGGTTCGAGACCGACCTGCGTTACTTCTACCTCTGCCTCGCATTCCTCGCGCTGGTGTTGTGGATCGACTGGCGCATGATGCGCACCAAGTCCGGTCGCGCCCTGCTCGCCCTACGTGAGAACCCGCGGGTGGCGTCGACGTTCGGCGTCAACGTGCGCCTGATGACCCTGTTCGCCTTCATGGTCTCGGGCGCGTTCGCGGGCCTCGGGGGCGCGCTGCTCGCCCACCAGAACACGCGCGTGTCGCCGTCGGTGTTCGAGTTCCGGCTCGCGCTCGTGTTCATCATCATGACCGTTGTGGGGGGCCTCCGCAGCCGGGTCGGGGTCGTCATCGGCTCGGCGTTCTTCGCCCTGCTCGACCTCCTGCTTGAGCGACGGCCAATGAAGTGGCTGATCGACCCGGTGCTGGACTGGATCCCCGGGGCACCCGATCTCTCGCCCGCAATCGGCCGGCTGGTGATCGGGCCGGTCCTGCTGCTGCTCACGCTCACGCTGTACCCGGGAGGCATCGGCCAGCAGATCCGGCCGGTGGTGCGGTGGCTGTCCGGGCACCGCTTCGACCTCAAGGACCGGGGATTGAAGGAGGTGCAGATCAGCGATGTCCGTGCTTGAGACCAGGGGTGTCTCCATCCGCTTCGGCGGCGTGTTCGCCAATACGGACGTGAGCATCTCGGTCGGGGAGTGGGAGATCGTCGGCGTCATCGGCCCCAACGGGGCCGGGAAGACGACGACCTTCAACATCATCACCGGCTTCTACCGGCCCGATCACGGCCGGGTGATCTACAAGGGACGCGACGTCACCGGCCTCGCGGTGCACGAACGCACCGCTCTCGGCATGGGCCGGACCTTCCAGAACGTGGGCCTGGTGAAGGGCTCGACGGTGCGCGAGAACCTGGTGTCGGCCCAGTTCCTCGAGGCCGACTACTCGACGCTCGCCGGGATGCTCGGCGCGCCCCGCACCTTCACCTCGGAGCGGGAGCTGCGGGCTCGCGGCGAGGCGGTGGCAGACGTGATGGGCCTGGGGGACTTCCTCGACCGGCAGGTGGCCGGGCTGCCCTACGGGGTGCTCAAGCGGGTCGAGATCGCCACCGTGCTCGCCACCGATCCCGACGTGCTGTTGCTCGACGAGCCGTCGTCGGGCATGGGCCCCGAGGAGGCGCACCAGCTTGGCGACACCCTGCTCGACCTGCGGCGCGAGTTCGGGTTGTCGATCGCGATGATCGAACACCATGTGCCGCTCGTGGTGCGCGTGTGCGACTACGTCTACTGCCTCAACTTCGGTCAGCTCCTCGCCGAGGGCCTGCCCGAGGAGGTTCGCAACCACCCGCAGGTCGTGACCGCCTACCTCGGGGAGGACGCCGAGGACCCGAAGCTCCAGGCGGTCGAAGGCCAGCTCGAATCGCTCCTGGACGTCGAATGACGAGGCCTGCTTGATGGCGCTGCTCGAGATCGACGACCTGCGGGTCAGCTACGAGAACCCCGTGCTGCTCGGTGTGAGCT
>JBOGFI010000089.1:0-7307 GCA_050743365.1 Acidimicrobiia bacterium | reverse complement strand
CGGCGCCGACTGGTTCAACCGCCTCCGACCCCAACAACACGCCCGCCGGCTCATCCACCAGCTCGAGGCCCTCGGCTATCACGTCACAATCAACCAAGCCGCGTAACGGGAGTTTCACTTCAGGAAGGCGCGGGGCCCGCGGGCACGAGCTCCACCTCGCCGGTGTCGTCGTCCTCGAGCAGCCGGAAGCCGCCCAGCTCGGCCAGGTGGGCGTGGCCCTCGTCGGGCCCGATCGCGATGAGCTCGTCGCCGGCCGCGAGCGGGACCGCGCCCCGGGGCCGGTACAGGTATCGGCCGGCGCGGCGGATGGCGAGCAGGTAGTAGCCCGTCTCCAGCTCGAAGTCGGCCCGCCGGAGGGTGCGGCCGTCGAGCGCGGAGCCGGGTGCCACCGGCACGCGCGCGATCACCTCGTCGGTGTCTCCCAGCGCGATGGCGAGCACGGGGTGCACCTCCTCGCCCCGCTCGACCAGCCACACCATCTGCTGGGCGGCGTCGCCGATCTCCTCGGCAGCCGCGCCGAGGTGCAGGAGCCCCCGGAGCGGTGAGGGGTCGAGCTGCTCGGCCGCGCCCCGCAGCACCCACACCTCGAGCCGCTCCCGCATCTCGTCGAGGCGGTCCTCGAGGTGGTTCACCTCGGCGGCGAGACTCTGGTCGTTGAGTAGAAGAGCCGAGTAGGCGAGGCCGACCGCGACCTCGGAGATGTTCTTCATCTCCACCAGCACGTCGACGGCGCGGTCCAGGTCGGTGATCGCCGGGTCCTCCCCGACGGTCGGTGGCCGCCACTCGGGGGCGCCGGCCAGCACCCGCAGCTCGGCGATCCCGGCGGGCGGCCCCCGGACGATGAGCACGTCGTCGGGCAGCAGCGTCTCGTCGCCGTGGGGATCGACGATCCAGTCCTTACCCCGCCGGATCGAGACGACGCGCATCCCGACGTGCACCGGGAGCTCGAGGTCGGCCAGCGAGCGGTGGGCGATCGCCGACTCCTCCCGCACCCGCACGCGGTGGGAGACCTCTTCGGCCGCAGCGAGGTCGGCGACGAGCGCGGCCGGGATGCCGAGCCGGTGGGTCACGATGCGGGACACGCCCACGGCGGCGTTGCCCATGCGCTCGATGGCGGCGACGACGTGGAGCACGCTCGACATCTGCTCGGCGTCGTGGGGCGAGCGGGCCGCGAGCACGCACACCTCGCGCATCTCGTGAACGAGCCCGCTCAGGCGCTCCTCGAGCTCCTGCACCTCCTCCGCCATGTCGGCGTCGCCGAAGAACAGGGCCGCGTAGCCGAGGTCGACCATCAGCTCGGAGGCGTCCTTGGCCTCCGAGAGCATGGCCTTGAGGTTTCGTGGGGGACGGTCTTCCATCTTTATGGTCGGGCTCGCTCGCCACTCCGTGTCATGTCAGTCCAAGGATGACGACGGCAAGGATAAGCGCGAATGCGCCCAGGAGATCCAGGGACGCGGTGACGATCGGGATCGAGTGGTTGTCGGGGTCGAGGCCGAGGCGGAAGGCGGCCACGGCACTGAAATAGGCGAGCAGCACCGTGAACACGACGGCGACGACCGCCGCCAGCCCGACCACTTCCATCAGCTCCAGCGTGCCCGGGCTCGCCAGGCCGGCGAAGTGCCCCACGCCGGCCGCGCCCACGCCCAGGATCGCGAAGATGGGCACGGCGTAAGCGCTCACGAGGAGCACGTCCTCGCCCACGGGACGAAGCGAGAAGCGCGACGGGTCCACCAGCCCGAGGTGGAGCTTCGTGGCGACCCGAGCCGACAGCACGCTGCCGAGCGACCCGGCCAGCGACAGGAACGGCGGCACGAGGACGAGCAGGACCGGGAACACGAAGAAGGAGTTCAGGCGCTTCTCGAACAGGAGCCCGGCGGTGGCGTCGATGACGCCCGCGAGGAGCAGCACGGGAACGGACTCCTGCACGATCCGGCGGAGCGTGCCCAGCCGCGACCGGAGCGCGAGCACGAGCACGCCCAGCGCGAGCAACGCGCAGACGGCGGCGAGGACCGGCGTGACCCAGCGGATCCCGGCCAGGTAGGTGGCGAGGAACAGCACGGGGAGAGTGACCGCATCGCCGGCGGCCGTGACGAGCGTCGCCGAGACGTTGTCGAGGTCCCAGCTCCGGCGGACGCTGGCGGCGGCCACCCCCACGGTGATGAGCGTCACCACGAGCGAGGGCACCAGCCCGCCGACCACCGCGATCACGACGAAGTCGGGGATCGAGATGGTCGGGCTGAGGCCGAACGCCACCGCCACTCCCTTGGCGATGAGGGCGAGGAACAGCGAAGCCGAGACCGACAATGCGGTGGCGGCCGCGAGGTTCTGGCCCACGACGGTCTCGCGCCGCATCGAGAGGCGGAACGTGCCGGTGTGGATCGCCGTGCCCAGGCGGCTCCCGAGGGCGCCGTACACGTTGCCCCGCATCCCGACGAGCGCCGGCACCATCACCAGCAGCCCGGGGAACTCCTCCAGCGTGTCGGTGATCGACCCGAGGGTCAGGCCGGCGACGAGGCCGGTTGCCGAGCCGACGACGAGCGCGACGAAGCCTGCTCCCACCCCGGCCGGGTCGGAGCGAACGAGCGCGCGGAAGCGCCGGAAAAGACGCGGCCGCCGCAGCATCGGGGACTCGGAGGCTCGTGCATCGTCGTCGATCTCATCGTGTCGGGTTCAGCGTAACCGCTCGGGCATGTCCGGAGCGGAGATGGGGAACACTCCCGAGGTGACGCTGGTCGACGTGCTGACCCTCGCCGTGTTCTTCGTGGTGGGCGCGCGGCTGTTCGAGGCCGCGCGGGCGTCGGTCGACGCACGCCGGAGCGCCCTCACCCTCGTGCGTGGTCTGCGTCCGCACCACTTCCTGCGCGGGCTACCGGTACTGGTGGCCGTCGTGACGGCGGCCGCCGTGCTCATCCAGCTCCCGGTGCTGTCGTTCGGCTGGTGGACAGCCCTCGGTGGTGAGGGGAACCCCGTCTTCGGGTCGACCGACCGCAGCCTCGGCGTGCTCGACGTCGCGATCCCGGTGGCATTCGCCTCGCTGCTGCTGGTGAGCCTGCCCCTCCTGGTCGCGAGGGAGGAATGGATCTTCCGCCGCGGCGCCGAACACCGGGGGACGTTCCGCAACCTAGGCGGGTCGCTGGTCTTCGGCCTCGCGCACGCCATCATCGGCATCCCGCTGGGGGCGGCGCTCGCCCTCTCGATCGGCGGCATGTACCTGACGAGCTGCTACCTGCGCGGCTGGCGGGAGACTCGCACCCAGCCCGGCGCGCTCCTCGAGTCGACCCGGGCCCACCTCGCGTACAACGCCACCATCCTCGTGCTGGTGGCGGTGGCGCTCGTGTTCGGGTTGTAAGCGCCTCAGGCGTGGGCGCGGTGGTGCCAGCGCAGCGTCCGCAGCCGGTCGACGTGCACCGCGCCGCCGACGTAGAGCGCGGCGATGAGGAGTCCGACGGCGGCGAGGGCGGCGTCGACCCGGAAGGCGGTCTCGATCCCCGCCGGAAGCGAATCCGCCGTCGCCACGATCGCGGTGTTGAGGCCGAGGCCGACCGCCCCGCCCGCGATCTGGAACATGTAGACGATCCCGCCGGCCAGGCTCGCCCGGGATTCGTCGAGGGCGGTGACGCCGGCGGTGGTGATCGACGAGTAGAAGGTGCCGACGCCGATGCCGAGCACGACCATGCCGGGGACGAGCGAGGCGTAGGACGAGTCGGCGTCGAGGAACGAGAGCAGGACCATCCCAGCCCCGAGAAAGGCTGCGCCCGTGCACACGATGACCTTGGGCCCCAGCCGGGCGTAGAGCGGTCCGGACGCGAACGATATCACCGCGAACGTCCCCATCATCGGCAGTAGGCCGGCCCCGGCTTTCAGCGGTGAGTAACCGAGTACCTTCTGCTGGAACTGGGGCAGGTACAGGATCGCGGCGAAGAAGATCGCCGACATCATGAGGGTCACACCGCACGCGGCCGCGAACTGGCGGTTGGTCATGACATCGCGGGGCACGAGCGCGCTCGGTCCGCCCCGCACCTCGAAGAGCCCGAATGTCACCAACAGGATGGCGGCGAGCACGAACAGCGCGACGATCGGCGGGTCGCCGAAGCCGTCGCTGGTGCCCTCGTCGAGCGCCAGCAGCACCGCGACCAGGCCGGTCGAGAGGCAGGCGATGCCGCGGTAGTCGATGCGGTGGTCGGTCGTCACGGGTTCGGTCACGTGGACGGCCCGCCACGTCACGAGCATGGCGAAGCCGGCGATGGGCAGGTTGACGAAGAAGACCCACCGCCAGCTGAAGGTGTCGGTCAGGAATCCACCGAGCAAGGGCCCGAGCGCGTTCCCGAAGCCGGCGGCGCCGAGGATCAGGCCGCCGGCGAGCCCGGCCTTGCTCTCGGGGAGGATCGCATAGGTCATCCCGAGGATCGCCGGCCAGATCATCGCCCCGCCGACGGCCATCAACGCCCGGCAGGCGAGGAGCCAGCCGATGTTCGGGGCGAGCCCGCCGAGCACTGAGAACGTGGCGAAGATCGTCGCGCCGATGAAGAAGATCCGGCGGCGCCCGAACATGTCGGCGAGGCGACCGCCGGTCACGATCATGACGCCGAAGACGAGGGCGTAGCCGTTAATGACCCACTGCACCGTCGTCAGGTCGGACTCGAGGTCCTTCTCGATGTCGGTCAGCGAGACGCTGAGCGCGGTGAAGTCGTTGGCGATGACGATCACCGCCAGCCCCATCGCGAAGAGCGAGAGGATCGTGCCGCGGTCCATGCGTGCCTCGGCCTGCGCCATGGGCGGGCAGCCTACGGCGGCTAGTGAAAGTCTCGGGACCGCAAGAGGTCGGCGACGGTGAGGGGCAGGGCGGTGATGCGCTGCGCGAGCAGGTTGGTCACGCCCTGATAACGCTCGAGGAGGCCGCGAATGCGCAAAGCGGGCGCCACCCGGGCGACCTTGCGGTAGCGGCGCCAGATGTCGGGCGTGCAGATCACATTGAGCATGCCGGTCTCGTCCTCGAGGTTGAGGAAGATCACCCCCTTGGCCGTCGAGGGCTGCTGGCGGTGGGTGACGATCCCGGCCACGTCGACCACGCTGCGGTGCGGAAGCTCCTGGAGATCGTGGGTCGCGACCACGCCCTCTGCCCGCAACCGCTCGCGCACGAACTCGGTGGGATGCCGGCCCGGTGAGAGACCCAGTGCCCACAGGTCGGCGGCGGTCTCCTCGACGTCGGTCATCCCCGGAAGCGGCGGCGCGTCCGCGCCGGTGACGAGGCCGGGGAGCTTGTCGGGCCGGGCGTCGCGCAGTGCGCCCGCCGACCACAGCGCCGAACGGCGAGTCTCGCCGAAGCATCCGAACGCGCCCGCGGTCGCCAGCGCTTCCAGCGCGTCGGTGGCGGCGCCGGTGCGGCGGGTGAAGTCCTCCAAGTTGGCGAACGGTCGGAGGGCGCGCTCCTCGTCGATGCGGTCGAGCAGCGCGTCACTGAGGCCACGTACGTAGCGCAGTCCGACCCGCACCGCGTGGGTCGACGGGTCGGCGTGCCAGCCCGGGCGGGGATACCCGACCGGACCGGCGGCCTCGGTGCGAGGCTCGAGGGTGCAGTCCTTACGTGACGCGGCGACGTCGGGACCGAGCACCTCGACGCCGTGGCGGACGCCGTCGCGCACGAGCGTGTGGGGCGAGTAGAAGCCCATCGGTTGGGCGTTGAGCAGGGCGCAGACGAACTCGGCCGGGTAGTGCAGCTTCACCCACGAGCTCGCGTACACGAGGTAGGCGAAGCTCACCGAGTGGCTCTCGGGGAAGCCGAACGACGCGAACCCCTCGAGCTTGTGGGCGATGTCCTCGGCCACCTCGCCGGTGATTCCCCGCTCGCCCATCCCCGTCATGAGCCGCTCCTTGAGCGCGGCCATGCGGGCGTGGGAGCGCTTCGATCCCATGGCCTGGCGCAGCTGGTCGGACTCCCCAGGGGTGAAGCCGGCGACGTCGATCGCCATCTGCATGAGCTGCTCCTGGAACAGCGGCACACCCAGGGTCTTGCGCAGGCAGTCCTCGAGCAGCGGGTGCGGGTACGTGACCGGCTCCTCGCCGTTGCGGCGCCGCAGGTAGGGGTGGACCGAGTTGCCCTGGATGGGGCCGGGACGGATGAGCGCGACCTCGACCACCAGGTCGTAGAAGCACTCGGGCCGTAGCCGGGGCAACGTGGCCATCTGGGCCCGGCTCTCCACCTGGAACACGCCCACGGTGTCGGCAGCGCCGAGCAGCGCGTAGACCTCGGGCTCCTGGGGGATGGTGGCGAGGTCGACCTCGACGCCCTCGTGCTCGCGGACCAGGTCGATGGCCAGGTGCAGCATCGTGAGCATTCCCAGGCCGAGGAGGTCGAACTTCACCAGGCCGGCGGCGGCGCAGTCGTCCTTGTCCCACTGGAGCACCGAGCGGCCGTCCATGCGGGCCCACTCGACCGGGCAGAACTCCACCAGCGGCCGGTCGGCCATGACCATGCCGCCGGAGTGGATGCCGAGGTGGCGGGGGAAGTCGAGCACCTGGCGCGCGAGGTCGAGCACGAGCTTCGGCACGGGCGGACCGTCGGCTTGGAGGTCGGCGAACGCCCCGTTGCTCGAGCGCCACCGGTCGACCCACTTCGTGAGCGCGTCGGCGTGCCCGGGCGACAGGCCGACGGCCTTGGCCATCTCCCGTAGCGCCGAGCGGGCCCGGTACGTGATGACGTTCGCCACCTGGGCGGCACGATCGCGGCCGTACTTGTCGTAGACGTACTGGATGACCTCCTCGCGGCGCTGGTGCTCGATGTCGAGGTCGATGTCGGGGGGGCCGTCGCGCTCGGGCGAGAGGAACCGCTCGAAGAGCAGACCGAGCGCGACGGCGTCGGCCTTGGTGACGCCGAGGGCGTAGCAGACCGCGCTGTTGGCCGCGCTCCCCCGCCCCTGGCAGTAGATGTCGGAACGCGAGCAGAACTCGACGATGTCGACGAGCAACAGGAAGTAGCCGGGAAAGCCGAGCTCCTCGATCACGTCGAGCTCGTAGGCGATCTGGCGCATCGCCCGCGCGTGCTGCGGGTGCGTGAGCGGGTAACGCACGGCCGCCCCCCTCTTGGTGAGCTCGCGCAGCCAGCTCATCTCGGTGTGGCCGGACGGCACGTCGTGGTCGGGCAGGTTGGGGGCGGCGAGGCGCAGGTCGAAGGCGCAGGCGGTGGCGACCTCGACGGTGCGCTCGACCGCCCCCGGCCAGCGGGCGAACCGACGCCGCTGCTCGGCCGCGCTGCGCAGGTGCGCGAACGGCGCCGCCGGCAGCCAGCCGTCGATCTCGTCGAGCGAGCG
>JBOGFI010000088.1:0-19799 GCA_050743365.1 Acidimicrobiia bacterium | reverse complement strand
CTCGATGACCGTGACTTCGGCGCCCAACCGGGCGGCCGTCGTCGCCGCGCTGTTGCCGGCGGGCCCGCCGCCGATGATCACGAAGTGCACAGCCACGAGCTCAGGGTAATCGTCCCGGTTGGGGGCCATCTCGATGTCCGTCGTAGTCTTTCTGGCGATGGACGAGCCCACCCTCGACGATTGGCGGGAGCTGGCGGCCAAGGAGCTGAAGGGGGCTGATCCTGACACGCTCGTCTGGCTCACACCGGAGGGCATCCCGGTGAAGCCGCTGTACACCAGTACCGATCTGGAATCGGTCGACCACATCGACGGGCTACCCGGTTTCGAACCGTTCGGGCGCGGTGTCCGAGCCACGATGTTCGCCAACCGGCCATGGACGATCCGCCAGTACGCCGGGTTCTCGACCGCCGAGGAGTCGAACGCCTTCTACCGGCGCAACCTCGCCGCGGGGCAGATGGGGCTGTCGGTCGCCTTCGATCTGGCCACCCACCGGGGGTACGACAGCGACCATCCCCGCGTGGTTGGCGACGTCGGCAAGGCGGGCGTGGCGATCGACTCCGTCGAGGACATGAAGATCCTCTTCGACGGAATCCCGCTCGACCGGATGAGCGTGTCGATGACGATGAACGGCGCGGTGCTGCCGGTGCTGGCCAGCTTCATCGTGGCTGCCGAGGAACAGGGCGTCAGCCAGGCGCAGCTGTCGGGGACCATCCAGAACGACATCCTCAAGGAGTTCATGGTCCGCAACACCTACATCTACCCGCCCGAGCCGAGCATGCGGATCGTCGCCGACATCATCGAGTACACGGCGAAGGAGATGCCACGGTTCAACTCGATCTCGATCTCCGGGTACCACATGCAGGAGGCGGGCGCGACCGCGGTGCAGGAGCTCGCGTTCACGATCGCCGACGGCCTCGAGTACGTGCGCGCCGCCACCGGCCGTGGTCTCGACATCGACGCCTTCGCGGGCCGGCTCTCGTTCTTCTTTGCCATCGGCATGAACTTCTTCATGGAGGTCGCCAAGCTGCGGGCCGCCCGCCTCCTCTGGGCCCGGGTCGTTCGACCGTTCGGGCCGAAGAAGCCGGGCTCGCTCATGCTGCGCACCCACTGCCAGACGTCGGGGGTGTCGCTCACCGAGCAGGACCCGTATAACAACGTCGTGCGGACCGCCTTCGAGGCGATGGCGGCCGTTCTCGGCGGTACGCAGAGCCTCCACACCAACTCGTTCGACGAGGCGCTCGCGCTCCCGACCGACCTCTCCGCCCGTATCGCCCGCAACACCCAGCTCATCCTGGCCGAGGAGACCGGCGTGACCCACGTCGTCGACCCGTTGGGTGGCAGCTACTACGTCGAGGCGCTGACGCACTCGCTCGCCCACGAGGCCGCGAAGCTCATCGAGGAGGTCGAGGAGCTCGGCGGCATGACCAGGGCAGTGGAGTCGGGCATGCCGAAGCTGCGCATCGAGGAGAGCGCCGCCCGGCGCCAAGCCCGTGTCGACCGCGGCGAGGAGGTCGTCGTCGGCGTCAACAAGTACCGCCTCGACGAGCAGCTCCACGACTTCGACCTGCGCGACGTCGACAACACCGAGGTCAGGCAGCGCCAGATCGAGCGGCTCGACAGGGTGCGCGCCACACGCGACGAGTCCCGCTGCCGCGACGCGCTCCGCCGGCTCACCGAAGGCGCGGCCGGCCGTGCCAACCTGCTCGAGCTCGCCATCGAGGCAACCCGCGCTCGCGCGACGGTGGGCGAGATCTCCGACGCGCTGGAGCAAGTGTTCTCGCGTCACCGGGCGACGATCCGTAGCATCACCGGCGTGTACGGCTCGGCTTACGAGGGCGACGAGGGCTACGCGAAGGTCCGCGAGGAGATCGAGGAGTTCGCTCGGGAGGAAGGCCGCCGGCCGCGGATGCTCGTCGTGAAGCTCGGCCAGGACGGCCACGACCGTGGCGCCAAGGTGATTGCCACCGCCTTCGCCGACATCGGCTTCGACGTCGACGTCGGCCCGCTGTTCCAGACTCCCGAGGAAGCGGCGCGCGACGCCGTCGAGAACGACGTCCACGTGGTCGGCGTCTCCAGTCAGGCCGCCGGTCACAAGACCCTGGTGCCCGATCTGATCGCCGAGCTCCGCAAGCAGGGCGGGGACGACATCCTCGTCGTGTGCGGCGGCGTGATCCCGCCGCACGACTACGGGTTCCTCTTGGAGTCGGGAGTGAGCGCCGTGTACGGCCCGGGCACCAACATCCCGCACACAGCGGCCGAGATCCTCCAGCTGTTGCGCAGCCGCGCGTGATGCGTCTCGTAGGTACCACATTGGTACCTCGGAGACGCATCGAGGAATGAGCGAGCTCGCGGAGCAGGTGGTCGCCGGGGACCGGCGGGCGCTGGCGCGTGCGATCACGCTCGCCGAGTCGACCCGCCCCGACCACCGCGCCCGGGCGACCGACCTCCTCGACGAGCTGCTGCCCCGGGCGGGCGGTGCGGTCCGGGTCGGGATCTCGGGTACGCCCGGCGCGGGCAAGTCCACCTTCATCGAGGCGCTGGGCCTCCACCTCACCGGCCGCGGCCACCGGGTCGCCGTGCTCGCGGTCGACCCCTCGAGCACGAGGACCGGCGGCTCCATCCTGGGCGACAAGACCCGCATGGGCGAGCTCACCCGGCAGGAGTCCGCCTTCGTCCGACCATCGCCGACCGGTGGCACGCTCGGCGGCGTCGCCCGCCGGACCCGGGAGGCGATGCTGCTGTGCGAAGCGGCCGGGTTCGACGTCGTGCTGGTGGAGACGGTCGGCGCGGGCCAGTCGGAGGTCGCGGTGGCCGGGATGGTCGACCTGTTCGTGCTCGTCCTGGCGCCCGGCGCCGGTGACGAGCTCCAGGGCATCAAGCGCGGCGTCATCGAGCTGGCCGACGTCGTGGTGGTCAACAAGGCCGACGGCGACCTCGCCCCGGTCGCCAGGAAGGTCGCGGCCGACTACTCGAGCGCGCTGCGGCTCGTGCGCCCCCGGACGCCCGGCTGGGAGCCCCGCGTGCTGCTCGTCTCGGCGCTGGAGGGTCGCGGGGTCGACGAGCTGTGGCGCACGGTCGAGGAGTTCCGGTCGGCGCTCGGCGAGTCGGGTGAGCTGGAGCGCCGTCGATCCGATCAGGCGCGGGAATGGATGTGGTCGGAGGTCTCCGAGACCCTCCTGGGCTCGCTGCGTGCCGACGACCGGGTGGCGGCACTCGCGCCCCGGCTCGAGGCCGACGTGGCCGCCGGGGCCGTCAGCCCCACCGCGGCCGCGCAGGAGATGCTCCGCGCCTTCGACCCCGGCAACGGTAGGCCCAACGCCGGCCTGCCCGTTGACGGGGTCTAGACGACTTCATACACTCTGTCGCACCATCCGGTAAGGACTTCCCCTCGCACCCGAACCACGCGGAGGGACTCCATGCCTGCGACGCTCACCATCAAGCCCTGGCCCGACCCCGTCATCGACACCCTCGGCCACGACCCACGCTCCGTGTACGTCGAGACGTTCTGGCTGCCGACCCTGGGCCCGACGGCGCTCCTCCTGCTGCGCCACCTCGCGCAGCGCTTCGACGAGCGACCTGAGGGCCTCGAGCTGCCGGTCGCCGACACTTCCCAGGCGCTCGGGCTCGGCCATCGCGACGGCCAGAGCTCGCCGCTCGTGCGCACGCTCGCCCGCCTGGCGCAGTTCGACCTGGCGTGCGACGACGGGCGCGGCACGGTGGCGGTGCGCCGGCACGTGCCGCCCATCAACCGCCGCCACGTGCGCCGCCTCCCGCTCGAGCTCCAGATCGCCCACGCCGAGTGGGCGGAGGCCCAGCTGGAGGAGGCGCCGCTGGCGACGGCCCGGCGGCGGGCGCGACGGCTGGCGTTCACCCTGCTCGAGCAGGGCGACGACCCCGACCACGTCGAGCGGGTGCTCCACGCCACCGGATTCCATCCGGCGGTGTGCCACGACAGCGCGCGCTGGGCCTACGAGCGCCACCGCAACGCCCTCGACGCCGTGGTTCCCGATCCTGCCGCGTAACCTCGCGGCCCGATGCCGAGACAGGCCGACCTCGACGAGATCGCGAACTGGGTCCGGCGGGCGCGGCGGATCGTGGTGCTGACGGGCGCGGGGATCTCGACCGAGTCGGGGATCCCCGACTTCCGCGGGCCGAAAGGCGTGTGGACGAAGAACCCCGAAGCCGAGAAGACGGCGACGCTCCAGTACTACCTGTCGGATCCCGAAGTGCGCGTCAAGGCATGGCGCAACCGGTTGGACAGCACGATGTGGCGCGCCGAGCCCAACGCCGGGCACCGGGCGATCGCCGACCTCGAGGGCAAGGCGGCGCTGGACACGCTGGTGACACAGAACATCGACGGCCTCCATCAGAAGGCGGGGACATCACCGGAGATCGTGGTGGAGATCCACGGCACCGTGCACGAGGCGAAGTGCATGTCGTGCGGCTGGCGGGGGCCGATGCCCGAGACCCTCGCGCGCGTCCGAGCCGGCGAGGCCGACCCGCCCTGCCTCGGCTGCGGCGGCATCCTCAAGTCGGCGACCATCTCGTTCGGCGAGAACCTGGTCGTCGAGGACCTCGAGCGCTCCCAGCGCGCCGCCGCCGGGTGCGACCTCTTCCTCGCCATCGGCTCGTCGCTCAGCGTGTACCCGGCCGCGGGCCTGCCGGAGATCGCACTCGGCGCAGGGGCCCGCCTCGCGGTGATGAACGCGCAGGACACGCCGTTCGACCGGTACGCCGACGCGGTCGTGCGCGATCAGCTCGGTGACGTGCTCCCGGGACTGGTCCAGCTGGTCTGACTAGCGCCGCCCGAGGCAGAGCTTCCGGCCGCGACCCCGAGGCCGGCAGGGGGCGGGGGGCGCCGGCCAGGGTCGGAGGCCGCCACCGCCGCACCCACGATGCCGGCCTCGTTGAGGAGCTGCGCGGGCACGACCTCGGCCCTCGTCCCGAGAGAGGGGAAGAACTTCGCCGACTTCTTGCTCGCGCCGCCGCCCAGGACGAACAGGTCGGGCGACAACAGCATCTCGAGGTGGCGGAGGTACTCGTCGACGCGCTTGCCCCACTTCTGCCAGCTGAGTCCCTTGCGCTCGCGGACCGAGTCGGCGGCCCACTTCTCCGCCTCGCGCCCGCCCAGCTCGAGGTGCCCGAGCTCTGTGTTCGGCACGAGCTTCCCGTCGACGAACACGGCCGTGCCGATGCCGGTACCGAGGGTGACCATCACGACCACCCCCTGCCGGCCCCTGCCCGCGCCGAAGCGCATCTCGGCGAGGCCGGCGGCATCGGCGTCGTTGAGCACGACGAACGGGCGCCCGGCGGCGTCGCCGAGGCGTGCGGCCACGTCCTCCCCGATCCAGCTCGGGTCGACGTTGGCCGCGGTCTCGGCTCTCCCGGCCCTGATGACCGCCGGGAACGTCGCACCGACCGGGCCGCTGGCGGGGAAGCGGCCGACGACCTCGGCGACGACCTCGGCCACCGCCTTCGGCTCGGCCGGCTGCGGCGTGAGCAGGCGGACCCGGTCGGCGGTCAGGATGCCCGTCTCCACGTCGACGGGCGCACCCTTGATTCCCGTTCCCCCGATGTCGATCCCCAACAGCTCCACACGCGGCAGGGTAGCCAGTCACGGGCTGGCAGGCCTTCCTGCGCTGCCACCCACCGGCGAGGTTGGGAATATCCGACCTCGCGGGTAGGATTTGAACGGGTAGACGACACGTCCGGGAGTCCGTATGGCCAGCTTCCGCGAGCTGCTTGCCCGCGCCAAGTCGCAGATCACCGAGGTCGACCCCGCCGAGGCCGAGGGGCGCCTCGGCGACGCGACGTTCCTCGACGTGCGCGAGCTCGACGAGGTCGAGCAGGGCATCGTACCGGGCGCCGTCCACATCCCCCGCGGCTTCCTCGAGAGCCAGGTCGAGGGGAAGCTGCCCGACCGGTCGAAGCCCGTGGTGGTCTACTGCGCCGGCGGCGCGCGGTCGGCGTTTGCGGCCGAGACGCTCGAAGAGCTCGGCTACGCCGATGTGGTCTCGATGGCGGGCGGGTTCGGACGCTGGAAGAACGAGGACCGGCCCTGGATCACGCCCGCAGTGCTCAGTCCCGAGCAGCGCACCCGCTACCACCGCCACGTCTTGCTGCCCGAGGTGGGCGAGGCGGGCCAGCAGAAGCTGCTCGAGAGCAAGGTGCTGCTGCTCGGCGCGGGCGGGCTCGGTTCCCCCGCCGCCCTCTACCTCGCCGCCGCCGGTGTCGGCACCCTCGGCATGGTCGACATGGACGTGGTGGACGCGTCGAACCTCCAGCGCCAGATCCTCCACAACGTCGACCGCATCGGCGAGCGGAAGGTCGACTCGGCCAAGAAGACGCTCACGCAACTCAACCCCGACGTCAATGTCGTCACCTACGACGTGCGCTTCGGAGCCGACAACGTGCTCGAGATCATCGACGGTTACGACGTGATCGTCGACGGCACCGACAACTTCCCCACTCGCTACCTGCTCAACGACGCCTCACTGCTGAAGCGGATCCCCGTGGTGCACGGCTCGATCTTCCGCTTCGAGGGCCAGGTCACGGTGTTCGACCCCTACAACGGCCCCTGCTACCGCTGCATGCTGCCGGAGCCTCCCCCGCCCGAGCTTGCGCCCAGCTGCGCCGAAGCCGGCGTGCTCGGCGTGCTGCCCGGCATCATCGGCTCCATCCAGGCCCTCGAGGCCATCAAGATCGTCCTCGACCTGGGCGACACGCTTGTGGGCCGGCTGCTCGCCTACGACGCGCTCGAGCAGAGCTTCCGCACGTTCAAGGTGCGGCGCGACCCGAAATGCCCGGCCTGCGGCGAGGACGCCCCGCCGATCCAGATCGCCGAGTACGACGATCTCTGCCTCCCCCACGCGGTGCTCGCCGACGGCTCGACGACCGACGCACACTGATCCGGCTGTCTACCTCTGCTGCCTCGGCGGCTCCGGCGTCTCGATCGAGGCGAGGTCCACGCCGACCGGCACGTCGGTCGCGGGTCGCGGCCTCGCCTTCCTCGCCTTCGGCAGGTTGGGCTGCTCGGGCGGCTTCGGCGTCGGCGCCTTGCGATAGTCGCGCGCCGGCGGGTGCTCGGCCTCGAGGAACAGGGCGGCGTCGATCTGGCCCTCGGTGGGCCCGGAGGGCGCGTCGCAGCGCATCACGGTCTCGATGTCGGTGGGCGCGCTGGTCTCGAAGTCGTTGCCGGCGAAGCAGTTTCCCTCGCCGGCGAGGAAGCCGAGGTCGAACTCACCGGAGCCCTCGACGACGTTGTCCGTCACGCGGTTGCGGTTGGCGATCCAGAGGGTCTCGTCGGGGCTGGGGACGACGCCGATACCGCCCACGTCCTGGTCGAGGACGCGGTTCCTGGTCACGAGGTTGTCGTTGCCGCCGGCGACGAGGATCCCGTTGCCCATCGCGAGGAGGGCGGCATCGATCGCCGGGGTCTTCGGGTTGTTGTTGTCGTAGACGAGGTTCCCCGCGACGACCGCACTGTGCTGGGGGGCGAGGAGCTCGCTGTCGAGGCTGTTGGGCACGATCCCGACGCGGTTCCTGCGCCAGGTGGAGTTCACGACGAAGAGGTTGCCGCTGGCGTTGGTGCCCGAGTACCCGAGCCCGTTCCACTCCGACACGACGTCGGTGATCACCGCGTTGCACGGGTCGCACTGTCCGATGTAGAAGCCGGCGTCGGGGCTGCCCGACGCGTACGAGTGCTCGAAGAGGCCGTCGACCGAGTCGAAGGCATAGACGCCGTAGTCGCCGTTCCGGTAGGCCGTCACGTACGAGCCGCGGTAACCGCTCACCCCGGTCCAGAAGAAGCCGTTCTTCTCGTAATTGCGGGCGGTCAGGTTCTCGACCGCGACGCCGTCGGCCTCGAGGACCTGCACGCCGTTCTCGCGCTCGAACTCGCCGTCGAGGATCGTGGTGTTGCGGTCGACACCGCGGATCACGAGGTTCGGGGTGGTGACGGTGACCGCCTCCCTGTAGACGCCGGGCGAGACGAGCACGAGGTCGCCGGGGTCGGCGGTGTCGACCGCGTCCTGGATCGTGGTCTCGTCGTCGGGGACCTCGATGGTGCGCGCCTCGCCCTTGACCGGTGGTGGCAAGGTCGGCTGATACGGGTCGCCGGCGCCGGCGCGCACGACGATCGTCCCCCGCTGGCCCCTCCCGCGCGCACCGTGGAAGGAGCAGTAGTACCGGTAGGTCCCGGGCTCGTCGAAGCGGTACTCGTAGGTCTCGTCGGGCTCGATGGTCCGGCTGCGGAACTGGTCGCCTTGGTTGGGCCGCACGTTGTGGTCGTTGCGCCCCTCGTTCTGCCACTGCACGACGGTGCCAGGCTCGATGGTGAGCTCCTTGGGTATGAACGTGTTGTCCCTGATGACGACGGCGACCTCGTCGTAGTCCTCCTGTGCGCCGGCGACGTTCGTCCACCCGATGAGGCCGATTAGCGATGCCACCGCGAGCGCGCGGAACGTCACCGCGGCTTCTTGAAGGTCGTGGCCAGCTCGATCACGCTGCGGACGCCGAAGCCGGTGCCGCCCTTCACCACGTAGCCGTCGTCACCGCTCGCCCGCGCCGGCCCGGCGATGTCGAGGTGCGCCCACGGCACGTCGCCGGCGAACTCCTCGAGGAACAGCCCCGCGGTGAGCGCGCCGCCGTAGCTCCCGGTGCTGATGTTGCGAAGGTCGGCGACCTCCGAGTCGAGCAGCTTGCGGTAGTCGGAGGGCAGCGGCAGCGGCCAGACCGGCTCCCCCGCCCGATCGGCGGCGCCGCGCACCTGCTCGACCCACGCGTCGTCGTTGCCCATGAGGCCGGCCACCTTGTCGCCCAGCGCGACCATGCACGCGCCGGTGAGCGTGGCGAGGTCGACGATGGCGTCGGGCGCGTCCTCGGCGGCGAGCGAGAGCGCGTCGGCCAGGATCAGGCGCCCCTCGGCGTCGGTGTTGAGCACCTCGACCGTCCTGCCGTTGCGGATGGTGAGCACGTCGCCGGGCCGGATGGCCGAGCCGCTGGGCATGTTCTCGACCATGGGCACGTAGCCGACCACCTTGGCCTTCACGTCGAGCTCGCCGAGCACCGACATCGCCGCGATCACGGCGGCGGCGCCCGACATGTCCGTCTTCATCGTCTCCATGCCGCTCGACGTCTTCAGCGAGAGGCCGCCCGAGTCGAACACGACGCCCTTGCCGACGAGCGCCAGCGTCCGCCTCGCGCCCGGCGGGGCGTAGGTGAGCGTCACGAACCGGGGCGCGTTGGTGGAGCCCTGGCCGACGCCGAGGACCCCGCCCAGCTTCTCCGCCTTCAGCTGCGCGTCGGCGAGCACCCTGACGGTGACGCCGGTCCCGCGGAGGAGCTTCTTCGCCTCGTTGGCGAACGCGGCGGGCGACTTGGCACCCGAAGGCTCGTTCACGATGTCACGGGCCCAGGTGACCGCGGTGGCGACGGTGGCGCCCCGCTGCAACGCCTGCCTCATCTTGGCGCCGCCCGGCGCGACCACCTTCACCTGCTCGAGCCGGCTGGCATCGGCGTCGCCCTTGTACTTGAGGAACTCGTAGGAGCCGAGGCTCATGCCCTCGGCCAGCGCCTGGGCGGCCTGGACCGGTTCGATCCCAGTCTCGCGGGCGAGGTCGAGGAGGGTGGTGGCCACCGACGCGGCCTTCTTCGCCCTGCGGGCGACCGCGGCTGCGGCCCGGCGCACGCCGTCGGGGGTGAGCTCGTCGAGGGGACCGACGCCCACGAGCACGGCCGCGGCGGCGGCCAACCGGCCGAAGGTCGGCACCGCCAGCGTCTGCCCCGCCTTGCCCGCGAAGTCCGCCTCGTCCATGAACTCACCGAGCCTGCCGTCCAGGGCGGCGTCGACCGCGTCCCCGCCGGGCCCGAGCGTCGGGCCCGGAGCCACCGGGACCGCCAGCAGGTCGGTCTCGACTCGCTCGGCGGGCGGGCTCACGAGGCTGAAGCTGAGGGCCACGGTCTCCTCCTGTACGTGATGGGCTCGCTGTACGCGATGGGCTGGGCCGGTCGTCGTCGGTCAGGCGGGATCGCCCGCGCCACCCGTGCGCACGGGCCGGAAGGCGCCTTCCTGCCAGCGCGCCAGTGTGTAGACGAGGTCGGCGAGGCGGTTGAGGTACGCCACCACCTGGCTGTCGTCGAGCCAACCCTGCCCAGCCGCCGCCACCGCCTCCCGCTCGGCGCGGCGCACAACTGAGCGGGCGACGTCGAGCGCGGCCGCGATGCGGTTCTCGCCCGGCAGCACGAACTCCCGGGGGGGCTCAAACCGCGTGGTGACATCGTCGATGACCGGCTCCAGCGCCGAGACCATTTCGGCGGTGACGAGCGATACACCGGGCTGGAGCTTCCCGCGCCGGTCGGGGGCGGTGGCGAGCTCGGCGCCGGCGACGAAGAGCTCGCGCTGGAGGCGGACCAGGAGGTCATCGAGCTCCGACCCGCGTCCGGCCTCGGCGCGGGCCAGTCCGAGCGCCGACACGGCCTCGTCGACGGCACCGTAGGCCCGGGGACCAGGCGTGTCCTTGCCCACTCGGCCGCCGAACAGGAGCCCGGTCGACCCGTCGTCACCCCTTCGCGTGTAGACCTTGCTCACGCGCCGAGTCTACGTGGACCCCTCCGGTACGCTTCCGGCCATGTCCGTGGCGCCCGAGCGGCCCCCGGCCGCGTCCCCGCCCGGCGACGCTGCGCCCGCCCGAGCGCCGTCGCTCGCCCTCAGCCTGCTGCGCACGGCTCGACCCCGCCAGTGGATCAAGAACCTGCTCGTGTTCGCGGCGCCCGGCGCCGCCGGGGTGCTGACCGAGCCCGACGAGCTGGCGCGCACGCTGGCGGCGTTCGGGGCCTTCTGTCTAGCTGCCAGCGGCACCTACTTCCTGAACGACGCCCTCGACGTCGACGCCGACCGGCGGCATCCCACCAAGCGCCACCGGCCGGTTGCCGCCGGTCTGGTGAGCGTGGGCACGGCCAAGGCGGTGGCGGCGGGACTCGTGCTGGCGGCGCTCGCGCTGGCCGCGCCGTTCAACAGCGGCAAGCTCGCACTCGTGGTCGGCGGCTACGTAGCGATCCAGGTCTCGTACACGTTCTGGCTCAAGCACGAGCCCGTGGTCGACCTCGGCTGTGTCGCGTCCGGGTTCGTGCTCCGGGCGATCGCCGGGGGCATCGCCACCGACGTGGCCCTGTCCGACTGGTTCCTCATCGTTGCCGGAGCCGGGTCGTTGTTCATCGTGACGGGGAAGCGCCACGCCGAGCAGGTGGAGCTAGGTGACGCTTCGGCAGGGCACCGCAGTACGCTGGGCGAGTACTCGTCGGCGTACCTCAACTACGTGCGCGCGGTCACCTCCGGGGTGGCGATCAGTGCGTACTGCCTGTGGGCGTTCGAGAACGCCGCCGCGGTGGGCGACGTGTTCTGGTTTCGGCTGTCGATCGTCCCGTTCGTGGCCGGGGTTCTGCGCTACGCGCTGGTCGTCGAGCAGGGCGGGGGCGGCGCCCCGGAGGAGATCGTCCTCGGCGACCGGGTGATCCAGCTGTTCGGGCTCATGTGGATCGCCTCGTTCGCCATCGGCGTCCACGTCTGATGGATGACGTCACCGAGCCGCGACTCCTGACCGGCTGGGGCCGCACCGCACCGACCGCCGCCCGCGTCATCACACCCGAGGCGGGAGAGGTCGGCGACGCCCTCACGGACGCCGGTCGCCGCGGGGCCATTCCCCGGGGCCTGGGCCGCAGCTATGGCGATGCGGCCCAGAATGCCGGCGGCACAGTGCTCGACACGACCGGCCTCGGTCGGGTCGTCGACCTCGACACCGAGCGGGGTGTGCTGCGGGTGGAGGCGGGGATGAGCCTCGATGCGCTCATGCGCATGGCGGTCCCGCGCGGCTGGTTCGTGCCGGTCAGCCCGGGCACCCGCTACGTCACCGTCGGGGGTGCCTTCGCCGCCGACATCCACGGCAAGAACCACCACGTCGACGGGAGCTTCGCCAACCACGTCGACGCGATCAGGCTCCACACGCCCAAGGGCGCCTTCGAGGTCACGCCCGACAGCGACCCGGAGCTGTTCTGGGCGTCGGGGGGCGCGATGGGCCTCACCGGCGTCGTCACCGAGCTGACGCTACGGCTGCTGCCCATCGAGACCTCGCTCGTGCAGGTCGACACGGAGCGTGCGTCCGACCTCGACGACGTGATGGCGCGGATGCGGGCCGGCGACGACCAGTACCGGTACTCGGTGGCCTGGATCGACTGCCTCGCCACCGGCGCCGACCTGGGACGTTCGGTGCTCTACCGCGGCGACCATGCGCCTCTGGCTGCGCTCCCACCCAGAACGGCGCGTCATCCGCTCCGGTTCAATCCCCGCACCCGCCTGGTCGCGCCGCCCTGGGCGCCCAGCCATCTGTTGAACCGGGTCACGGTAGGCATCTTCAACGAGTTCTGGTTCCGCAGGGCCCCGCGCGAGCACGGGAGCGACCTGGAGTCGATCGCGGCGTTCTTCCACCCGCTCGACGGCGTCGCCGGCTGGAACCGGCTCTATGGCAGCCGTGGATTCGTCCAGTACCAGTATGTGGTCCCCGACCACGAGCACGAGACCGTGCGGCGCACCGTCGAGCGGTTCAGTGCCGCCCGGTGCCCGTCGTTCCTCGCCGTGCTCAAGCTGTTCGGTCCGGGGAACCCGGGACCGCTCTCCTTCCCGATGCCGGGGTGGACGCTGACGCTCGACATCCCGGCCGGGGTGCCCGGCCTGGCAGGCCTGCTCGACGACCTCGACGAGCTGGTCGCGAACGCCGGGGGCCGTGTCTACTTGGCCAAGGACTCGCGCCTTCGGCCCGAGCTGGTCGCGGCCATGTACCCGCACCTCGACCAGCTGGCCGAGGTCCGCCAACGGGTCGACCCCTCGAACGTCCTCCAGTCCGACCTCGCCCGCCGCCTCGGGCTCGTCTGACATCTCCGATGAAGGACGCGCTCGGAAGCGTGCAATCGGTGCTCGTCCTCGGCGGCGGGTCGGACATCGCGCTCGCGACCTGTCGCGAGCTGGTGGCGCGCCGGGCCCGCACGGTCGTGTTGGCCGCCCGCCGGCCCGAGGCCCTCGACACGGCGACGAAGGAGCTGGAGGAGCTGGGCGCCACCAGGGTCGAGCCGGTGACCTTCGAGGCCACGGCCACCGACGCGCACGACGCCTTCGTCGACGAGACCTTCGACCGCTTCGGCGACTTCGACCTCGTGCTCGTGGCCTTCGGCGTGCTCGGCGACCAGGAGACCGCCGAGCGCGAGAGCGGCGCCGCCGTCGAGATCGCCCGGGTCAACTACCTGGGCGCGGTGTCGGCGGCGCTCGCGGTCGCCAAGCGGCTTCGGGCCCAGGGGCACGGCACGATCGTGGCGATGTCGTCGGTGGCGGGCGAGCGGGCCCGCCGCTCGAACTTCGTCTACGGGTCGACCAAGGCGGGGATGGACGCCTTCTTCCAAGGGCTGGGCGACAGCCTCGCCGGGTCGGGCGCCCGGGTCATGGTCGTGCGGCCGGGCTTCGTGCACACGAAGATGACCCACGGGATCAAGCCCGCACCGCTGTCCACGACTCCCGAGGCGGTGGCCGAGGCGATCGTGGCGGGCCTGGCGCGCGGGTCGCACACGGTGTGGGTCCCTCCTGCGCTGCGCTACGTGATGACGGTGCTGCGCCACCTCCCCCGCCCGGTCTTCCGCCGGCTCCCGCTGTGAGCGACGGGGACGGATGAGGACGTATGCGAACGGTCGCCGTCTTCGACTTCGACAAGACGCTGTCGACCCGCGACAACGTGATGCCGTTCCTCAGCCACGTCGTGGGTACGCGGCGGCTGGCCGCGGCGCTGGTCGTGCTCTCGCCCCGCCTCGCCGCCGCCGCGCTCCTCGATAAGCGTCGCAACGCGGCCAAGACCGCCCTCGTGCGGCGGCTGCTGGCCGGCTCGGACGACGCCGGCATGACCGCACAGGGCGAGCAGTTCGCCGCCGAGATCGTCGCCCGGCACCTTCGGCCGGAAGCGGTGGAGCGGGTCGAGTGGCACCGGGGGCAGGGCCACGAGCTCGTGATCGTGTCGGCGTCGTTCAGTCATTACGTGAAGCCCGTGGGAAGAGCGCTCGGGTTCGCCGCCGTGCTCGCCACCGAGCTCGAGGTGGGTCCCGACGGGCGCCTGACCGGCGGGCTCCGGGGCGAGAACGTGCGCCGGGCCGAGAAGGTCCGGCGGCTCGACGCCTGGCTCGGCGACCGGCCCGCGTTCGTGTGGGCCTATGGCGACAGCAAGGGCGACCGCGAGCTGTTCGCACGGGCAGACCGAGCGGTTCGGGTATAGCGGCCGACGAGGGTGCTTAGCCGGCGGGCCGCCGAGAGGGCCTCCGGTAGCCTTGGAGCACCATGGCCGACTTCCTCGCGGCGCTGCGTGACCGTGTCCTGATCTTCGACGGTGCCTTCGGCACCTGGGTGCAGGGGCGCGACCTCACGCCCGACGACTTCGGCGGGCCCGACCTCGAGGGGTGCAACGAGCACGTCGTGCTCACCCGGCCCGACCTCATCGCCGAGATGCACTCGTCGTTCTTCGACGTCGGCGTCGACGCGGTCGAGACCGCCACGTTCGGCTCGTTCCCGGTCGTGCTGGCCGAGTACGGGATCCCGGAGAAGACCTTCGAGCTCAACGAGGCCGCCGCCCGCATCGCCAGGGAGGTCGCCTCGGGCTATTCGACCGCCGACCGGCCCCGGTGGGTGATCGGCTCGATCGGCCCGGGCACGAAGCTGCCGTCGCTCGGCCACATCTCGTTCGCCGACCTCCGCGACAGCTACGAGCTGATGGTCGAAGGCCTGCTGGCGGGGGGCGTCGACGTGCTGCTGGTCGAGACGGTCCAGGACCTCCTCCAAGGGAAGGCGGCGCTCGCCGCTTGCCGCCGGGCGACGGCGAAGGCCGGCCGTGAGGTCCCGATCATGGTCCAGGTCACGATGGAGACCACCGGGCGCATGCTGATCGGCTCCGAGATCGGTGCCGCCCTGACCGCGCTCGAGGCGATGCGCCCCGACGTGATCGGGCTCAACTGCGCCACCGGGCCGGCGGAGATGACCGAGCACCTGCGGTACCTGTCGCAGCACGGTCGGACGTTCCTGAGCTGCCTGCCCAATGCCGGCCTCCCGTCGGTGGTGGAGGGCAGGACCCACTACGACCTGACCCCCGAGCAGCTCGCCGACGCGCACGAGCGGTCCGTCGGCGAGTTCGGCCTCAACATCGTCGGGGGGTGCTGCGGCACGACGCCCGAGCACCTCCGGCAGGTCGTCGAGCGCGTCGGCAGCCGGGCACCGGTGGCGCGCCAGCCGCAGCACGAGCCCGGGTGCTCGTCGATCTACAGCCACGTGCCCTTCGACCAGGACGTCTCGTACCTCGCCGTGGGCGAGCGCACCAACGCCAACGGGTCGAAGAAGTTCCGTGAGGCGATGCTCGAGGAGGATTGGGACGCGTGCGTGCTCATGGCGCGCGATCAGGTGAAGGAGGGCGCCCACGTGCTCGACGTGTGCGTCGACTACGTGGGTCGCGACGGCACCGCCGACATGGACGAGATCGCGGGTCGCTTCGCCACCCAGGCCGCGCTCCCGCTGGTGTTCGACTCGACAGAGCCGCAGGTGATGGAGGCCGGGCTCCAGCACTCGGGCGGCAAGGCCGTCCTCAACTCGGCCAACCTCGAGGACGGCGAGGCGCCGGGCTCACGGCTCGACCGGGTCTTCTCACTCGCGCGCGACTACGGCGCTGCGGTGATCTGTCTCGCTATCGACGAGGAAGGCCAGGCGCGCGATGCGGACTGGAAGCTGCGGGTCTGCCGTCGCATCTACGACCTGGCGACAGGGAAGTACGGACTCGACCCGACCGACCTCATCTTCGACATGCTCACGTTCCCGCTGGGCTCGGGCCAGGAGGAGCTCCGCCGCGACGGCATCGAGACCATCGAGGCGATCCGCCGCGTCAAGGGCGAGCTGCCGGGCACGCACACGATCCTGGGCCTCTCGAACGTGAGCTTCGGCCTCAAGCCGGCGGTGCGCCACGTGCTCAACAGCGTCTTCCTGCACGAGTGCCGCCAGGCCGGGCTCGACGCCGCCATCGTGCACGCCGCCCGCATCCTCCCGCTCAACAAGATCGACGAGCGCGCCCGCGAAGTCGCGCTCGACCTCGTGTACGACCGACGGCACGATGACTACGACCCGCTGACCGAGCTCATGGCGCTCTTCGAGGGCGTCGAGGCCGGTGCGGTCGAGAAGGAAGACCGCTCGGGTTGGCCGGTGGAGGAGCGGCTCAAGCACCGCATCATCGACGGCGACCGCGAGGGCCTCCAGGCCGAGCTCGACGAGCAGCTCCAGACCCGTGAAGCACTGTCGATCATCAACGACGTTCTCCTCGACGGGATGAAGGTCGTCGGCGACCTGTTCGCCTCAGGAGAGATGCAGCTGCCGTTCGTGCTCCAGAGCGCGGAGACGATGAAGGCCGCGGTCGCGCACCTCGAGCCGCACATGGAGAAGGCCGAGGGCGCCGGCAAGGGGCGGCTGGTGATCGGCACCGTCAAGGGCGACGTACACGACATCGGCAAGAACCTCGTCGACATCATCCTGACCAACAACGGCTACGAGGTACACAACCTCGGCATCAAGGTGCCCCTGCACGACTTCGTGGACAAGGCGACCGAGGTCGAAGCCGACGTGATCGGCATGAGCGGGCTCTTGGTGAAGAGCACGCTGATCATGCGCGAGAACCTGGAGGAGCTCAACGACCAGGGCCTCGAGCGCATCCCGGTGATGCTGGGTGGCGCCGCGCTCACCCGCAACTACGTCGAGCGCGACCTGCGCGAGGTCTACAAGGGTCGCCTCTTCTACGGGAAGGACGCGTTCGAGGGCCTCAACACCATGGACGCGCTCATGGAAGGGCTGCGCAACGACAGCCTCGACCCCGACTTCGGCCGGGCGCCGGGCGGGCGCGAGCTTCCGAAGCGCAAGTCGCAGCGGGAGGCTGAAGCCGAGCCGGTGGCGGTGCCGGGCCGCTCCGACGTCGCCACCGACGTGAAGGTGTTCCAGCCGCCGTTCCTCGACCAGCGGGTGGCCAAGGGCATTTCGCTCGACGAGATCGCCGGGTACCTGAACGAGACCGCGCTGTTCCGCAACCAGTGGCAGTTCCGGCCCGAGAAGGGTCAGAAGGACGACGAGTTCAAGGCCCGCATCCGCCCCATCCTGAGAGACCAGATCGAGGCGGCCAAGGCCGAGGGCTGGCTAGTGCCGGCGGTGTCGTGGGGCTACTTCCCTGTGAACTCCGAGGGCGACGACCTGGTCGTGTGGATCGACGACGACCGCCGCACCGAGCGGCTGCGCTTCGCGTTCCCCCGTCAGCAGAAGGACCGGTTCCTCTGCATCTCCGACTTCTTCCGCTCGGTCGAGAGCGGCGATCCCGACTACGCCGGCTTCCACGTCGTGACCGTTGGCGAGCGGGCGACGGAGCGCGAACGCGAGCTCTTCGCCGCCGACCGCTACCAGGAGTACCTGCTGTGCCACGGCCTCTCGGTCGAGATGACCGAAGCCCTGGCCGAGCTGTGGCACCTGCGCATCCGCCAGGAGTGGGGCTTCGCCGACGAGGACGGCCCCACACTCACCGGATTGTTCCGCCAGCAGTATCGGGGCTCGCGGTACTCCTGGGGCTACCCCGCCTGTCCCGACCTCGAGGACCAGGCCAAGCTCGACGAGCTGCTCGACTTCGGCCGTATCGGCGTGAAGCTGACCGACGAGTTCCAGCTCGAGCCCGAGCAGAGCACCACCGCCATCATCGTCCCTCACCCCGAGGCGAAGTACTTCATCGCCTAGCTCGCCCGAGTACCGCCACGCTCACGCCGGCGGTTCGGAGGTCAGTGCCGTGAGCGCTGCGAGCCGCGCCTCGGCCCGCGAGAGCTGCCACCCGTCGACGACCACCGTCTCGCCCTCGGCGAAATCGGCGCGGGCGGCCTTGCCGACGCGGGCGAGGAACGCCCGCGGGTGGCGAGCGATCTCGCGCTCGGCCGCGCGCGCGTCGGCCGTCGTGCCGCCGGTCGGCAGCAGCGCGAGCAAGCGCGGGACCGAGGCCTCGGTCGGCTCGGCGTCGAGGTAGCGCCGACCGACGCGACGGGTCGCGCCCGGGTCGGTGAGAACCTGCGCCAGCGCTTCCCCGAGAGCCGGCCACGGGTCCGAGTCGCGTCGCAGGGTCGGGCCGGTGCGCGGCCATAGCCCCCCGCCGGTGACAAGCGCGAGCAGGCGCTGCAAGAACGCGCGCCGGCCGAGCGCGCTCATGCGAGACGACGGCGCAGGTGCGCGGCGAGGCGCAGCGCCAGGGCGACGATCGTGAGCGTGGGGTTGGCGTACCCGGAGGTAGGAAAGACGGCCCCACCGGTGACGTACAGGTTGTCGACACTGTGCGCCCGGCAGTCGCCGTCGACGACGCCGCGCCGGGGGTCGTCGTGCATGCGGGCGGTCCCGAGCTGGTGGGGGCCACCCTGGGCGGCAGTGAACAGGTCCTCGCCGGTCGGGGGCGCCACGCGCACGATCCCCAGCCCCGTGCGCCCCATCTCCCCGGAGAGGAGCGCCATCGTCGCCGCCGCGCTCCCGATATCGGTGGGGGCGAGCCGCCACTCGAGGCGCGCTCGGGGAAGGCCGAGGGCGTCGCGTTCGTCGCCGAGCACGACTCGGCTGTCGCGGTTGGGTGACTGCTCGCACCGCAGGTAGAGGGTCGCCGGCGTCGCCGCCGGGCGCCGCGACCGGCGCAATCGGGCGGTGCGCACGTCGGCGGCAAGGCCGCGCACGTCGGACGCGAGGTGGGTGAGCGGCACGTCACCGGGGACGAACTCGCCTTCGAAATGCAGTGTGGCGCTGAACCCCAGAACCCCGAGGCGCCGTCGGGCTTCGCCCGTCAGCGCGATCGCACTCCAGACGAGCTGGTCGTGCTGGTCCCGGCGCGCCCCCTTCGCCGGGTCGAGTCGCACCACCCGCGCGCCGTAGGACGACAACGAGGCGCGGTCCCGGGTGAAGATGACGGGGCCCGCGGCGACGTGGGGATGGTCCATGAAGTACCGGCCCACGAGGTCGTGGCCGTTGCCGAGGCCCGAGGCCTGCACGTCGCTCGACAGCAGTAGGAGGCGCGCGTTCTCGAGCGCACCTGCCGCCAGCACGTAGCAGGCCGCCCGGGCATGGAGACGCCTGCCGGTGAGGGTGGCGATCTCCACCTGAGTCACCGCGCCGGCGCCCGGGGTGGCGGCGAGCCTGACGACGTTGGCGTTCAGGCAGACGGTGACGCGCCGCGACCGTCGGAGCTCTCCCCGGTAGGTGTCGCCGAACCGGGTCGAGCTGATCTGGTACAGGATCGTCTCCACGTCGGGGCCGTCGACGAGGGGCTCGCCGGTCCGGTAGGCGTCGTGCCACCAGTCGGGGTCGTACTCGTACGGGCCGAGCTCGAGCACCTCGTGGGCGGCCTCGTACCAGGCGTCGAGCTCCTCGCGTGCGAACGGCCAGCCGCTGTCGGGCACCGCGGGGCGGGCCTCCAGGTCGACCGCGTCGAGCGGCCGGCAGAACCCGGTCCAGTGGCCGGTGGTCCCCCCGAGCGCGCGCACGCGGGTGGCGGCCAGGGGCTGGTAGTTGTGCCCGACGACCTGGCCGCCGGCGAGGTCCTGGACCTCGGCCCGGGGTTCGCGGTCCCCGCTCTCGACGAGCAGGACGTCCAGCCGGGCTGCGGCCAGCGCCCGGGACAGCGCGATGCCGGCCGCGCCGGCCCCGACGACGCAGACGTCCGCCCGGAGCACGGTGCCGGGGG
>JBOGFI010000087.1:0-7554 GCA_050743365.1 Acidimicrobiia bacterium | reverse complement strand
GTCCAGGGACGAGATCGACCGCGTCCGCGAGGAGCGGCTGCTGGGCGATCTCCTCCCCTGGGCGTACCAGCGGTCCGCGCTGATCCGCCAGACGTGGGATGCGGCCGGGATCACCGCCGACGACATCCAGTCGATGGACGACTTCCACGCCAAGGTCCCGTTCATCGACAAGGACGCAGTCCGCGCGTTCCGCGACCGGCATCGCGACCCGTACGGCGGGTTGTTGTGCCTCGACCCCATGATGACCGAGGTGTTCAGCGCGATCTTCTCCACGTCGGGCACCACCGGCGACCCGACCCCTGCGCCGTACGCGGGGCGCGGGCCGAGCATGCTCGTCCGCGAGTTCTGGGAGCTCGGCTGCCGGCCCGGCGACTACTTCACCCACATGCTGTTCACCTTCCGGGGCCCCGGCATCCACGACACGATCCGGGGGATCGGCGCGACGCCGATCTTCCTCGACCACCACCCCTCCGACTTCGCGCAGCTGTTCCGGTGCAGCCGCGAGCTCCGCCCGACGGCGTGGTACACGCTGTCGGGGCCACTGGTGGCGGCGTTGCAGCGCCTGGCGCCGGAGATGGGCGTCGACCTCGCCGCGACCTTCGCCAGCTACCGGGGCGTCGTGTTCGCGGGCGAGCCCATCGGGCCGCGGGCACGGGCCATGGTCGAGGGCTGGGGCCTCGAGCTGTTCATGCAGACGGGCGTGGGTGACGTCGGCGCCGCCACCGAGTGCCGGGAGCACGACGGCTGCCACTTCTGGGAGGACACCGCATACATCGAGCACCTCGACCCCGAGGGGGCGGCGCCGGTAGGTGACGGCGAGCGCGGCGAGCTGGTGTCGACGACGCTCATCGACAAGATCGCGCCGCTGATCCGCTACCGCTCCGACGACCTGGTGCGGGTCACGCGCGAGCGGTGCGCGTGCGGAAGGACGCATGGGCGCCTCTGGCCGCTGGGCCGCAAGGGCGACGAGGTGGTGGTCGACGGGCGCTCGGTGCTACCGGGGGACGTGTGGGCCGCCGTCGAAGGCGTGCCCGAGACCAGCGCCGGGCTGTTCCAGGTGATCCGGGCCGGCCGTGAGGTCGACCGGCTGCGTCTGCGCGTCGGGTACGCGAGCGAGGGGAGCAAGGGCCTCGCCGACCTGTGCACCCGTGTCACCGACGCCGTTTCCGCCGCGGTGGGCGTCGAGCCCGAGGTCGAGCTGGTCGAGAACGAGGTCCTGCTGCGGCAGGGCCCGCCCCACAAGATCCCCCGGGTCGCGAAGGCATGACGTTCGCGGCGGCGTACGAGGACGCGCCGCGCGTCTGGGGCGTCGGCCGGCTGGTGGTCGACGGCGAGGTGACGCCGTGGCCGGTCGCGGCGCGCGACATCGACGACGAAGCCGAGTCGCAGGCGGCGCGCCTTGCAGCCCTGGGCTTGGGCGCGGGCGACCTCGTGCTCATCGTGTCGCGGTTGTCGGAGGCGATCCACGTCGTGCCGCTCGAGAAGGCGGCAGGGCACGTCGGCGCCCTCTACTCGTCGGCCGACGCCACGCCGGCCGATGCCTTCCGGACCGCGTCGCTGATCCGTCAGCTGGAGCCGACGGCGGTCGTCGGGGTGAACGGCGCCGTGCTCGAGGGCGTCGGCGAGCTCGGGCGCGACCCCGCCGACGTGTTCGGCCCCGTTCCCGCGATCGCGACCGCCGACGAGGTGGCGCAGGCGGCGCTGGCCGCCGCCGGGCTCGAGGCCCGCCGGTGGGTCAAGCTCGGGCCCACCAGCGCCTGGGAGGAGGCGCCGGGGAGCCTCACCTACGACGCCGGGCGCTGGGAGGCACGACACGACGGCGGTGAGATCGTGGTCACGAACCTCGCGCCTCGGCTCACGCCCGCCGAGCGCTTACGCACCGGCGTGCACGGCCGGGTCGCGGCGCCCGGGACCATCGTGCTCGCCTGACGAGACGAGTGTTCACCGGGATGTTCACCTGTCCTTCCCTGCCGTTCACTCTGCACGTATGCTCGGGTACGAAATCCCGAAAGGGGAGCACATGCGCACCCTCGCGTACCTGGACGCCGGCTCCGGCAGCCTCATCGCGTCGGCGATCGTCGCCGGCTTCGCCGGCGTCGCCGTGGTGTTCAAGACGGGGTTCCGCCGGCTCGGCCTCCTGCTCTCTCCCAAGCGGCGCCGCGCGGCCAAGGACGCCGAGACCGTCAAGGCCGCCGCCGCCGCCAGCGATGACGCCTGACGCGCCATCGCCTTCGCCCCGAGGGGCATGACCGAGCTCCAGAGCGAGCCGGCGTCGTTCCGGGACCCGGCGTCGAGCGTCTTCTACTCGAACGGACGGGTGCTGCGCGGACTCAGCGAGCAGGGTGCCGCCGACTGGGCACTCCTCGCCGAGAGCGAGTTCTTCCCCCGCCTGCTCGCCGACGGCAAGGCGATCGCGACGACCGTCGTCGACCGCGCCGCGCTGCCCGACGACGAGGCGTGGTCGCGCTATGCGCTCGTGCTCGAGCACGAGCGCATCCCGTTCGTGTCGTACCCCTACGAGTGGACCTTCGAGATGCTGCGCGACGCCGCCGTGCTCCAGCTCGAGGTCCTGCTCGCCGCCCTCGACGACGGGATGACGATGAAGGACGGGTACGCGTTCAACGTGCAGTGGCAAGGCGCGTCGCCGGTCTTCATCGACATCGGGTCGTTCGAGCGGGGCGGCGGCCCGTGGGCGGGCTACCGCCAGTTCTGCCGGACCTTCCTCTACCCGCTGTTGCTCGAGGCCCACCTCGGCGTACCGTTCCAGCGGTTCCTCCTCGGTGACCTCGAGGGCCTCGAGCCCGGCGACATGCGGCGTCTGTTCCCGGGCCGACGCCGGTTCGAGAAGGGTGTGTTCCGCAACGTCTATCTCCACAGCGTCATCGAGGGTCGGGTCACTCGCAGCACCCAGTCGGTGAAGCAGGACCTCAGCAACGCCGGGTTCGGCAGCGAGCTCACCAAGGCGACCGCGAGGAAGCTGGTCAAGCTCGTGCGCAGCCTGCGGTCGAAGCGCTCGGAGTCGAGCTGGGCCGCGTACCGAGACACCTGCTCGTACACCGACGCCGACCGCGACGCCAAGGAGCGCTTCGTGCGGTCCGCGATCGAGGCCCGACGCCCGGGCCTGGTGTGGGATCTCGGGTGCAACGACGGCGCGTTCGCGCGCATCGCCGCCCAGTACGCGCGCTACGTCGTCGCGGTCGATGCCGACGACGTGGTCGTCGACGAGCTGTACCGGTCACTGCGCCGCGACGGGCCCGCCAACGTGCTGCCGCTGGTCATGAACCTCGTCGACCCCTCGCCCGGGCGGGGCTGGCGCAACGCCGAGCGGCGCGCCTTCACCGACCGCGACCGACCCGACCTCGTGCTCGGCCTCGCGCTCGTGCACCACCTCGCCATCGCGGCCAACGTCCCGTTGCCCGAGGTGGTGGCCTGGCTCCGGTCGCTGGAGGCGACCGTCGTCGTGGAGTTCGTGGCTCCGCACGACCCCATGGCGGAGCGTCTCCTCGCCAACAAGCCCCCCGGCCTCCACCGCGACTACCGGCTCAACACCTTCGAGCCCCTGCTCGAGCGGCGGTTCACCGTCGAGCGGCGCGAGGAGCTCCCAGGCGGGAGCCGCACGCTCTACCTGGCCACACCGACGCCATGACGGAAGCACCCGCCCGCAGCGGGATGCGCTCTCGCGTCCGGGCCGAGCTGCGCTACTTCCTCGAGATCCTCGCCCTCACCGGCTTCGTGGTGGCCCAGCCGGTGCTCGACGTGTTCGGCCGCAGCCCGGAGACGTTCCTGTTCCGGGGCGCCGACCGCGGCGACATCGTCGGGTTCGCGCTGGTGGTCGGCCTGGTGCCGCCGCTCGCGCTCGCCGCCGGCGCCTCCCTGACCAACGTGCTCGGGGCGCGGGCTCGCCGCTGGGCGCAGGCGGCGGTACTGAGCGTGCTGTTCGGCATGCTCGCGGTCCAGGTCGTGAAGAAGGTGACCGACCTGCACGACACCCCCCTGGTGCTGGTGGCGGTCGCGACCGGCGCGGCGTTCGGAGGCTTGTACCTGCAGACGACCGGGCTCCGGCTCTGGATCCGCTACGCCTCGGTCGCGCCGGCGGTGTTCGTGGCGCTGTTCCTCGCCACGTCGCCCGTCGCCGAGCTCATGCGCGCCGGAGAGGTCACGCCTGCGCACGCGTTCGAGCCGAAGACCGAGGCCCCGGTGGTGATGCTCGTCCTCGACGAGCTCCCGCTGGCGTCGATCATGAGGTCCGACGGGACGATCGACGCCGAGCTCTTCCCCCACTTCGCCGAGCTCGCCGGGGCGAGCACGTGGTACCGCAACGCGACGACCGTCGCGCTGCGCTCGTTCTACGCCGTTCCCGCCATCCTCACGGGCCGCTATCCCAGCGGCGAGGAGATCCCGATCTCGGACAGCTACCCCCAGAACCTGTTCACCTGGCTCGCGGGCAGCTACGACATCGACGCCGACGAGGCGATCACGCGCCTGTGCCCCCCGAACATCTGCTCCCGGGGCGCCGACCGATCGGCGGCCACGCCCCGACTGCTCGACGACGCGCGCGCCGTGTGGAGCGAGGTGTCGTCGCCGGCCGAGGACGCGACCGATCCGACCGAGACCCTCGTCGAGGAGCCGGCGGGCGGGCCCGCACGCGGCGACACCCACTTCTCCAAGGGCGCTCGCATGGCGGCCCGGGCGAACATGCCCGCCCGCTTCGAGACGTTCCTCGAGGGGATCGAGCCCACCGGCGACCCGTCGCTGCACCTCCTGCATCTCCTGCTGCCTCACGGCCCGTGGCGCTTCTACCCGTCGGGCGTCACCTACGACCATGAGGGCGTCCCCGGCTTCCGCGGCGGCCGCGACACCTGGACGACCGACGCCGACCTCGTCACCGTGGCCCGGCAGCGTCACCTGCTCCAGCTCCAGTACGTCGACGCGTTGCTCGGGCGGCTGATCGACCGGCTGAGGGAGCAGGGCCTGTGGGACGACGCGACCGTGGTCGTCACCGCCGACCACGGCATCGCCTTCCAGCCGGGGCAGGGCAGCCGCGGGGCCGACGCCGACGAGATCCAGCCCGCCTGGCCCGAGCTCGTGTGGGTGCCCCTGTTCATCCGCGCGCCTGCCCTCGCGGCGGGCGCGGTGAGCGACCGCAACGTGGAGACGATCGACATCGTTCCCACCATCGCCGACCTCATCGGCGCCGACCTGCCGTGGAGGGCCGACGGCATCTCGGCGGTGGGGACGCGCACCCGGCCCGGATCCACCAAGGAGTTTCTCCACTCGTGGTCCCGGGGCGGTACCGAGAAGCCCGGCACCCGCCGGGCGGTCGACGCTCACGCCGGCAACGCCTACCTGCGCGAGCACACCATCGACCGGTCCCGGGGCGCGGGCGATCCCGAGTGGGCGCTGCACCGGTTCGGTCCACACCCCGAGCTCGTGGGGAGACGCGTCGAGGAGCTCACGGTGTCGACCGAGCCCGCGGGCACCGTGCAGCTCGCTCGGCCCGAGCGCTTCGACGATGTCGACGCGTCGAGCGGCATCCTCCCCGGCGAGGTGTGGGGCACGGTCGACGGCGTCGACGACTCCTCCGATCCCGTCGTGGCGGTGGCGGTCAACGGCACGATCGCGGCGACGACCCGGATCGCCCGTCGTACCGAGGGCGTCCAGCTCGCGGCGGTGCCGCCCGAGCGGCTCTGGCACGACGGCCGCAACGACGTGGCGGTGTTCCTGCTCCGGGAGCGGGCGGGCGGCGTCGAGCTCAGCCCGCTCAGCCCGACATAGCCCGACGCTCCGCGCAGCCGACGAGCGCCGCAGCCGCGTTACGGTGCGGCCGGTTGATCGCTTACCGGATGAGCCGCTTCACCCGCCGCCTCGCTGCCGTGGCCGCGGTGGCGTTCGGCGTTCGTGTCGCCTATGTGCTCGCCCTGGGCCGGGACATCAAGTTCGGTCTCGACGCGGTGTGGTACGAGCTCGTGTCGGCGACGATCGCCTCCGGCGACGGCTTCGTCGACCCCGGGCGCTTCTTCGGTCGGGGCGTCTCCGTTCCGACCGCCTTCCGTCCCCCCCTCTACCCCGGTTTTCTCGCCGTGGTCAACAAGACCGTCGGTCACACGAGCCTCACGTTCCAGCTCGTCGGCTGCGTGACCGGCGCCGTCACCGTGGTGCTCCTCGGTTACCTGGGTCGGCGTGTCGGAGGGCCCGTGGTGGGCCTGTGCGCCGCGTGCCTGGCCGCGGTGTACCCCGTGCTGATCGCGATCGATGCTTCCATCATGAGCGAGACGATCTACGTGCCGCTCGTGACTGCCAGCGTGTTGGCCGTGTATCGCGCGCTGGAACGGCCGACCCTCCTGCACTGGGCGGTGGTCGGCGCACTGGTTGGTGGCAGCGTGCTCGCACGGGGCGACGGGATCCTGCTCGTCCCGCTTCTGATCGCGCCGGCGGGCTTGCTCGCCCGGGGTCTGGCCCCGACCCGGCGTCTGCTGTTGACCGGCACCGCCCTTCTCGCGGTCGCCCTCGTCGTCGGACCATGGGTGCTGCGCAACGAGGCCCGTCTCGGACGGCCCACGCTGGCGACGCTGGATGTGGCCACGGCCATCGCGGGTGCCAACTGCCCCTCCACCTACTACGGACCCAGAATCGGCTCGTGGGAGCACGCTTGCACCGTGCGGCCGAACGAGGATGAGCTCGACGAGCTCGCCTTGACCGACACCCTCCAGCAAGACGGGATCGACTACGCCCTGGACCACGAGCTCCGTATGCCGATCGTCGCGGCGGTCCGCGTCTTACGGTTGTGGGGACTCTACGATCCCGTCGGCGAGTCCCGACGGGAGACCGTGGAGAGCCGAATCTTCGGCTGGCAGGTGTTCGCCTGGTTCGTGTACGTACCGCTGGCGTTGTTGACCGTGTACGGGTTCGTGCTGCTCGTCCGTCGTCGGACCCAGGTCCTTCCCCTGGTCGCGGTGCTCGTGGCGGTGACCCTCACCGGGGTCCTCGTCTACGGCAAGCCGCGATTCCGGGCATCGGCCGAGCCGGTCCTGCTCGTGGCCGCCTCCGTCGCCATCGTGCACGTGGCCGGCGTCGCTCGCGCCCGGGGTCGAAGCGGAGCCGAGCGCAGGACGCCTGCGCCCGTCACGCGCGTTTCCGCAGCAGGGTCAGCCCATCGCTCACCGCCAGCATGACGCAGTCGACGCGCTCGTCGGCGGCCACGCGGTCGTTGAAGGCGCGGATGGCCTCGGTGTCGTCGTCGGTCACCGACGGGTCGACGACCGTGCCCATCCAGAGCGTGTTGTCGACCAGGATCACCCCGTTGGGACGGAGGCGGGTGAGGAGCTCCTCGTAGTACTGCGCGTAGCTCCTCTTGTCGGCGTCGATGAACGCGAGGTCGAATGCCTCCTGGGCGGGGAGCGCCCGCAACGTGTCGAGCGCGGGCGCGAGCCGCAGCTCGATCTTGTGGGCGACGCCCGCCCGCTCCCAGTGACGGCGGGCGACGGCCGTCCACTCCTCGCTGACGTCGCAGCACAGCAGGTACCCGTCGTCGGGCAGGCCGCGGGCGATGGCGAG
>JBOGFI010000086.1:0-2126 GCA_050743365.1 Acidimicrobiia bacterium | reverse complement strand
GTGCTGCGCTCCGGGCCGGGCTGCGCGGTCGCGCTCCGCTACGTGCTCGTGGAACGTTCGCGGGCGCTGCGCGCTGCGCAGCGCGAGCTGCTCGAGGTGGAGTCCTACGCGGACGCGTTGGGCCCGGCCGTGCTGCCCGGACCCGACGAGGCCCCCGTCGGGGTAGCCGGGCTCGGTCCCATCGTCACCGCGCTCGAGGAGCTGCCGTCTGTACCGCTCGAGGGCGTCATCCTCGCCAACGAGCTGCTCGACAACCTCCCGTTCCGCGTCGTCGAGCGGACCGCCGGCACGTGGTCGGAGGTGCGGGTCGGCGTCGACGGCGACGCCCTGTGCGAGGTGCTCGTCCCCGCGTCCCCCGACTTGACCGTCGAGGCCGACCGCGTGGCGACCGCGGCGGGCGTCGCCGCCGGCGCCCGGCTCCCCGTCCCGACGGGCGCGAGCGACTGGTTGTCACGGTGCGGCGAGATCCTGCGTCGCGGGTATCTCCTCGTCATCGACTACGCCGACACGGCCGCGTCGCTCGCCTCCCGGGGCCAAGGGTCATGGCTGCGTACCTACCGGGCGCATCAGCGAGGCGGACCGCCGCTGGGCGACCCGGGGGCGCAGGACCTCACCTGCGACGTGCCCGTCGAGCACCTGCTCGGCGCGGCGGTGCGGGCTCGCTTCCGGCTCGTGCAGCACGCGAGCCAGACCGAGTGGCTGCGATCACTCGGCAGTGACGCGCTGGCCGAAGCGGCCGGCGTCGAGTGGCGCCACCGCGCCCACGTCGGCGACCTCGAGGCCGTCGCCGCCCGCAGCCGGGTGCAGGAGGCCGACGCCCTCACCGACCCGGCCGGGCTCGGCGCCCACCACGTGTTCGTGTTGACGAAAGGTGTCGGGTCCGCTCGCAGCGGGTAGTTCGGTGTCGTGAGCGACGACGACGGCACCCGGCTCGACCGCGAGCTCGACGAGCTGCTCAGCGAGCTCCGGGTCACGTTGCCGGGAGTGCAGGTGCTCTTCGCGTTCCTGCTGACCGTCCCGTTCTCCCAGCGCTTCGGACAGCTCACCACGACCCAGCGCACCGGGTACTTCGTGGCCTTCCTGGCCACGACGGCGGCGTCGGCGCTGCTGCTGTCACCGGCGGCGTACCACCGGGTGCAGTGGCGCCGGCACGACAAGGAACGGCTGCTGCGGACGGCGACCGGCCTCGCGATCGCCGGCCTGGTGCTCCTCGGCGGGGCGATCGCGACCGCGGGCTTCGTCGTCACCGACATCCTCTACGAGACGGCGTGGGCGTCGGTCGTCGCCGCGAGCATCGCCGCCGGGTTAGCGGCGTTCTGGTTCGTGCTGCCGTTGAGCAGCCGGCTCCGACGCTCGCCGCGCCCGGCGGGTCCGGGTCGCTACGAGTCCTGAGGCGAGCGGTCGCGGCGCAGGTACCCTGCGCCGTAGCGAGCCGGGCCGAGCGGCCCGAGCGGAGGCGTAGGTTCAGGTCCTCATTCGGTCGGGAGCTGGATGTCGGGCGGGACCCGCTCCAGGACGAGCTGCGCCAGCTGGATGAGCGGGTCGCGAATGCTGTTGTCCGCGTCGCCGAAGTACGTCACGTCGATCACGATGTCCCCGCTCAGGGCGAAGACGTCCTGCGGTGTCGACCCTTCGAAGAAGGCGTCGTCGCCCAGGCCGTCGACGTCCTCGAGCGTTCCGTCCTCGGCGTAGACCTCCCGTGTGATCTCGAAGCCCGCGGCGTCGTCTCGCTCCAAGCCGACGGACACGATCAGGCCGCCGTCCACGTCGCTGAAGTCGCAGGTGCCGGTGTTGAGGTCGGTGTGGCGCTCGCCGACGGTCTCCCCGAGGGTCGCTTCCACGTCCGGCGCCCCGACCACTCCCTCGAGGGCGTCGCACCAGGGACCGGGGCCGCTGGTGGTGCCGCCTGACTCGTCGGTGACGTCGGCGGGCTCGTCGACGAAGACGTCCTCGGTGTCGACGTCGGCCGACTCGTCGTCCGAGCCGCCCGAGGCGAGGACGGCGACCACGCCCGCGCCGACGACCACAACGACCGCGGCCCCGATCAGCACCAGCGCGCGCCGGCGCCGGCCCGGTGCCCGAGGGCCGGTAGGGGGCGGCCCGGGAGCGGAGGGTTCGGTCGGCGG
>JBOGFI010000085.1:0-3406 GCA_050743365.1 Acidimicrobiia bacterium | reverse complement strand
GTCTGCGCGCAGAGGCTGAAGCGCCGGGCGGCGTTCAACAGCCTTCCCTTGAGGGATTCGGCGCCGGTGATGATCCACACGAGCCCCCCGGGCTCGTAGCCGTACCAGATCGGGACGGTGAGCGGCGGGCCGTCGGCTCGCTCGATCGAGATGACGCCGACGTGGACACCGGCGAGGAACTCCTGCCGCTCGTGGTCGCTCATGGCCAAGGACATGGGCGAAGGGTGTCACGTCGCCCGACACGTCGCGTTCGGAGATCAGCTAGCGGGGTGCTGAAATTGCCCATCGCGGCCGGTCGCCCGAGCCTGCGAGCTGGACTCTTCGCCGAGTCGCAGGCCGCCCACCGCCGTATTTCAGCACCCTGCTAGAAGATGCTCAACCCACGACGTAACTCCCGTGCCCCAGTACGCCGGCTGGAGGTCGGACGGCCGCCTTCGCTCCTCCACCTTGCCAATGCGCCTTCATCCGGTGGCTTGGTAGAAGCGGTCGTAGAGGTCGGCGTCGGGTGCGATGTAGAGGGGTGACGCGGACGGTGGAGTGACCGAGGAGCCGGGAGACGTCTTCGATGCGGGCGCCGGGTTGGGCGAGCGCCCAGGTGGCGAACACGTGGCGCAGCGAGTGGAACGTCCACTGCCAACGACCGTCGGCCCGTCGCGGCCAGCCCGCGGCTGTAGCGGCGGGGTCGAACAGGTTGCGCCGGTAGTTCGACCGCCGAGCCCAGTGCCCTTTGGGTGACGGGAACAGCAGCCCGTCGGCGGGCAGCTCGCCGAGCCGCCGTTCGACAAGCGCCGCGAGGTCGACACCCGACGGTGTCTTGGACGGGAACATGGTGGTGCGCCGCCGGCGGTTCTTCGGCGGCGCCAGCTTCAGGCCGTGGCTGGTCTCGATGACCTGGCGATCGACGGTGATCCGCCGGCGGGCCAGGTCGACGCGGTCGGCGGTGAGGGCGGCGTGTTCACCCCAGCGCAGCCCCGAGTAGGCGACGAGCAGCACCTCGAGCTCGCGCCACCACACCCCTCGCTGCGCATCCGCTGCGGTCGCGAGTTGGTGGACGCCGGTGGCGGTGGGGATGTCAGCCTCCTCCACCGCTCGGCCCGACCGCTCCCAGGCGTCCTCGTCGTCGAGGTCGACCTCGGCGACGTCGGGAGCGCGCCAGTGCACACCGCGCAGCACGTCCTGACGGACCAGCAGCAGACCTTCCTCCAGGCCGCAGCCGACCATCGCCGACACGCACCGATACAGGTGCTCCCCCACCGACTTGGTCGCCGCCCGCTCGACGATCGCCTGCATGTGCGCCCGCGTCAGCCTCCGTACCGGCACCTCGCCGATCACCGGCGTCACGAACCGCCGGCAATACGACTCCTGCTCCTCCCGATGCCGCTCCGACCACGCCCGCCCCCGAGCCGGCCGCCGGCCCGGATCCAGATACCGCGCGACCAGCGCGCTACCTCGGGCCGAACCGAGCGATGTGGGCGTCCCGGCCGACAGCCGCTCCACCAGCTCCCCCGCCTTCGCCACCGCCTCCGCGCGGGACTTCGCCGTCGTGTCCCGACGCCGGCCGGTCTCCAACCACCGCAGCCGCCGGGCCATTCGGGCGGCGGTCGAAGACGCCCTCCAGTGGCTCCCTCGGTACGGGGGCCGTCGGGCCGAGGCACCGTCCCTTCCGACCGGGAGGAGCGGACCCAGCGACGAGCTGCTGCACTTCATAGCCGTCAGCTATCGGATCGCCCACCTCGCTGGTCAACCACCGACCGAGTACGTCCGACAGCGTCTCGGGGTCCCCCGCGCCACACTCGGGCGCTGGATTGCCAGGGCACGAGAGAAGGGCTTCCTCGGTGAGGCAACTCCCCGTCGTCCCGGCGAAATCGGTGGAGAGACGGCGGGCATCGAAAAAACGCGGGACGGCTGGCTGGCTCGGTATCACGCCCCCGCCGGCTGGACCGTCTCGGAGACGTTCGCTCACAAGGATGTCGCCGAACAGTTCCTGGCCGTCGCCAACGAACGCGGATGGGGCATGGAGAAGCCGGACAAACTCCGACGGTTGGTTCACGCCGAGCTGTTCCCTAATGACGCGACGCATCCGGCAGCTCAAGCGATATCAGACGACCGAAAGCCATCTGTCCACGGCCGGGAGGACTCCCATGGCGCACGTTGAGCGGCGCGCCCCCGGCCGCTGGAGGGCTCGATACCGCGACCCGGACGGCAGGGAGCGATCACGAACCTTCTCACGCCGGGTAGATGCGGATCGGTTCCTCGCGACCGTGGAGGCCGCCAAGGTGCGCGGGGACTGGATCGATCCAACGCTCGGTCGCCGCCGGCTCGACGACTGGGCGGCCGCCTGGCTGGCGAGGGTCGGACCGGCGCTTAAGCCGAAGACCGTGGCCACGTACAACAGCCTGCTGCGCTCACGCATTCTGCCTGCTCTCGGCGCTCATTCCTTGGGTGCACTCCGGCCCGGTGACGTCCAGGCCTTCATCGCCGAGATGGAAGGGGCTGGTCTTTCGACAAGCCGTATACGCCAGGCGCATGTTGTCCTGGCCGAGATCCTCGACGCCGCCGTCCGGGACGGGTTGGTGAGCCGGAATGCTGCTCGTGGCGTGAAGCTGCCCCCGCTGGAACGACGCGAGGCCGCCTACCTCGAGCCCGAGGTCGTCGACGAGATCGCGGACGCCATGCCAGAGCCGAGCTACAGGCTGTTGGTCCGCGTGCTCGGTGTGCTCGGGCTGCGATTCGGTGAGGCCGCAGCACTCCAGCGGCGCTCAGTCGATTTGCTCCGACGCCGCCTTCGAATCGAGGAGTCCATCGCCGAGGTGTCGGCTGGGCTCGTCCGTGGCCCGACCAAGACGCACGCCACGAGATCGGTGCCGCTACCGCGCTCGCTTGCAAAGGAGCTTGAGGAACATCTAGCCAGCACCCCTGGCGGTCCGGACTCGCCGCTCTTTGTCGGAGCGAGGGGCGGGCTGCTGCGCTACAGCGTGTTCTACCGGCGTGTCTGGAGGCCGACGCTTACGCGGCTTGGTCTCGCCTCGGTCGGAGTGCATGTTTTGCGCCACTCGGCGGCCGCTCGGATGATCGCCGCCGGCGCTTCGGCCAAAGCGGTACAGAGCGTGCTCGGCCACGGCTCAGCCGCGTTCACGCTCACGGTCTACGGCCACATGTTCGACGCGGATCTCGATGACCTCGCCGCACGAATTGATGAGTGTGAGATTCCGGTACCCGTGCGACGGATTGGCTCCGGTACCTGGACGACAGTGGGTGCAGGGTTCTAGGCGGCATTGATCCTCCTGGGTCTACCACCGGGGTTGGCGAAGGCCCCGTGCTCTTTGGATCGGTCGTGGCGGATGGGATGGGTCTTGATGAGCCGGCCTTCGAAGCTGATCTGGACGCTGTCGGCGACGATGGCGAC
>JBOGFI010000084.1:0-8221 GCA_050743365.1 Acidimicrobiia bacterium | reverse complement strand
CCGTTGCTGCTCGCGCCGCCGGCGCGTGGGCGACGCGACCAGGTCGGCGACGAGACCGCCGCCGCCGCTCTCCCACTCCACTGCGGCCAGCACGTTGTCGGCCACCGACAGCCAGCCGTACGTCTGCACCCGCTGGAACGTGCGCCGGAGGCCGGACCGGGCCCGGCGGACGGCCGACCAGCGGGTGACGTCGCGGCCGTCGAGGAACACCCGCCCCCCGTCGGGCCGGCGGACCCCGGAGATCACGTCGAACAGGGTCGTTTTGCCCGCCCCGTTGGGGCCGATGAGGCCGCAGACCTCGCCCGGGGCGACCTCGAGGCTGACCTGGTCGAGGGCGGCGATGCCTCCGAAGCGCACACTCACCTGATCGAGACGCATGACCGGCCCGGGGTGGGAAGAGCGAGCGTCGGCCCGCGCTCCGCGGGTGCCGCTTGCGACCCGGACCTCGGCCACGCGTCCCCCCGCCGTTCGCACGTCCCCACCCGGCCGGCGGACGGCGTCGGCCGTCCCGGCTGGCCCACGATCTGACGCTATATCAGAACGCGTCCCCGCGTGCTCAGGCGCGCCGCTTGAGGACGTACATCGGGAAGGTGCCGTAGTCCTTGGCGGTCGGGATGTGGCCCACGTACTGACAGCTCAGGTCGTGGGCGGCTTCGAGCGCGACGAGCGCGGCGAAGGGGTCGGTGACGTAGACGTCGCCCTCGGGGGTGCGGGGCTGGATGCGAGCGGTGCGCGTGACCTCGACACCGTAGAAGTTGGGCTCCCGCCGCACGGGGTCTTCGGCCTCGAACACGGGACCGGCGTGAGCGCCGATGCGCAGCCCGAGGTGCTCGGGCAGACCGACGCGCCCGGGGCGCAGGCTCTTCATCGTGTCCTGCAGCGCGAGCGCGCACTGCGCCGCCGCGCTGACGTCGTCCAGGACGACGTAGAGCCCGTCGCCCCAGGTGTTGCGGTAGAGGATGTGGTCGTCGAAGCCCTCCAAGGTGACGGCGAGGGGGGCCATGACGTTGTCCAGGAAGGCGGCCATGCGCGAGTCGGGCAGCGTGCTGAACCCCTTGACGTCGGCGAAGAGCATCGCCCGGAGCACCCGAGCCGACGAAGGGGCGCGGGAGCCGTCCGTGCCCACGGTCGTCGGCTCGTCGCCGCCTTCGACCGCGATCACGTGAGTTCGACATCCGGTCGCCCGCCACGCCTCGACGTCGGCGGCCGTCCCGGCATCGCCCGCCGCACGCTGGCCGTCCCACACCACGACCTGCTCGACCGACGCGGTCAGGAACGTCGCCCTGATCAGAGCGTGGCCCATGGCCAGGCGGGCGCAGTACTCGAAGAGTGAGTCGTCGCCCAGGTACTCGCCGTCGGTCGCCCAGGTCACCGAAGTCGCCTTGCGAAGACAGCGGTCGAAGCGCGCCGTCCATCGCGCTCCGCCGCGGGCCACCGAGACCCGCTTGAACTCCTCCTCCGCGAACGGAAGGAGGACGCGGAGCTCGGCGCCCCGCGCGAGTAGCGCCTCGGCGAAGAGGATGTCGGCGCCGCAGGCGAGCGAGCCGAAGCCGACTCCCACCCGCTGGGACTCGAGGTGGTCGCGGATGGCGTCGGAGACACGGCCTTCCGCCTCGGCGGGGAAGCCGCCCGGCTGTCCGGGCGGCGCGACCATGTGCCCTCCGTAGTGGATGACCGTTGGCACGGCGAGAGCCGTCAACACCGTCGGATCGATGCCCCTGATCTCGCAGACCAGCAGCAGCTGCTTGCGAGTCGTGGCGACGGCAGCCAGGTCACCGCCGGCCTCGCCCGCAGCGCGCTCCAGCGCCTCACCGGCGGCGTCGTAGTCGTCGAGGTGAAGCGCAGCCTCGGCATCGGTGGCCGCCTGCCAGTAGGCGTCGGCCGAGCCGTCGACGTCGGCCTGCTCCCACAGGGCCCGAGCCGCCCGCGCGAGCGTGGCGGCGCGGGTGTCGTCGCCGGCAACGAGCCACATGGTGGCGGCGTTGATGCACGAGTAGGGCCGGTGGAACCGCTCGTAGATCAGCTCGTACAACTCGGCCGCCCGGCGCGCCCCAGCCCGGCGCTCCTTCCCACCGACCGTCAGCGCCCGGTCCTTGGCCAGCCGAGCCCGTAGCGTGGCCACGTCCTCCTGCAGACCCACTGCGGCACCGGCGGCCCGCGGCTCCAGGCCCGACGACTCGAGCGCTTCGAGCGCCTGGTCGCTCGCCCCCGCCCGAGCCAGCGCGAGAACCATCTGGTACTGGAGCGAGACGTCGTCGGAGTACGCACGGGTCGCCTCGACGGCTTCGTCGAACGCGACCAGGTACTCGCCGCGAGCCATGGTGCCCCGGATGCGGACCAACCACTCGTCGGAGGTCGTCACGGCCGCGGCCACTGCTGGCAGCTCCCGCCGATTCATTCCCTTTCCCCGGTGGGCGAGCGCGCGGGCGGGCGCTCGCCTCGGGCCGGTTTCACCAGCCGCTTGAAGTCACGTCCCCGGTAGCCGGTTACAACCGCCGTCGTGCGGGCCCGCGCCGACGCCGATCGGGGCAGGCCGAGGAGCGGCCCCAGCTCGCCGAAGTACTCGCCCGGCCCCACCGCGCGCAGGGCTTCTTCGGTGTGGTCCGGGCGCAGCCGCAGGAGCTCGACCTCGCCCTCGTCCACCGAGTACACGAAGTCGCTGGCCGCGCCCTGGGTGAAGAGCACCTGGCCCGGCTCGAGGGGCAGCCGGTACGGGGGCGCCTCGGCTGCTGCCGCAGCCTTGGGCAGGAGCTCGATGGTCCGGTCGGCTAGCGGGATGAGCCGCTCGTCGTGAGTGGCGATCACCACCAGCCGGCCCGGCGCGGCCAGGTCGTTCACGATGCGCAGGATCTCCTCGACCTGGATGTAGTCGAGATGCGCGGTGGGCTCGTCGGCCACGATCAACGGCGGGTCGTGCACCAGCGCCCGGGCGATCGCCACCCGCTGCTGCTGGCCCCCGGACAGCGCTCGGGGCCGGTGGTCCATGCGATCGCCCAGCCCGACCAGCCCGAGCAGCTCCTCGGCGCGCCCCCGAGCCCGGCGCGCCGGCACACGCGCCAGGCGCAGCGGTGCCATGACGTTCTCCCGCGCGGTCAGGCTCGGGATGAGGTTGAACGCCTGGAACACGATGCCCACCGTGTGACGCCGGTAGTGGGCCAGCGCCGGTCCCTGGAGACCGGTCACCTCGACGTCGCCCACGCGGATGCGCCCCGCCGTGGGTGTGAGGATGCCGGCCAGGCACGACAGCAGCGTCGTCTTCCCCGAGCCGCTGGGCCCCAGCAGGATCACCAGCTCACCGTCGGCGGCCTCGACGTCGAGCGAGTCGATCGGGCGCACCAGGTAGTCGCCCTGGGAGTACTCGATCGTAAGCTCGTCGATCTGCAGGTAGGCCATCACGTCCCCGCAAAGGCCGCCGCGGGATCGGTGCGCACGGCCCGACGCATGCCCGCAACGCTTGCCAGCACCCCCACCAGCAGCGCCACCACCGGCAAGGCGGCGTAGGCGCCGGCGGTGTAGGTGACCGGCAGAGGGATGATGGGCCGCAGCACACGGGCGAAGACGACGGCCAAGCCGGCCGCTAGGAGGCAGGCGATCACCGCCTCCACCGCCAGGCTCGCCACCAGGGTGCGGGTGGTGGCCCCTACGGCCTTCAGGACGGCGAAGTCCCGCACCCGCTCCAACGCCGACATGTACATGACCGCGCCCACGATGACCGCCGCCACCAGCCACAGCAGCATGCGGGTGTTGTTGATCGCACTCGCGGCGTTGCGCAGCGGGCGCAGCAGGTCCCCCCGTACCTCGTCACGCGACATGACCCTGAACTCCTCGGGCAGCGTGCGGGGCGTGCCCGTGATGACCACCGCCCGGGCCAGCTGATTGCCGGCGAAGGCGATCGCCTGGACATCGCGTATCGGCACGTACACCGTCGGTGCGCCACCGGCGGAGGTTTGGCCGCTGACCTGCCCCACGACGGTGAACCGGCGTCCCTTCATCGTGAACTTCTCGCCGAGGTCCACCCCGAGCGTCTCGTCGACGACGGCCTGCCGCAGCGCGCGGGCCCGCCGGCCGTCTTCCGGCGGCGGCTCACCCAGGCCGCCCACTGGGTGACCGACGACCGTGACGATCTTGGTACCGGACCCCTCCTCGATGGTCTGCGGAACAAGCAGCACCGGGTCGGCCCGGCTCACGCCCGGGAGCCGGCGGATCTGCTGTGCCTGCGCCGCATTGACAAAGGAGAACCCCGTGAACGGCCCCGACGACTCGACGGGGACCACCCATGCGTCGCCACCGATGGCATCGAGGGTCCTCTCGGCCTCGGTCTCGAAGCCCTCGCGGATACCGGTGACGAGCAGCGCCATGGCGAACACCACCGCGGTGCCGACGATGGCTATGAGGAACTGGCGCGGCCGGGACTGCATGTTGCGGAACGTGAGGGCCCACACCTCAACGACCCCCGCCCGGTGCCCCCATACAACGCCCCCCGGGAGAGACGCCGCGAACTGGCCGGCGTCTCACCGCCGGGGGAAGGCTGCCCCAAGCGCCCCTGCGAGCGCCAGATGGGTTACTGCGCGGGGGTCAGGCCGAGAGAGTCGTCACTTCGGAGACCCCGGCGCGACCAGCGGCCAGGGGCGCTCGCGCTCCACCACACGGCCCAGGTCGAGCAGCAACGCCTCCTCGTGGTGGCGCCCCAGCACCTGCATGCCGACCGGGAGGCCGCGACTCGAGCCCACCGGGACCGAGATCGCGGGCGACCCGAACACGTTGGCCGGGATGGTGAGCGCGCCGTTGTTGCCGAGGTCGGTGCGCACCCCGCCGACCTCGCTGGGCAGCGGTCCCTCGGCGGCGAACGCGACGTCGGGGTTCGAGGCCGCGATCACGAAGTCGACCTGGTCGAAGATCTCTGCCATCGCCTCGTTCATCGCCGTGCGCGCCGCCTCGATGCGCGCCCGGGCCGCGAGGTTGTAGACCTCGGTGGCGATCTTGAGCCCGAAGCCGATCTCGAGGGTGAGGTCGGGCTCGCACTCGGGATAGCGGTCCCCTAGCTCCACGAGCACCTCGGACAGCCCTGACAGCGCCCACTCGTAGCCCAGCTCGGGGAGCTTCACGGGCACGTCGACGACCTCGAGCCCGGCGTCGGTGACGAGCGCCTCCGCGCCCTTGACCACGAGGTCGACGACCTCGGGGTGCACGACCGCCACGCCCAGGTCGGGCGCGATGGCGACCTTCCTCCCCTCGAGCTCGTGCGTCTCGAGGCCGGCCTCCCAGCCGTCGACCCGGGCCAGGCTGTAGGGGTCGCGGTGGTCGAAGCCGTTGGCGACGTCAAGGAAGCGGGCCGTGTCGCGCACGGAGCGGCTGAGGCACCCGAGCACCGCGGTGAGTGAGCCGACCACCATGCCCGGGCCCTTCGGGAACCGGCCGTAGGTGCACTTGAGCCCGACCACGCCGGTGAAGCCGGCGGGGATGCGCAGCGAGCCCCCGCCGTCGCCACCGCTACCCAGGGTCAGGAGCCCCCCGGCCACCGCGGAGGCGGTGCCGCCGGTGGAGCCGCCGGGCGTGTGCTCGAGACCCCACGGGTTGCGGGTGGCGCCGTTGAGGTTGGTGCGGGTGAGGTTCACGCCGCCGAACTCGCTCGAGGTGGTGAGCCCGGGCAACACCGCGCCGGCGGCGCGCAGCCGACCCACGAGGGTGGAGTCGCGCGCTGCGACCTGGTCCTTCAGCGGCACCGACGCCGACGTGTACGGCCAGCCCACCACCGAGTCGAGCTCCTTCACCCCGACCGGCACGCCACCGAAGGGCAGCGACGTGTCGGCCTGCCTCGCGGCTCGCCGGGCTGGCTCGGGATCGAGGTACGAGAAGGCGTTGAGCTCCGACGCCTCGATCGCGGCGAGCGTGGCGTCGAGCTCCTCGAGCGGAGCGCGCTCGCCGGCGCGGAAGGCGTCGACCAGCGAGCAGGCGTCGCCCGGCCAGGGGGTGTCGGTCATGGGGGGATCGTAGGGGACCGAGCGGTGAATCGACTTGGAGCCGGTTCCGCGGAACCGCATTTCTCTCAAAGGCGCGGCGTTCCGAGGAACGCATCTTCCGCCGGCTCGTCCTTATCGTCCGAGACCTATGAGGGTCGCGCCCTGGGCGAGGGAGCAACCCGGGTCGCGCCCGGCACGTCGATCGGGTGTGAGGCTGCTGCGCGCCGCCGTGCTGCGGCTCGCCGTGATCGGTGTGGGGGTCGTGGCCACTGCCACCGGCGGGGTCGCCGGGGCTGATGTAGGAGACGATGTCCGCTGCCGCGGCCGCCTTCCCCGTGCACTGAGGGGAGTGGTGTTGGCGGAGCCGCGGTGGGAGACGCTTCCACCTGGCCCGGTCGACGAGCGCGTGCTCCCGAGTGTCATCTGGACCGGTCGCGAGGTCGTCGTCTGGGGCGGCGAGGAGGGATCGGAGGGCCCGCGCCAGTCCACGGGGGCCGCGTACGACCCGGCACGGCGCCGGTGGCGGCGTATCGCCGATGCGCCGATCGACGCTCGCAGCCACCACGTGGCGGTCTGGACGGGCGTCGAGATGATCGTCGCGGCAGGGTCGAACCCCGACGACCCTTCGGTCGACGCCGGGGCGTACGACCCGAGACGCGACAGCTGGCGGCGGCTACCCCGGGCGCCGATCCTCGGGACGGGGCAGGCGACGGCAGTGTGGACCGGCGAGGAGATGGTCGTGTGGACGGGATCCGGCAACGCGGGCGCGGCGTACGACCCGTGCCGCGACCGCTGGCGACGGATCGCACCGTCGCCGCTCGAGCCGCGGTTTGGGGCCACGGCGGTCTGGACGGGCGAGGAGATGATCGTCTACGGAGGGACAAGGGGGAGCAACCTCCCGTTCGTCGACGGCGCCGCGTACGACCCGGGCCGCAACACGTGGCGTGAACTGACGCGGCCGCGGCTCCCTCGGCTGTACCGCCACGTCTCGGTGTGGACCGGGCGCGAGATGCTCGTCTGGGGACCGGTGCTGGAGGTGCTAGGGACCAAGACGGCCTTGGCGGCCTACCAGCCCAGGTCCGACCGCTGGAGAGCCCTGCCGGCAGCGCCTCTACTGCCTCCTCCCGAATGCGAATGCAACGGAGGTCAGACGGGCATCCAGGCCGGCTCGATGCTCATCATCTGGTCGGGCAGCCTGGACAGCGCCGGGCCGCTGGCGCTCACGTTCGCGCCTCGACCTGACGAGTGGACACGCCTACCGGTTGCACCCTCCGGAGCGGAGGAGCGATTTGGCCGCTTCTATCCAGCGATGGCGTGGACCGGCAACGAGGTGGTCCTCGTCGGCGCCGGTCCGAGTGGAGAAGGGCTGGCGCTCGTGCTGCGCCAGTAGGTCACCCGGTCCAGGCGGCCACGACCGCGGCCGTGGTCGTGAGGGTCGCGACCAGGCTCATCGTGTTCTCGAGCATGGCGTCGGCGTACTCGGCGGGCACGCCGGCGACCGCGTCGCGCGGCATCACGAACTGGTAGCCGCGGTTCACGGCATCGAAGGCGAAGTTCGGCATCCCGACGTTGAGCGAGACCCCGACGCCCACGACCGTGGTGACGCCGAGGTTGCGCAGCACGGAGTCGAGCTGCGTGCCGGTCATGGGCCCGAGACCGTGGTAACGCGGGAGCACCAGGTCGGACGGCTCCACGCCGATCTCGGGACAGGGCTCCACCGCCGGCGTGCCCTGCGTGAGCGGCACCGGCGACTTCTTGACCCCCATGAACAGGCGGGCGTTGCGGTTGGCGCCGAGCCCGTCGGCCCGGGTCTCGGCGGTGCAGTGAACCACGGGGATGCCGGCGGCACGGGCGGCGCCGGCCAGCTGCGCGCAGTGGTCGAGCAGCCCGACCTTGGCGGCTTCGGCGGCGAGCGCCGGGAGCGCCGACGGCTCTCCCACCACCCCGTTCTGCACCTCCTGGAGCACCAGCGCGGTGTGATCGGGGGCCACCAGCTCCTTCAGGTCGAGCGGCATGCCTCGCTCCCGTGTCCCGACGGTGCGTGAGGGTAATCCCCGCGGCCGCCAACCCGAGGCCGGCCGGTAGCGTCGGATGGACATGGCGCGGTTCGGGCGCTCGCTCGCCCTAATCCTCGTCGCCGTCGCCACCGGCGCGCTCGCGGGCCACGCCACCGAGCCCCAGACACGGGTCGCGCGCTCCGAGAGCATGAGCGCAGCGGCGGCTGCGCCCGCGCCCGCAACGTCGACCGCGCCGCCCACCAC
>JBOGFI010000083.1:0-15879 GCA_050743365.1 Acidimicrobiia bacterium | reverse complement strand
AGATCCCCACGCCCGACTAACTCACGGGATGGACAACACCAAGGACAACACGACGTCACCGGGCGGCCCACACCGAGTTTCATCACTTCATGGCGGCCCCGCCAGGGGCCACTGCGACTAACTCGATAGGGGGCCCGCCTGCTGCGCCGTCGAGCGCGGCGTCTGCGCCGGTCGGGAGCGCCATATCGACGGTTCTGGTCCCGAACCTCTCACGCACACCCGCGCCATAACGACATTGACGACGGCCGCTCGGCCGCGCCCGGAACCGGCGTTCGGCGCTCCACCAGGAGCTACTTCTGCGCGTCACCGCATCGCATCGACCTGTGCGTATCCGCGCCTCGTCGCGGACCGGACGCGGACCGATCGGCTTGGAAACGGTGGAGGTGATGGGACTTGAACCCACGACTTCTACGTTGCGAACGTAGCGCTCTACCAGGCTGAGCTACACCCCCGGGAGCGGTTCAGGCTACCACCGCGCGGTTCGGAGCCGACCCGCGAGATCAGGGCTTCTCGGTGTCCTCGAGCGCGCGTGTGACGCGCGCGGCGACCAGGGCGTTGGTGACGTCGCCCCGGGTGCGCTCGACGACGGCGCGCAGCGCATCGGTGGAGCGGCGCAGCCCGCCGGTGAGCGCCTCCGGGTAGTCGATGGTGACGAGGAGGCCGTAGACCTCGTCCATCGCCGCGAGCAGGGCCTCGGCCGCGTCGACCTCGTCGCGGCGAAGGCAGTCGAGCACCTGGCGGCGCAGCTCGCTCGCCGCCTCGGCCATGCCGTTGAGGTACGCCTGCACCTCGACCCGCAGCTGGTCCGCGGCCGGCATCGGCGTGCCCGCCACGAATGCCAGCGTGAGATTGGCCTCGGCGAACTCCTTGTTGGCGTCCAGCAGGAAGCCGGCGTAGCGGACGTCGTCGTGGCCCTCGAGAGCGACGTCGGCCTCGGCGAGGAAGGCAGCGGCCTCGGCGATCAGGGCCCGGGCCTCTGCGAACTCACGCCGGTGTACAGCACGGATGGCCGTGGCACACGACCGGATCGCCTGGCGCGACGCGCTGAACGTGATCTCGCGAGCCTTGTGCTTCTCCTCGAGGAGCTCGCGCGCCGCCTCTCCCGCATCGGCGATCTCGCCCGACCTGTCCGGCGCCATGGGTCACTCCGCTCCGGGCCCGGCTGCCCGGGCCTTGGCGCGCCCCTGCCGCGACGATGCTACGGCGCCGCGGTGCGCCGGAGGGCGAACTCGCGCCGCTGCGGGTACGCGGCGTGGCGGAGCTGGCGTGGTCGCTCGAGCGGGATCGGCGCCGCCACCGGGTAGGCCGTGCGTTGTCTGATCCGAACGAGCAGCAGCACGTACGCCCCGAGGAGGACGTCGGCGAGGAGGTGGAGCGCCCACAGGAACGCCGTCCCGGTGAACGCGGCGAGCACCAGGCTGAGCACGACGCCACCGATGAGCACGAGCATGACGTCGCGCCGGCGCTTCTGGGTCGGCGTGATCTCCGCCGGGGCGCGGGGCGGCCCGTCGGCGCGGTAAGGCAAGGACGCATGGGAGCGGCCAGCCGGGCGGTCGGGGCCCGAACGGCCACCCATGAGCGGCGGGGGGCCGAACGCCGCCGCCAGCGACGGGCTGCGGACGTGCGCGCCCAAGCGTAGGGGGCCGATCCTGTCGCCCCGCCGGTTCTCGGAGCGGGCCCGCAGCACCGGCGGCACCAGTACCGCAGCCCACAGCACCGCCAGGATCAACAAGACCGTGATCGTCAAGAGGCTCCTCAACCACGCACCGCGTTCGCGGACGGTAACAAGTCTCGTGCCGCCGGAGGTGGATGCTCCGCCCTGAACCCCAACCCAGCGAGGCCGCCGGAAGCCCCACCCTAGCGAGGCCGCCCCCGGCCGGGTCAAATGCTGCCCAGGCTCGAAGGCGCCTAAACCGTGGTCACAGGCTGAGCCCGTCGTCGACGGGCGGCGTCCGGCGGAAGATGCCCGACCGGCCGCCGGTCTTCTCCCAGAGGGCAAGGTCGCCGATGGTCATGTCCCGATCGACCGATTTGCACATGTCGTAGATCGTGAGCGCGGCCACGGCGCAGGCAGTGAGCGCCTCCATCTCGACGCCGGTGCGGTCGACGGTGTCGACCTGGGCCTCCACCTCGACGTGGCGGTCCTCGATGCGGAAGTTCACGAACACCGACCCGACCAGCAGCGGGTGGCACAGCGGGAGGAGGCTGGGAGTCTGCTTGGCGGCCTGGATGCCGGCGACCCGGGCGACGGCGAGCACGTCGCCCTTGGTGATGGCCCCGGAGGCGATCTTCGACGCGGTGTCGGACTCCATGTTGACCCGGCAGCGGGCGACGGCGCGGCGATGGGTCGCCTCCTTGGCGGTGACGTCCACCATCCGGGCGCGTCCGAGCGGATCGAGGTGGGTGAACTCCGAGGCCGACATGAGCGGCCAGTGTAGGGGCCGGGATGCGGGGGCGCTCTAGTAACCCGCCCGAAGCGGAGCTTCGGGCGGGGGCCCCAGGGTCCCCAGGGCCGACGAGAGAGTCGTCACAACGTCTTGGGTTTCGACTCCGAAGAGGTGCTAGCCGCCGATCTGGCTCATGGACCGGGGCGGGCGCACGAAGTCGACCTGGCCGATGCGGTGCCCGGCCCACTTGGTGGCGACGGCGCGCTCGATCTCGGCGGCAACGTCGTCGTCGGTGCCGCCGCCGCGCAGGATGGCGCGCAGGTCGTACTCGTCGAGGGCGAACAGGCAGGTGCGGAACTTCCCCTCGGCGGTCACCCGCACCCGGTCGCAGCTGTCGCAGAACGGCTCGGTAACGCTGGCGATGACGCCCACGTCGCCCCGCCCGTCGACGTACACGAAGCGCTCTGCCGGCTCGACGTGACCGGAGCCCGGCACCTTGACCGGCTCCAGCGGGAACACCGCGTCGATGCGGTCGAGGATCTCTCGGGCGGGGACGACCCGGTCCACGCTCCAGGCGCCGTCGGCGTCCAGAGGCATGAACTCGATGAAGCGGACCCCGACGCCCCGATCGCGCCCGAACGCCGCCAGGTCGACGACCTCCTCGTCGTTGACGCCCCGGATCACCACGCAGTTGACCTTGACCGGGTCGAGCCCGGCGGCAACAGCGGCGTCGATGCCGGCGATCACCCGGTCGAGCTCGTCGCGGCGCGTGAGCTCGAAGAACGTGTCGCGCCGCAGCGAGTCGAGCGACACGTTGATGCGCCGGAGCCCGGCAGCGGCGAGGTCGGGCGCCATCTCGGTGAGCCGGGTGCCGTTGGTGGTCATCGCGAGGTCGACCCCGAGCGGGGCGAGCATGGCGACGAGCCGAGGGAAGTGCGCCCGCACGGTCGGCTCGCCCCCGGTGATTCGGATCGCGTCGAAGCCGAAGCGCTCGACGCATACCCGAGCGATCCGCGCGAGCTCCTCGTAGGTGAGCAGCTCGTCGCGTGGCACCCACTGCATCCCCTCTTCGGGCATGCAGTAGGTACAGCGGAAGTTGCAGCGGTCGGTGATCGAGAGCCGCAGGTCCTTCACCCGGCGGGCGAAGGGATCGATCAACGGCGTGGCCACAGCCCCAGCCTAGGTGATGCGTTCCCGGACCACCGCAGTGGTGGTCCATCGACGCATCACTAGTTGGTGGGCGCGTCGAGCAGCATGACCCGGACCTCGTCGCCCTCGGCCACGCCGTCGCCGTCGGGCAGCAGGGCGAGACCGTTGGCGGCCGCCATGGCCGACAGCACATTGCTCGCCTGGACGCCGGTGCGCCTCGCGAGATGCCGGCCTGCCTCGTAGCGCAGGCGTACCCGGTCGAGGTGGAGCTTGCCGTCGGGCTTGCGGCCCATCTCGTGCTCGGCCACCGCCGTGACCTCGGGCCGGAAGGGGTTCGGGTGGCCCATCAGGCCGAGGACGGCCGGACGGGCGAAGAGCTCGTAGCTCACGTGCGACGACACGGGGTTGCCGGGGAGCCCGAACACCGGGGTGCCTGCCACCACGCCGAAGGCGAGCGGCTTCGCCGGCTTGATCGCGACCTGCCACCACGACAGGTGTCCGAGGCGATCGAGCACGGCCTTGACGTAGTCGTAGTCGCCCACCGACACGCCGCCGCTCGTGATCACCGCGTCGCAGACTGCGAGGGCGTCCTCCAAGGTCGCCGTGATGCGTGCCTCGTCGTCGGGCACGATCCCGAAGTCGACGGGCTCGGCGCCCGTCGCCTCGACCAGAGCCAGGAGCATGGGCCGGTTGGCGTCGCGGATCTGCCCCGGCGTCAACCGGCCCGACTCGACCAGCTCGTCGCCGGTCGACAGCACCCCGACCCGCGCGCGCGGGAACGCCGGCACGTCACGGTGACCGAGGCTCGCCAGCACGCCGAGGTGAGCGGGCGTGAGCACGGTCCCGGCCGGGAACATCGCCTGTCCCGCCTCGAGGTCGCCGCCCGCAGCCCGCACGTGGTCGCCCGGCGCGGCCTCGTGCAGCACGCGCACGCCGTCGCCATCGCGCTCGGTCAGTTCGACCATCACGATCGCGTCGGCGCCGTCGGGCACGGGCGCACCCGTCATGATGCGGATCGCCTCGCCCTCGCCCACCACCATGCCCTCGGGCGATCGCCCCGCCGGCAGCTCGCCCACCACGGCCAGGCGCACCGGGGTCGAGGCCCTCGCACCGACGGTGTCGCCGGCGCGTAGGGCGTAGCCGTCCATGGCCGTGTTGGCGAACGGCGGCACCGGCTCCGCGGCGACGAGCTCCCGCGCCGTCGCCAGCCCGAGCGCGTCGCCGAGCGGCACCGACGTGGGCTCGAGCGGGGAGACGGCGGCGAGGATCTCGGCCTGGACGTCGGGCAACTCGATCATCGGGATCAGGCGAGCCCCCGCCGGCGCACCAGGTCGGCGAGGACGTCGGCCAGCCCGGGGCCGAGGTCGGGGCGCTCGAGTGCCAGCTCGAGGTTGGCCCGCAGGAAGTCGAGCTTCTGGCCGGCGTCGTAACGGCCGTGCTCGAACCTCCGCCCGAACACGGCCTCGTCGCGCAGCAGCAGGCCGATGGCGTCGGTGAGCTGGAGCTCGCCGCCGGCGCCGGGCTCGATGCGGTCGAGGGCGTCGAAGATGCCGGGTGTGAACACGTAGCGGCCGATGACGGCCAGGTTCGACGGCGCCTCGTCGGCCGCTGGCTTCTCGACGATCGACCGCACCTGGAGCCGGTCACCACCGAGGTCGTCGACCTCGGCGCAGCCGTAGGCCGAGATCTCGTCACGGGAGACCCGTAGGAGCGCGATCACCGACGCCTGCTCCCGCTCGTGGATCTCGAGCATCGATCGCAGCAGGCGCGAGTCGTCGATCATGAGATCGTCGCCGAGCAGCACGGCGAACGGCTCGGTCCCCACGTGTGAGCGGGCAACCGATACCGCATGGCCGAGGCCCAGCGCCTGCTGCTGCCGCACGTAATGCAGGTCGGCCAGATCGGTGACGGCCTGGACCTCCTTGAGCAGATCGTGCTTGCCGGACCGCTCGAGGTGCTGCTCGAGCTCGGGGTCGCGGTCGAAGTGGTCCTCGATGGCGCTCTTGCCGCGGCCGGTGACGACGAGGACGTCGCGCAACCCCGCCCGCACCGCCTCCTCGACGACGTACTGGATCGCCGGCTTGTCGACGACCGGCAGCATCTCCTTGGGAACGCTCTTCGACGCCGGCAGGAACCGGGTCCCCAGCCCCGCCGCCGGGATGACCGCCTTCTTGACGGTCACGTCCGCTCGCTCATCACCGGCGAACGGTACCGCCGGCGGGCCCGCCGCCGAGACCGTGCTCCTGTCCCCGGAGCAGGCGGCGCAGGTTGGGGAGGTGACGGGCGAGGATCACGACCGCCAGGACCGCGGGCACGACGACGTCGAACCACGAGCCGCCGGTTATCGCGACCGCCACCGGGAACGCGACCACGACGACGATCGACGCCACCGACGCCTTCTTGAGCACCCGGGCAACGAGGAACCACACCACCACGAGGCCGAGGCCGATGAGCGGGAACACCACGACCAGCGCTCCGCCGGCGGTGGCGACGCCCCGGCCACCCCGAAAGCGCCGCGTCGCGGGGAGCACGTGGCCGAGCACCGCCGCGAGGCCGAGGATGTAGGCGCCCCGATGCCCGTCGAAGGCGAGGCCCACGCCGCTGGCGACGGCACCTTTGCCGATGTCGGCGAGGAGCACCAGCAGGCCCGCCTTCCAGCCCGCGAGCCGGTACACGTTGGAGGCGCCCGGATTACGCGAACCCTCCTCCAGCACGTCGTGGCCCGACGCGCGCGCGACGAGGGACGCAGCCGGGAACGTCCCCAGCAGGTAGGCCACCGGGACCAGGAGGAGGACGGCCGTCATGCGAGCCCCAACGTTGCCCCGGCGGGCGTCGGCGTCAATCCGGGGCCGCGCTCGTGCCCGTCACCGCCACGTCGGGTACGATTAGCAGTCTGGCCCCGAGAGTGCTAACGGCGTACGGAAGACGGAGAGGCGCCGATGCCCACCTACCAGTACCGATGCGCCAAGTGCGGCGAGCAGTTCGAGGCCTGGCAGTCGATCCACGACGACTCGCTGGCGACCCACGACGGCGGCTGCGGCGGGAAGCTGAGCAAGGTGCTGAGTGTCGGCGGCATCGTGCTGAAGGGCTCGGGCTTCTACCGCACCGACAGCCGCGCCGCGGCCAGGGGCCGCGACGGCAAGGCCAAGGAGGACGGCTCCGGCAAGGAGCGCACTGGCGCGAAAGCCGACACCGCGAGCAACAACGGCGGCGCCAAGGACGGCAACGAGAAGGCCGCCGCCTCCTCGAAACCCTCGAAGTCGGACGCCACAACCAGGCCCTCGAAGCCCGAGCACTGAGCATCTAGGCTCCCGTCGCGGCGGCGCTGCCGCCCGCGAACCTCCCCTTCCTCCCCTTCCTTCCCATTCCCGTCCCTTCCCCGCGCCGCACCGCCCCGGCGCCGTGCCGGGCCCAGCCGGGAAGGAGTCCCGATGCTCCGCCGCTCTCCTCGCGCCCTGCTCCTCTGGACCGGGGCGATCGCCGTCGCCGTCGTCACGGCCGTCGTCGTGGGAACCGACCTCGCCGCCCTCCGCCGCCGCGCCCACGACCTGGGTCCCGAGGTCGCCGCGGCCGTCGCGACCCGCGACCTTCCGACGGGCGCGACCGTCGAGGGCGACGACGTCGGCGTGCGCCGGGTGCACCGATCACAGCTGCCGCCGGGCGTCCTGAGCGCCGGCGCGGCCCGGGGCCGTGTGGTGACGGTACCCGTCCTGCGCGACGCCTTCCTGGCCGACCGGAACCTCGCGCCGCGGCGCCGTCGCGGGCTCGACGGCGTCGTGCCGCCCGGCATGCGGATCGTGCGGATCGTCGTCGAGGACGTCGGGCAGCTCCGCGCCGGCGCGGCCGTCGACGTGCTGGCGACGTTCGACGCTACCGGCGCCGTCGACCCCGACGGCGCGGCGTACGCCGACCCGACGGTCGTGGTGGCGCGCGGCGCGCTCGTTGTTGCAACCGACCTGGCAACGAGGAGGGACGCGACCGACGCCATCGGCAGCGGGGTCGCGCTCCTCGTGACCGAGAACGAGGCCCTCGCGGTTGCCTACGCGAGCGCCGCCGGCGTCATCAGCGTGGCGCTGGTGCCGCCGGAGGACGCCCGCGCGCCGTTGCCCACGTAGCCTGCCTCCCCAATGCCGATCCTCCACGCCATCGTCCTGGGCATCGTGCAGGGCCTCACCGAGTTCCTCCCCATCTCCTCGAGCGGCCACCTCATCCTGGTGCCCGAGCTGCTCGGGTGGGACGAGCTGACCCGCGACCCGGAGCTGAACAAGACGTTCGACGTGGCGCTGCACATCGGCACGTTCGTGGGCGCCGCCTGGTACTTCCGCCACGAGCTCGGGCGGTACATCGCCGCGGCGTGGCGGTCACTCCTCGGGCGGACCGTGCGAACGGTCGACGAGCGGATGGCGTGGCTGCTGCTGCTCTCGGCCCTGCCGGCGGCGGTCGCGGGCGCGCTGCTCAGTGGCTTCATCGACGACCACCTCGGTGAGCCGGTGCTCATCAGCGTGATGCTGATCGTGTTCGGGCTCGTGCTCCTGTGGGCGGACCGGGCTCGGGGATCGCGCCCGGCATCGGAGTTCACGCCCCACGACGCCCTGCTGATGGGCGCCGTGCAGGCGCTCGCGCTCCAGCCTGGCGTCTCGCGGTCGGGAGCAACGATCTCGATGGGCCGCCACCGGGGCTTCGACCGCGACGCCGCCACCCGCCTCTCGTTCCTGATGAGCCTGCCCATCATCGCGGGGGCCGGGCTGTTCGAGGCCGTGCAGGTGGCGGCCGACGGCGGGATCGACCGCGAGCTTGTGCCCCCCTTCGCCTGGGGCACGGTCACCGCCGGAGTGAGCGGCTTCGTCGCGGTCGCGGGGCTCCTGAGGCTGCTGCGCACACAGTCCTTCACGCCGTTCGTCGCGTACCGGGTGCTCGCGGGCACGGCGGTGATCGTCGTGTTCGCGACCGGGTTGCGCTGATACAGGTTCAGGTCTGGGTGAGGCCGCTCGGGATGATGCGCGGCGTCCACCCCCGGGCCCGGTCGAATCGGTGGCCGACGATCCGGCCCGCGGGGAGCTTGGCGAGGAAGTCGGTAGGTCCGTCGAAGTCGGCCATCTCCACGTAGGCTGCGCCGAGCGCGGCGGGGTCGTGCGCGTCGGACCCGGCGCCGCCGGGAACGCCGGTCTCGGCGGCGAGGGCGCCCGCCCGAGCGTTCAGGTGATCGAGCGACACCTTGGCGTTGAGCACCTCGAGGGCGTCGATGCTCCCGTCTGCGCACAGCCGGCGCAGCACGGGCTCGCGCAGGGCGTGGCGCACGGGGTCGAACGGGTGGGGAACGTAGACGACACCACCCTGGGCCCGGATGCGGGCGATCGTCTCCTCGGGCGGGAGGCCGTGGGGGACGCGCTCGGAGAGGAACAGCCCGATCACCTCGCCGGCCCGCGTCTTGACCTCCTCGCCCACCACGACCCGGCAGCCGACGCCGCGCTCGATCGCCGCGAGCGCGCCGCGCACGGCGTGGTGGTCGGTGATGCAGATCACATCGAGGCCCGCGCTCTCGATCCGCTCGGCCAGCTCGTCGAGGGTGGTGACGGCGTCACCCGAGTAGCAGGTGTGCGAATGCATGTCGACCCGCACGTAGCCGGACGGGCGAGGATTGCCCACGTGGGGGTGGAGATGGACGGCGGGCTCGAGCACGACGCGAAGCGTACCGGCGCGCCGGCAGTAGCCTCACAGTCCATGATCGAGGCTGCGATCTTCGACTACGGGGGTGTGATCTCGAGCCCGTTGTTCCGCGGCGTCGACCACTTCGAGATCGACATGGGCTACCCGGCGGGCTCGATCCTCGAGCTGCTCTTCGGCGAGAGCGGATACCTCCGGCCCGGCGACGGCGATCCGTGCGACGGTGCCGCGCCTCCAGAGGCGGCGGCCGTGACCCACGACTGGCACCGCCTCGAGACGGGCGAGCTCTCGCTCGCCGAGTACCTCGACGGGGTCATGGAGCGCGCCCCCGCGGTGCTGGGCAAGCCCCTCGACCTCGAGGCGTATCAGCGGTTCGGCCGCGAGATGCCGATCGGGGTCCATTGGCCCGTCGTCCACCGAATCCGCGCCCTGAAGGGCGCGGGGCTGCGCCTCGCCCTGCTCACCAACAACGTGAGGGAGTTCGGCGACACCTGGCGCTCGACGTTCCCCGTCGACGAGCTGTTCGAGGTGGTGGTCGACTCGAGCGCGGTCGGCATGCGCAAGCCCGACCACCGCATCTACCGGCTCACGTGCGAGCGCGTCGGCGTCGAGCCGCGGGCGGCCGTCTTCGTCGACGACAACCACGACAACATCGAGGCGGCTCGGGAGGTGGGCATGGAGGCGGTCCACTTCGGGGACGACCCCTGGGAGGCGCTGGCGGCGCTCGACGCCGTCCTCGAGCGGCGCGGCGTCCCGCACGCGCCGCGGGGAGGGAACGGGTGAGTACCGTCCGCTACGAGACCGACGGGCCCGTCGCCGTCGTCACCATCGACCGGCTCGAGCGGCGCAACGCCGTCGACGCCCCCACCGCCGCCGCTCTGGCTGATGCCTTCCGCACCTTCGACGGCGACGACGACCTCTTCGCGGCCGTCCTCACCGGCGCCGGCGGCACGTTCTGCGCCGGCGCCGACCTCAAGGCGATCGCGGAGGGCACCGGGAACCGGCTCGCCGACGAAGGCGACGCCCCGATGGGGCCGACCCGCATGCTCCTCTCGAAGCCCGTCATCGCGGCAGTGGAGGGCCACGCCGTCGCCGGCGGTCTCGAGCTTGCGGTGTGGTGCGACCTTCGGGTGGCCGCGCGCGACGCCGTGTTCGGCGTCTTCTGCCGCCGGTTCGGCGTGCCCCTGGTCGACCTGGGCACGGTTCGGCTGCCGCGCCTCATCGGGCACAGCCGCGCCATGGACCTCATCCTCACCGGCCGCGGAGTCGCGGGGGACGAGGCGCTCGCCATAGGCCTCGCCAACCGGCTCACCCCGCCGGGCGAGGCGCTCGCGGGTGCGGTCGAGCTGGCGCGGTCGCTCGCGGCGTTCCCCCAGACCTGCCTGCGCAGCGACCGCCGCTCGACCATCGAGCAGTGGGGCTTGACCGAGCCCGACGCCACCGCGAACGAGATGCGGCACGGCCGCGCCACGATCGTGGAGGGCGGGACGCGGGCGGGCGCCACCCGCTTCGCCGACGGCGCCGGCCGCCACGGGGCGCTCGAGTAAGGCTCAGCTTCAGCCCAGTTCGGGCAGGTAGTCACGGAACACGTCCATCTGCTTCCACGCGGGCGTAGGCGGCACGTGGCCGGGACGCGGCGAGTACACGGAGTGCTCGACCAGCTGCATGCGGTGGATGTACCGCGGGCAGTTCGGGAAGATCCGCTCGGCCCGCACGCGCACCATCAGCTGCGCGCCCTCGAAGGCGGCGAGGAGCTCGTCGTCGTCGTGGAGCGACGCGGTCCCCTGGACTCGCATACGGTTCGGCTTCTCGAAGTCAACGAACAGCAGCCCTACCAGGGAATTGACGAGGATGTTGCCGAGGCTGCGGAACATGCCGTTTCCGTCGTAGCTCGGGAAGGCGAGCGTGCGATCGTCGACCACGCGAACGAAGCCCGGCATGCCGCCCTTGTACGAGCAGTCGGGCCAGCCGTCGCGGTCGGCGGTGGCGAGGAAGAACATCGGCGCCCGCTCGACGAGCTCCCGGTCGCCCTCGCTGAAGGTGTCGTGGACCGTGATCTGCTCGAGCCGGTCGGCGATGCGCCGGCTGTCGAACCGGTCCTGCAAACGCCTGGCGCCGTCGTGGTACATCGCGGGTTGCGTCATGCCCTCAGGGTACGCCGCGACTTGCGACCGGGCGTATCGTAGGAGCAGGCAGGAGGTGTGGTCATGGACGAGATTCGGTACGACGACCGCACGGCGCTCCTGGTCGTCGACGTGCAGAACGACTTCGCCGACCCAGGCGGCAGCCTCTATGTGGAGGGCGGCGAGAACGTCGTCCCGCTGGTGAACCGCGAGGTCGACCGGGCACGGTCGGCCGGCGCGGCGGTGATCTACACGCGCGACTGGCACCCGCCGGAGACACCGCACTTCGAGAAGCACGGCGGGAAGTGGCCGGTGCACTGCGTGCGCGAGACCTGGGGCGCCGAGTACCACCCCGACCTGGAGGTCGCGGGCGACCAGATCCGCAAGGCGACCGGCTGGGAGGACGGGTACTCGGGCTTCTCGGTGCAGCGCCTGGAGACGGGCGACGTCGCCTCCACCGGCCTCGAGGAGCAGTTACACGAGCGCGGCATCGAGAGGGTGGTCATCGTCGGCCTCGCCACCGACTATTGCGTGAAAGAGACCGGGCTCGACGCCGTCGAGAAGGGGTTCGACGCCACCGTGCTGCGGGATGCGGTGCGGGCCGTCGACGTCGAGCCGGGTGACGGCGAGCGCACTCTCGAGGAGCTCGAGCAGGCCGGCGTCAAGGTGGTGTAGGGCATGGGCGACCGCGGCGCCGCCGCCACCGCCCTGTTCACCGACCTCTACGAGCTCACGATGGCGGCGAGCTACCACGCGCGCGGCCTGCTCGGTCCGGCGACGTTCGACCTGTACGCGCGACACCTGCCGCCCCGGCGCGGCTACCTCGTGGCGTGCGGGCTCGAGCCTGCCCTCGAGTTCCTCGAGCGGCTCCGGTTCGACGCCGACGCCGTCGAGTACCTGGCCTCGCTCGGCCTCTTCGACCACGCGTTCCTCGACTTTCTCCGCGAGCTGCGCTTCACCGGGGACGTCTGGGCCTTCCCGGAGGGCGAGGTGGCGTTCGCGAACGAGCCGCTGCTGCGAGTGACGGCACCGCTGGTCGAGGCGCAGGTCGTCGAGACGTTCCTGTTGAACTGCGTGGGGTATCAGTCGATGATCGCGACGAAGGCGGCGCGCGTCTCGACCGCGTGCGGGGGCCGGCCGTTCGTCGACTTCTCGCCGAGGCGCGACCACGGTACCGACGCCGCGATGAAGTGCGCCCGGGCATCGTTCGTGGGCGGTGCCGCGGGGACGTCGCTGGTGCTGGCCGGGCAGCGCTACGGCCTCGAGCTGAGCGGCACAATGGCGCACTCCTACGTGATGCGGTTCGACGACGAGAGCGAGGCGTTCCTCACGTTCGCCCGGTCGTTCCCCGGCCGGGCCGTCCTGCTCCTCGACACCTACGACACCGTGGAGGGAGCCCGGCGGGTGGCGGACCTCGCCGACCGGCTCCGCGAGGAAGGGGTCGTGCCCCGGGCGGTACGCCTCGACTCGGGAGACCTCGACACGCTCTCGCGTTCGGTGCGTGGCGTCCTCGATGACGCCGGCCTCACTGAGGTGCAGATCTTCGCCTCCGGCGACCTCGAGGAATACCGGATCGCCGAGCTGGTGTCGGCGGGAGCGCCGATCGACGCCTTCGGCGTCGGCACCCAGCTCGGCACGAGCGGCGACGCCCCGCACCTGGGCGTGGTCTACAAGCTGGTCGAGGACAGGTCGGGCCCGAAGATGAAGCTCTCTCCGGAGAAGGCGACGTTCCCGGGGCGCAAGCAGGTCCACCGCGTGGCGACCGGCGGGCGGTACGACCACGACGTGCTGGCGCTCCACGACGAGGACGTGGCCGGCGGCCGCGCCCTCCTCCTGCCCGTCATGACGGGCGGGCGGCGCATCGAAGCACCGGAGCCGCTCGCGGTGATGCGCGACCGGTGCCGGGCCGCGGTCCACGCGCTTCCCGGCCGCGTCCGCGCCCTCGAGCCGGGCGAGCCGCCCTACGACGTGCGCCTCTCGCCCGGGCTCGACGCGCTCGTGTCGAAACTGCGCGACCGCTCACACGGTTCCGCCTGAGGGAACCCGGTGGCAGGCAACCCGGTGGCTAGGCGCCGCTCATCGTCATCTCGGCGATGAGCAGGGTCATGCCGGCGGCGCCGCCGGGCAGCCACGTGAGGTCGGCGCCCACCTGCTCGAGCTCGAGCAGGATCCGCGGGAGCGTGGACGCGATCGTGATCTCGCGCACCGGCTCTGCGAACGCGCCGCCCCGGACGACGAGCCCCTCGGCGCCGACCGAGAAGTCGCCGCTCACCGGGTTGGTGCCCGAATGGAGGCCGCTCACCGACTGCACGTAGAGCGCCTCCGGCACCGACGCCAGGATCTCCTCGGGCGTGAGCGCGCCCGGCTCGAGTCGCAGCGCACGGGCGCCCACACGAGGAGTCGACTTGAAGCCGCCCCGCACGGCGGAGCCCGTCGTCGCGACCCCGGCGCGCCGCGCGGTGTACACGTTGTGGAGGAAGCCGGTGAGCCGACCGTCGGCGATCAGCTCCGTGCTGCGGGTGGGAACCCCCTCCGAGTCGGTGGCGGCCGCGCCGAAGGCGTCGGCCAGCGTGGGGTCGTCGACCAGCGTCACGCCCGGTGCCGCGACCTCCTCCCTCTCGCGGCCCACGAACATCGAGCGCCCCTTCAGCACGGCTTCGCCTCCGAGGGCGGAGCCGACGATGGCGAGCAGCGAGCGGCTCACAAGCGGGTCGAGGACCACCGGCAGGCGACGGGACGGCGGCTGGGTGGCGCCGAGGAGCCGGACCGCCCGGCCGGCGGCGTCGCGTGCCGCCTCCTCCACGTCGAGGTCGGCGACGGCACGGCCGGCGGTGAACCCGGCCCCGGTCTGGGTGCCGACGCCTTCCCCTGCCATGGCGAACGCAGTGCACGAGCACAGCGTCCGCCGCGTCGTGGCCTCGACGCCGAGGGAGTTGGCGACCGCCGCCTCGATCGCGGTGTCGTCGTAGCCGGCGACCTCCACGCCGCGCACGCGGGTGTCGGCGGCGCGGGTGGCACGCTCGACTTCGAGCGCGAGGCGGACCTTGTCGTCGGTGGGCACGACGAGCAGCTCCTCGCGCCAGACGTCGAGCGCGGGAACGCTGGTGCCGGCGAAGTCCGACGGTGACGCCAACCCGTACCACTCGTCGGGGGCGCCGAAGGCGGCGTTGTCGCGAGCCTCGCCCAGCGTGTCGTCGACGACGGCAGGGTCGAGCGAGCCGGCCCACGCGTAGCCCTGGCGGCGGTCGACGATGACGCGCACCCCCACGCCGTCGACACCTGCCACCGAGAGCGACTCGACCTCGCCGTCGAACACGCGTACCTCGGTCTCGTGCGATCGCGCGACGTAGGCCTCGACTTGCTCGTGGTCGCGGGCAGCACCGGCGACGCGCCGTGCGATGTCGACGAGCTCGGGGCCGTCAGCCACCGGCGGTGCCGCCGACGGTGAGCTCGGCCACCCGCAGCGTGGGCTGCCCGGCCGAGACCGGGACGCCCTGGCCGAGCTTCCCGCAGGTGCCGGGCCAGGTGCCGAAGTCGTTCCCGACCGCGTCGATGAGCCGGAGCGTCTCGGGCCCGTTGCCGATGAGGTTCGCGGCGCGGACGGGCGCGGTGATCTCGCCGTTCTCGATCAGGTAGGCCTCGGTCATGCCGAACACGAAGTCGCCGGTGGCGGTGTCGACCTGGCCGCCACCGAGCTGGGCGCAGTAGATCCCGTACGGGGTGCTGCGGACGATCTCGTCGGGGTCGTCGTCGCCGGGCAGCAGGTACGTGTTGGTCATTCGCACCATCGGGAGGTGCTGGTAGGTCTCGCGCCGGCCGTTGCCCGTCTGGGCGCGGCCCTCCTTGCGCGCCCGGAGCAGGTCGCGCATGTAGTCCGTCAGCACGCCCCCCTCGATGAGGACGTTGCGCTGCGCGGGGGCGCCCTCGTCGTCGATGCCGTACGCGCCCCACTCGGGCGCGAGCGTCCCGTCGTTGACCAGCGTGACGAGCGGCGACGCCACCTGCTCGCCGGTGCGGTCGCGGAACACCGAGGCGTTCTTGGCGACGAGGTCGGCCTCCAAGCCGTGGCCGCACGCCTCGTGGAACAGCACGCCACCGGCGCCGCGCTCGAGCACCACCGGCAACCGGCCCGAGGGGGCGGGACGGGCACGCAGCATCGTGAGGGCACGGCGCGCCGACGTGCGCGCCACCTCCTCCGGCTCCACCTCGTCGAACAGCTCGAAGCCGACCGTACGGCCGGGCGCCTCCATCGCGGTCTGCATGCCGGTGTCGGCGACCGCCACGCATTGCACGAAGAAGCGAGTGCGCACCTGGTCGTCCTGGGCGAGCAGGCCGTCGGAGTTGGCGACGAGGATCCGGCGCCGAGCGTCGGCGTACGAGACGCTCACCTGGCGGACAGCGTCGCCCTCTTCGCGCGCAGCCGCGTCGGCTCGCGTCAGCAGCTCTGCCTTCCGGGCCTTCTCGATCGTCTCGGGGAGATCGCGCACTGCGTGCGGCGGCCGCGTCGGGCGCGGGTCGAGCGCCACCACGCGGGTGCGGCCTCCGCTGCCGCGCAC
>JBOGFI010000082.1:0-2313 GCA_050743365.1 Acidimicrobiia bacterium | reverse complement strand
TTCTGGAGGTCCGCGTAGGAGCGAACGCGCAGCGCGCTGCGGTCGGCGACCGGCTGGCCGACCTTGCTCTCGTCGGTGTCGAAGATCGCGACGACGCGGAAGCCGTGGTCGGCGAAGATGTCCGAGCCCGCGATCGCCTTGCCGAGGTGGCCTGCGCCGAACAGCGCGATGTTGTGCTGCCCGCTGGTGCGCAGGATCTTGCGGATCTGGGAGACCAGCGAGTCGACGTTGTAGCCCACGCCGCGCTTGCCGAACTTGCCGAAGCCCGACAGGTCGCGCCGGATCTGCGTGGAGTTCACGTGCGTGTACTCGGACAGCTCCTGGCTGGAGATCGTCTCCTTGCCCATCTTGCGCGCCTGCGTGAGCACCTGCAGGTAGCGCGAGAGGCGGGCGGCGACGCCGAGCGAGAGACGTTCGGACAGCGGTCCCAGCCCCCCGTCTCCCTGCGCCGGGTCCTGTCCCCGGGCCGCGACGTCGCCGAAGCTCATCGTCGGCAACGATAGAGCCTGTCTTCCAGCGCCGTCTCGTCGACGAAGAAGTCGAACAGGTGGTCGCCGTCGAGGGTGATGACCGGGATGCGCTCGAGGTAGCGGCGGTGCAGGTCGTCGTCGGTCGTGATGTCCACCTCCTCGATGGTGAACCGGGTCCGTGCGCGGACCCGGCGGAGGGCGGCGCGGGCGTCGTCGCACAGGTGGCAGCCCGGGCGGCTATAGAGCGTGACGGTTGGCGTAGGCGTCGAGCTCGAGGTAGTCGGGGAAGGGCGTGGGCGCGACGTAGCGGGCGGCGGAGGCGATCATCGCCGCGTTGTCGGTGCACAGCTCGGGCGGCGGGATGTGGACTTCCACACCGAGTGTCGTCGCCCGCTCCCGGAGCAGGCGGTTGGCGGCGACGCCCCCGCCGATCGCGAGGCGCGACTCGTCGTCGAGTGCCCGGCGGACCCGGGTCATCAGCGTCTCGACGATCGCGTGCTCGTAGGAGGCGGCGAGATCGGGAGCGCGGCGAGCAGTTTCGTCGGGCCCGAGCTCGCGAGTCTTGTAGAGCAGGGCCGTCTTGAGCCCGGCGAAGGAGAAGTCGAGCCCGGCGACGCGCTCCGCCGTCGGGAAGTCGAACGCCTCCGGATCGCCGCCGTTCGCCAGCCTCGACAGCGCGGGCCCGCCGGGGTAGCCCAGCCCGAGGAGGCGGGCGCCCTTGTCGAACGCCTCGCCGGCGGCGTCGTCGAGGGTCTGGCCGAGGAGCTCGTAGCCGCCGTGGTCCGTGACGCGGGTGAGGAGCGTGTGGCCGCCGGACGCGATCAGGCAGGTGAACGGCGGCTCGATCGGGTCGGGCTGGAGGAAGTTGGCCGCCACGTGGCCCTGGAGATGGTCGACGGGTGCGAGCGGGAGGTTGCGGGCGGCGGCGAGCGCCTTGGCGGTGGCGACGCCGACGAGCAGCGCCCCGACCAGGCCGGGGCCCTGGGTGACGGCGACGGCGTCCATCTCGTCGAGCGTCGTGTTGGCGCGGTTGAGCGCGTCGTCGACGACGTCGTTGACGAGCTCGAGGTGGTGGCGGGAGGCGATCTCCGGCACCACGCCGCCGAAGCGGTCGTGCACGCCCTGGGAGGAGACGACGTTGGAGCGTATGTGTCCGTCTCGGGTGACGACCGCCGCGCAGGTGTCGTCGCAGGAGGTCTCGATCGCGAGGATCAATTCGCCCCCGGGGCTAATCCAGCCACATGATCAGCGCGTCCTCGCCGTTGTCCCGGTAGTAGCGGGGGCGCACGCCGGCGGAGCGGAAGCCGAGGCCCTCGTACATCGCGATCGCCTCGTTGTTGGAGGTCCGCACCTCGAGGGTGAAGGGAAGCTCGCCGCCAGCCTCGTCGAGCAGGCGCGCGATCAGGCCGCCGGCGACCCCGCGCCGGCGCCTCTCGGGCGCGACGGCGACGTTCATCAGATGCCAGACCCGGTCGTAGCGCGAGCAGACGAGGTAGCCGAGCAGATCGTCGCCCTCGCTGGCGGCGAGGCAGATGCCGGATGGCTTCGAGAGCTCCAGCACGAACATCGCCAGCGACCACGGCGCCGGGAACGAACGGCGCTCGATCGAGATCACGCCGGGCAGGTCGCTGTAGGCGAGCCGCCGCACCAGTGGCTCGCTCGCCCCTCTACTCGGTTGTCTCGACAGTGTCTCGCTCACGCCAACGTTCCGCGTCGGGGGGCCTCAGATAGATCGGGCTGACCGGCTCGCTCGAGGTGCCTGCGACTCCGCTCACCGCCAGAGCACAGATGTGCCGGGCGACGACCCGGTGCACCGGGTCCGCGTCAGCGGGCACCTCGACTC
>JBOGFI010000081.1:0-39271 GCA_050743365.1 Acidimicrobiia bacterium | reverse complement strand
CACACCAGGTGGGGCACACGCTCGTCGGGATCGCCGTAGCGCTGCACGCCCGCCACCCGCTCCGGCGTCTCCGCCGCGACCCGGTCGGTGAGCGCGCGGGCCGAAGCCGCCTCCACTGCCAGGCGGTCGCCCGTCGCCAGCTCGGCGGCGGCGGCGCCGAAGCCGACGACCGCGGGTACGTCCTCGAGCCCACCCCGGCGGGCCCGCTCCTGGGCGCCGCCCACGATGAGCTGGGGGACGCGGAGGCCGCGCCGGATGAGTAGGGCGGCCGCGCCCTTGGGGCCGCCGAGCTTGTGTGCCGTCACCGAGCACAGGTCGGCGCCGAGCGCCCCGAAGTCGACAGGAACGTGGCCGGCGGCCATGCAGCCGTCGACGTGCACGATCACGCCGCGCTCCCGGCACGCCCCTGCGACCTGGGCCGCGGGCTGGAGCGTGCCGACCTCGTGGTTCGCGAGCTGCACCGTCACCAGCGCGGTGTCGGCCGTGACGGCGGCGACCACGTCGCCGGGGTCGTAGCGGCCGAACCGGTCGACCCCGACCACCGTCACCTCGGCCGGCGAGCGCCGGCAGGCGTCGAGCACCGCCGAGTGCTCGACCGCCGTCGTCACCACGTGCGGTCTCTCGTTGCTCGCGCGCGCGATCGCGCCCCACACGGCGGTGTTGACCGCCTCGGTCCCGCTGGCGGTGAACACGACCTCGCGCGGTCGCGCGCCGAGCAGGGCAGCGACGTGCTCGCGTGCCTCCTCGAGCGCGACCCTCGTCACGCGCCCCTCGGCATGGAGGCGTCCGGGGTCGGCGTGGTGCTCCCGTAGGAACGGGAGCATCGCCTCGAGCGCGGCTGGGCGCAGCGGCGAGGTCGAGGCGTGGTCGAGGTAGGCCCGGTGCACGGTGTGCGCCCCGAAGGTGTGCGTCAGACCGTCGCCACGCAGTGGTCGTCGCCGTGGGGCCGGGTCTCGGTGAAGTAGGGCTCGGTCTCGCCGTAGAGCCCGGCCAGCATCCCGCGGATCATGCCCCGGTCGATCGCGCACACGACGTGCGGGTACCGCTGGGCGGCGTCGCCGAACGGGCACTGCTCGGCGACGATGACCGACAGGTGGCCGCGTTCCTCCGTGTGGGCGGCGAAGCCGTGGGCGGTGAGGGCGTCGGCCACACTGGCCAGCGCCGCCCGCACCGACCGGTGGGCGGACATGCCGGGGTCGGTGGCGGCCACCGGCGCCATGCGGGCCGCGAGCGCCCGGCCGTACTCGTAACCGACCTCGTCGGCCATCGCCGCGGCCCGCTCGGGCTCGAGCAGCTCCAGCGCCCGGGCGAGCAGGTTGGCCAGCAGCTCGTCGCGGCGGGGCGGGAAGCTGAGGTCGCTGCCGACGTCGGCGGCGCGGTACCGCTTCGACGGCCTGCCCGCCGACTCGTGGCGGGCCAGCTCGACCGTGAGGTAGCCGCCGGCGGCGAGCTTCTCCAGGTGGTGCCGGGCGACGTTGGGGTGCAGGTCGAAGCGCTCGGCCACCGCCGACGCGGTGACCCCGGCGTCGACGGAGCGGACGAGCAGGTAGATGTCACGGCGGGTCGGGTCGCCGAAGGCGCTGGTGACGGCCGAGACCGCGGCGCTGAACTCGTCGGCGCTCAGCCGGCCCTGGTGCTCGACCGGCCCGTCGGGCCCGTGGGAGTCCGCTGGGCTCACAGCTGTATTCTACCTATGTCGGTAGTGGAAATGTTCGGCGAGGGGAATCCCCATGCCCAGCGAGGCTGACGTCCTCGAGGCCCTCCGGCCGGTGGACGACCCGGAGCTTCACCGCTCGATCGTCGACCTCGACATGGTCAAGGGCGTCGCCGTCGACGCCGGCGCGGTCAAGGTCACGGTTGCGCTCACCGTGCCCGGCTGCCCGCTCAAGGCCGAGATCACCCGGCGGGTGACCGAGGCGGTGACCCCGCTGGAGGGGGTCAGCTCGGTCGACGTCGACCTCACCGTGATGGACGAGGAGCAGCGCCAGCGCGTCGCCCGCCAGATCCGGGCCGAGCACGGCGCCGGTGGAGCCGACCAGCCGGCCAGGGTCAACCCGTTCACCGACGCCCGCACCCGGGTGCTCGCCATCGCGTCGGGCAAGGGCGGGGTCGGCAAGTCGTCGGTCACCGCCAACCTGTCCGTCGCGCTCGCGCAGCGCGGCCACCAGGTGGCAGCCGTCGACGCCGACGTCTGGGGCTTCTCGATGCCGCGCATGCTCGGCATCGACCGGCCGCCGGTGGTGATCGACGACATGATCCTCCCGCCCGAGGCCAACGGCGTGCACCTCATCTCGATGGGCTTCTTCGCCCGCGAGGACCAGCCGGTCGTGTGGCGGGGGCCGATGCTCCACAAGGCGCTCGAGCAGTTCCTCACCGACGTGCACTGGGACGAGCCCGACTTCCTCGTGGTCGACATGCCCCCCGGCACCGGCGACATCGCGTTGTCGATGGCGCAGTTCCTCCCGCGCGCCGAGGTGATCATCGTCACGACGCCCCAGCCCGCGGCGCAGAGGGTCGCGCAGCGGGCCGCCTACATGGCCCAGAAGGTGAACCTCGAGCTGATGGGCGTGATCGAGAACATGTCGTGGTTCCGCGGCGACGATGGCAAGGCCTACGAGCTGTTCGGCGCCGGTGGCGGTCAGGAGCTCGCCGATCAGCTCGGCGTGCCGCTTCTCGGTCAGGTGCCGCTCGTGCCCGAGCTGCGGGTCGGGGCCGACGAGGGCCGTCCCCTCGTGGTCACCAACCCCTCCGACGAGGCGTCGCAGGCCTTCTTCCGCGTCGCCGAGCGCATCGACGACGAGCTGGCGCCGAAGAAGATCTACCGTCCCGAGCTGAAGATCATCTGACTCACGTCGCGGCGCGCACTGATGCGTCCATGAAGTACCAGGGTGGTACCTGGGAGACGCATCAACGGGGGGCGCGGATCTCGCGGAGGTAGCCGAGGTTGGGCGTGACGACGGCGGTCACCGTCTCGCCCTGCGAGTGCGCGTCGTAGAGGTCGCGGCGCACGCGCCACGCCGAGATCCGGTCTGCCGTGCCGTCGTCGAGCGCCAGGTAGTACCAGTGCTTCGGGTTGTCGCCGTCGGACTGGAAGACCTGCTGGCGGACCCGGGCCCGCACGACGTCGCCAGTGACCACCCGGTCCCGCCACAGGTCGGGGCCGGCCTGGATCAGCACGTACAGCGCCCACGTGAGCAGCAGCACGACCGGCACGCACAGGATGAGCGCGCCACGCCCGATCCAGTCGAGCTGCGACTGCGTGAAGGTGGGGTCGAAGGGGTCGCGCTCGGCGTTCGCCACTCTCAGCAGCCCGTAGAGCGCGGTCAGCGCCGCCGCGCCCCAGAACAGGCCGAGCACCAGCGCGACGCCCGGGTGCTTGCCCCATGCCGGCGGTCGGGCCCGGGGGTAGCGCACCCGGACCTTCCGCCACCGGCCGCCGAACCGGCTCCAGGCGAGGTGGTCGTCCTCGGCACCGAAGGGCAGCGCGGCGACGCAGCCTCGAGCCGCGCCCAGCGCGGCCGCGTAGGCGAGATGGCGTCCCCACATCGTCACCGCCGCCGGCGGTACGTCGTCGAAGTGCTCGTTCTCACGCAGGTGGGTCTGCAGGCCGAGGCAGCGCGCCGCTTCCTCGTAGCCCGCTTCGGTCGGCAGTTGCGCCAGTGACCGGCTCATGCGCCCGGAGATCACGCCGAGAGCGAGGAGCGCGGCGACGGCCACGCCGCCGGCGACCCCCGCCGTGATTCCGCGATTGCCGCTGGTGTCGCCCCCGACGGCGCTGGCCAGGTAGAGGAGCCCGCCCAGCGCGAGCACTCCCGTGCCGATCAGCGCGACCAGCCCGCCCGGCCACCGGTCGTACGTGAGCCCGCGACCCTGCGCGTCGGCGACGACCTCCTTGGCGTAGTCGCGCTGCCAGCGGCGCGAGGCGTCCTCGGTCCCGGTGGTGAGCGCCTCGGTGGGCACGACGCCGTCGATCGCCTTGTCCACCACCGCCCCGAGCACGCGCTGCTCGTACTCGGTGAGCCCCTCGGAACGGGCGTGTCGGATCCGGCAGATCGTGCGGCCGGGCTGGATCTCCTCCAGCGCGACGACTCGGCGCGCCCCGAGGTCGAGCAGCGTGGCCGGGACCGCTTCGGTGCCGAGCTCGAAGTCGGCGCACAGGAGCCCCGCCAGCGCCGGCGGCTCGGCCGGCAGGTCCTGGGTGTAGGGACCCGGCTCCACCTCGGGAGCTCGTCGCAGGTACGCGAGCACCGCCACCGTCGCCAGCCACGTGAGGCCGAGCGCCGCCGCGAGTACCAGGATCGGCAGCGAGAAACCCTGGTCCGAGCTCGACGTCTGCGCGAGCAGGGAGCCGGCCGAGAGCACGGGTCATCTTCGGCGGGCCGACGCGCGGTGTCAACGCGCCGCGTGGGTCCCCCCATGTAGCCTCCGCGGCGGTGCCGAGGCTCCGATCGACCGTGCTGCTCCTCGCCCCGGTGGCGCTCGCGGGATGCGGACTCGTCGACCACGCGGGCAAGCGGGGCAGCAGCGAGCAGGGCCGCGACATCTTCGACCTCTGGCGGGGCTCGGTGATCGCCGCGCTCGTCGTGGGCGTGCTCGTGTGGGGCCTCATCGCCTGGGCGGTCATCCGGTACCGTCGGCGCAGCGACGAACTGCCGACGCAGCGCCAGTACATCGTTCCGATCGAGATCCTGTATACCGCCATTCCGGTGGTCATCGTCGCGGTGCTGTTCGCGCTGTCGTACCGAACCCAGCGCGACGTCGACGCGGTCACCTCGGACCCGGATCTCGTGATCGACGTGACCGGGTTCCAGTGGCAGTGGCAATTCCACTACGTCGAGGAGGACATCACCGTCACCGGGCTACCCGGGAAGCCGCCCGTCATGGTGCTGCCGGTCGACACCACGGTGCGACTCGTGCTGACGTCGCCCGACGTCATCCACTCCTTCTACGTCCCCGACTTCCTGTACAAGCGGGACGTCATCCCCGGTGTGGAGAACAAGGTCGACGTCGACGTCGTCGATGTCGGCCGCTACACCGGCCGGTGCGCCGAGTTCTGCGGCCTCGACCACGCCAGGATGACCTTCGAGGTCGACGCGGTCACGACGGGCGACTTCCGTGACTGGGTCGACCGGCAGGTCGACCGGCAGGGTGCCGGGTCATGACCCTGACCGCCGAGCGCCCGCGCGAGTCTCCGCCACCGCGCCGGCCGGCCTCCGGCACCGGCGTGGTGCACTGGATCACCACCACCGACCACAAGGTCATCGGCCTCAGCTACATCGTGACGTCGCTCGTGTTCTTCGCGATCGGCGGGCTCCTCGCCCTCGCCATCCGCACCGAGCTCGCCGACCCGGGCCAGGAGCTCCTCGACGCCGAGACCTACAACCAGTTCTTCACCATGCACGGCAGCGTGATGATCTACCTGTTCGCGGTGCCGTTCGCGTTCGGCCTCGCCAACTACATCGTGCCGCTCCAGATCGGCGCACCCGACATGGCGTTCCCACGGCTGAACGCCCTCGGGTACTGGATGTACCTGTTCGGCGGCAGCGTCATGATCTCCGGGTTCCTCACCGCCGGCGGGTCCGCCAGCTTCGGCTGGTTCGCCTACGCGCCTCTCTCGGGCGCGACCTACTCGCCCGGCATCGGGCCCGACCTGTGGATCGTCGGAGTGGTCGTGACGAGCACCGCCGGCGTGCTCACCGCCGTCAACCTCGTCACCACCATCTTCATGCTGCGGGCGCCGGGCATGACGATGTTCCGGATGCCCATCTTCACCTGGAACATGCTCGTGACGAGCGTCATGGTGCTGCTCGCGTTCCCCGTGCTGACCAGCGCGCTGGCGATGCTGTTCGCCGACCGCCGCCTCGACTCCCACATCTTCGACGTGACCGAGGACGGCACGCCCGTGCTGTGGCAGCACCTGTTCTGGTTCTTCGGGCATCCCGAGGTCTACATCATCGCCCTGCCGTTCTTCGGCGTGATCACCGAGATCATCCCCGTCTTCTCCCGCCGCCCCGTGTTCGCGTACAAGGGGCTGATCCTCGCCACGCTCGCCATCGGCGGTCTCTCGGTCGGCGTATGGGCGCACCATATGTTCGCCACCGGCGTCGTCCTGCTCCCGTTCTTCAGCGCGCTTTCGCTGCTGATCGCGGTCCCGACGGGCGTGAAGTTCTTCAACTGGATCGGCACGATGTGGAAGGGCCAGATCACGTACCAGACGCCGATGCTCTTCGTGATCGGCGCCATCGTGATCTTCCTGCTCGGCGGGCTCACCGGCGTGCTCCAGGCCATGGCCCCGCTCGACTTCAGCGTGACCGACACCTACTTCGTGGTGGCCCACATGCACTACGTGGCCTTCGCCACTGCGGGGTTCGCCGGGTTCGGCGCGATCTACTACTGGTTCCCGAAGTTCACCGGCCGGATGCTCGACGAGCGGATGGGCAAGCTCCACTTCGCCCTGCTCTTCATCGGCTTCAACGTGACGTTCTTCGTGCAGCACGAGTTGGGGTTGCGAGGTATGCCCCGACGCGTGAACGACTACAAGCCGTCTGACGGGTTCACGACGCTCAACGTGATCTCGACGGTGGGCGCGTTCATCATCGCCGTCGCGGTGCTGGTCTTCGCCGCCAACGTCTGGCGGTCGCTGCGCCGGGGCGAGCCCGCCGGCGACGACCCTTGGGGCGGCCAGACCCTCGAGTGGGCCACCACATCGCCGCCGCCGGAGCACAACTTCGACTCGTTGCCGCCGATCCGCTCCGAGCGCCCGGTGTGGGATGCCCGCCACCCCGACGCGCTCGCCTTCGGGCACGCGTTGGAGAAAGCACAGACGCCGTGAAGGTCGAGGCCTACTTCTTTCTCGGGGTCACCGCCTTCTTCGTGGTGATCGGCGGGATCTACGCCTTCACCGCGTACGAGGACGCGGGGACGACGATGCTGATCGCCTCCGCCCTCCTCGGCCTGCTCAGCGGCGGCTATCTGCTGCTGATCTCGCGCCGCATCCCGCCCCGGCCCGAGGATCGCTCCGACGCGACGATCGCCGACGGCGCCGGCGCCCGCACCGAATTCCCCGCCGCGTCGATCTGGCCGTTCGCGCTCGCGTTCGGCGCCACCGCGCTCGCGACCGGGTTCGTGTTCGGCGTGTGGGTGATCGTCCTCGGCGGGACGGTCTTCGCCCTCGCCGCCGTCGGGTACGTCGCCGAGAGCCGGGGCGGGGCAGAATGATCGGGATGGAGCACCTGACGACCGACGCCCTGCTCGCCGGACTCGCCGAGGTCCGCGGCGCGCCCGCCGACGACGGGCGGGTCGAGCTCATCGTCTGCCGACCGGCGGTCGACGAGCGGGAGTTGCTCGACGAGGCGCGGCTCGACCCGGCCGAGGGCCTGGTCGGCGACACCTGGCGCGAGCGAGGGAGCGCCCCCGACCGGCAGCTGACCGTCATGAACGCACGCGCCGCCGCGCTCGTCGCCGCCGACCCGGCGCGACGGTCCCTGGCCGGGGACCAGCTCTACGTCGACCTCGATCTCGGCGGGGAGAACCTCCCGCCCGGGTCCCGCCTCGAGGTGGGCTCGGCGGTGATCGAGATCACATACCCTCCGCACCGCGGGTGTGCCAAGTTCGCCGCCCGGTTCGGTCGCGATGCCCTCCGCCTCGTGAACTCGCCTGAGGGTGTCGAGCTGAACCTGCGGGGCGTGAACGCCAGGGTGGTCGTGGCCGGCACCGTCAGGGTGGGCGACCCGGCCCGCAAGGTTCAGGGCTTCGCGGCGCCCGCCGGCTCCTCCACCTCGACGTAGCCACCGGCCTCGGTGCGTTCGAGAACGGCCACTGCGGGCGGGTGCGCCCGCTCGCGGGCCTGGAGCTCGCGGCAGAGCCGGTAGGTAAGCAGGCCGGCGAGCGGGGGGACCGCCAGCACCGCGATGCGGAACGCCCACGTGATCGCGTTCACCGAGATGTCGAAGCGGGCCGCGAGGACGTCGTTGCCGCCGGCGGCGAACAGGATCACGTAGAAGGTCAGCACCGCCACGCCGATCGACGTGCGGACCGGCCGGTCGCGCGGCCGGTCGAGCAGGTGGTGCTCGGCCCGGTCCCTGGTCATGCGAGCCTCGAGGAACGGCCACGCGTACAACACCGCGAACGTGATCCCCGGGATGACCGCGCCGGAGTAGAAGGGGTTGGGGATCTCGAACCCGAAGGCGCGCGTCTCCCACGCCGGGAACAGGCGCAGCGACCCCTCGAGCCAACCCACGTACCAGTCGGGCTGGGAGCCCGCGCTCACCGCCGCCGGCTCGAACGGGCCCCAGATCCACACGGGGTTGATCTGAGCCAGGCCCCCCAGCGCGGCCAGCACCGCGAACGTCAGGAAGAACAGCCCCAGCGTCTTGGCTGTGAACGTCGGCCATAACCGGGCACCGACCACGTTGGTGTTGGTGCGGCCCCGGCCGGCGAACTGGGTGTGCTTCTGGCGCACGAGGATCGCCAGGTGCGCGCCGAGCAGCACGCTGATCGCGGCGGGGATGATCAGGATGTGGATCACAAAGAGGCGCGTGAGCACCTCGTTCCCGGGGAACTCGCCCCCGAAGATCAGGAACGCGGTCCACACGCCCACGACGGGGACCGAGACCACCACCGAGTAGGCGATGCGGAGCCCGGTGCCCGAGAGCAAGTCGTCGGGGAGCGAGTAGCCGGTGAAGCCGTTCGCGATCGCGAGGATCAGCAGGGTCACGCCGATCATCCAGTTGATCTCGCGGGGCCGGCGGAACGCGCCGGTGAAGAAGATGCGCATGAGGTGGGCGACGACGGCGGCGACGAACACCAGCGCGGCCCAGTGGTGGATCTGGCGCATCACCAGACCGGCCCGCACGTCGAAGCTGATGCGCAGGACCGACTCGTACGCCTGCGACATCCTCGCGCCGTCGAGCGGGCCGTAGCTCCCGTGGTACACCACTTCCCTCGTTCCCGGCGTGAAGAAGAACGTCAGGTACACCCCGGTGAGCACGAGGATCACGAAGCAGTAGAGCGCGATCTCGCCCAGCATGAACGACCAGTGGTCCGGGAAGACCTTGTTGAGCGTGTTGCGCGCCGCGCGCGACGCGCCGAGCCGGTTGTCGATCCACCGGGCGACGCCGGAGATGATCACCGGTCGCGGTCCCAGAAGCCCGGCCCGATGGGCTCGTCATAGTCGCGCTGCGACCGTAGGAACCCGTCGTCGTCGACCATGAGCGGCAGCTGGGGCAGCGAGCGGGTGGCGGGACCGAACACGGGGCGGGCGCCGTCGAGCACGTCGAAAGTCGACTGGTGGCACGGGCACAGCAGCCGCTTCACGTCCTGCTGGTACAGCCCCACCGGGCAGCCCGCGTGCGGGCACACCTTCGAGTACGCGACGTAGCCCTCGGGGGCCCAATCCTCCCGCCCCTTGCGGGTCACGACGTCACGGTCGTCGGCGCGGATGAGGATGGTCTGCGAGTCCTCACGTTCGAGGAAGCCGTCGGGGAACACGGTGAGGACGCCGCCGACCTCGAGTGTGGCGACCTCAACCGGTTCGCCCTGCTCGTCCACGACGAGTGAGCCCCGGCGCCATTTCGTCCGGAAGAGCGAGCGGCCGGGGTCGGGGCCGAGCGAGCGGATGGGGAACAGCGCCGCGAGGCCCAGCGCGCCGGCGGCGACGCCCAGCATCTTGACGAGGAAGCCGCGCCGCGCCAGCCAGCCCTCGCCCCGTTCGAGGTCGGTCTCGAACGCCGAGACCTGCACCTCGGTCGACGGGAGAACCTCGCGCTCCTCGACGTACGGGCCCTGGGGGAGGAGACGGCGGGCGACGACCACGAACCCGTAGCCGATCCCTCCGAGCGCGACCGCCAGCAGCACGCCTTCGACCTGGCTCTGGCCCCCCTGCCAGTACACGATCGCGAGGCCGAGCGACGCCAGCGCGCTGGCGCCGAATGCCACCGCCGCCTGGTTGACGGCCTGCCGCTCGCGGCGTTCGGGCGTGGTCACTGCGCGTGCTCCTTGGGCTCGATCCAGCGGCACACGAACGCCAGCACCACCAGCCCGAACAGCAGCGCGACCAGTCCCTCGGTGATCGGGCCGACCCGGCCCAGCGAGAAGCCTCCGGGGTCCTCGGGATCGTCGAGGTAGCGCACGTACCTCACGATCGAGTTCACCTGGCGGTCCGAGAGCGTCTCGGGCCCGAAGACCGGCATCGGCCCGGGGCCGGTGCGCACGGCCTCGGCCACCTGCACCCCGGTCGAGCCGTGGAGGGTCGGCGCGTTCCGTCCGGAGCTGAGCGCGCCGCCGTTGCCGGCCGAGCTGTGGCAGCCGGCGCAGTTCAAGATGTAGAGCTGCGTGCCCTCGACCAGCCTGCCGCGCGGGTGGTTGATGTCGGGGATCGGCGGACCGTCGCCCAGCGACGCCACGTACGCGACCAGCGCGTCGATCTCGTCGGGCTCGTACGCGGGCGGTTTGCTGACCGGCTGCCGGTCGGGGTCGGTGTCGGGCATCCGGCCGGTGGTGAGCTGGAAGTCGGCCGATGCGGCGCCCACCCCGATCAGGTCCGGGCCCTGGTCGGTGCCCTCGCCGTCGGCGCCGTGGCACGACGCGCAGCCGGTGAGGAAGAGCTCGCGTCCCCGTTCCACCAGCTCGTCGTCTTCGCCGGAACCGCCGACGCCGGCCGCACCGGCGAAGCCCGCGGTCGTCGCCACCGCCAGCACGAGGATCGCGACGAGGACGGCGGCGACCCGATACATCTAGCGAATGAGGAAGATGGTGGTGAACAGACCGACCCAGACGACGTCGACGAAATGCCAGTAGTAGGTGACCGACTCGACGGCGGGCCCTCGGCGGGGCAGCGGCCCGGGACCGCTCACGACCGCGAGCCCGATGACGAGCAGCACGAGCCCGCCGAGGACGTGCAGCCCGTGGAACCCCGTCATCAGGTAGTAGATCGACCCGTAGGCGTGCGACGAGATCTCGAAGTCGGCGACCATGAACTCCCGCAGCTGGTTGGCCAGGAACAGCGCGCCCAGGGCGAGGGTGATCGCCAGCCACCGCTCCACGCCGGCGCGGTCGTCACGCTCGAGCGCGCGGCCGGCGAAGTGGATCGTGCCGCTGGATGCGAGGAGCACGACGGTCGCGATCGCCGACGTCGTCGTCTCGAGGGTCACGGCGCGAGGCGGCCAGGTGGAGGCTTCGGCCCGAAGGGTGAAGTAGGCGGCGAACAGTCCCCCGAAGAACATCAGCTCCGAGGCCAGCCACACGACCGTTCCCACGGTGAGCATCGACGGCGGGCGAGCGCGCGGTCCCTGCTCGGCCACGACCGACTCCTGCACGAGCGGAGTCTGTCACAAGGCCGCGGCCGCATCCCGGCTCGCGCTCGTGAGTAGCGTGGCCTCGTGGAAGTGCTGGTCGCGCCGCCGCCACCGTCGTGGGACGTGCTCGTCACGGGTTGGCACGCCGACCTCCTCCTCCCTGTGGTAGCGGCGGCGGGCGCGGCCTACGCGGTAGGTATCCGCCGGCTCGCGCGCCGCGGCAGGACGTGGCCGCGGGGACGATCCGTCGCGTTCGGTGCCGGGCTCGCGGTCATCGTCGTGGCCACGCAGTCCGGGCTTGCCGCCTACGACCGGGTGCTGTTCAGCCTGCACGTAGCCCAGCACCTGCTCTTGGGCATGGTGGCGCCGCTCCTGCTCGCGCTGGGTGCGCCGGTGACGCTCGCGCTCCAAGCGAGCAATCGCGCGTCGCAACGGCAGATCCTGCGAGCACTGCACACCGTGCCCGTGCGCGTGCTCACCCACCCGGTGATCGCGTGGCTGCTGTTCGGCGGGAGCCTGGTCGTCCTCTACTTCACGTCGCTCTACGAGCTGTCGCTGCGCCACGAGTGGGTGCATGCGCTCGTGCACGCGCATTTCCTGCTCGCGGGGTCGCTGTTCATGGCCCAGGTCGTCGGCATCGACCCGATCCCGCACGCGCTCGGCTACGCCGCCCGGCTGCTGTACGTGCTGGTGGCGCTGCCGTTCCACGCCTTCCTCGGCGTCGCCATTCTCACCAGCGACCGCGTGCTCGCAGCCAGCTGGTACGACGAGGTCGTGCGCCGGTGGGGGGCGAGCCCGCTGGCCGACCAGCGGACCGGCGCCGGCCTGCTCTGGGTGGTGGGCGAGGTGTTCGGCGTGGCGGCAACCCTGCTGGTGGTTCGGCGGTGGATGACCCACGACGAGCGAGCCGCGGCGCGCCACGACCGTGTGCTCGACCGGCAGGCGGGTGCGCTCGCTTCCGGTGCCGACCGATAGCATCGCCGTCCGAGGCCGACGGAGGACTGCCCCATGGAAGTGCGAATCGGCGTCGTCCACACGCCCAAGGAGCTGGCGCTCGACTTCGACGGCGGAGTGGATGACGCGGTCGAGACCATCGAGAAGGCGCTGAAGGACGGCGTGTCCATGGTCTGGCTCGACGACGCCAAGGGCCGCAAGATCGGGGTGCCGGCCGACAAGCTCGCCTACATCGAGGTCGACTTGGACGAGGGGCCCAAGCGGGTCGGCTTCGGCCGAGACTAGGGGCGCCGCGACGACCGCGCGGGCATGGCCGCAGCTGTGACCACCCACGCGGTGCGGCTCGAGGTCACCGAACCGGTGGCCGACGTCGTGACGCCTCCGGATGCCGACCGGCTGCACGTCGACGTCGAGATCGAGACCGCGCCGGTCGGTCTCGTCGAGTTGCCCGTCGTGAACGGCCGAGTCACGGCGGCGGTGCTCACGGACTCCATCGCCGCTGCCCACGCCTGGCCCATCCTCGGCCGGTTCTTCTCCCGGACGATCTACGACGGCGCCGCGGACGACTCGGGGGAGGCGCATCACGACGAAGTGGGTTGGACCGTGTTCCTGCGCGAGTTATGGGGCCGCTCTACCTGGGAGGACGACGCCTTCTACGACCCGACCACGCCGGAAGAACCCGGAACGTGGGCGCGGCCACAGGCAGGCTGGCTGGTGGTCGAGGTCGCCGACGAGCTCCCGGCGGTCGGTCCCGGCGTGGGCCACCTGTCGACGATCGTCGAGGTGGGTGGCACCCGCATCGCGCTGTTGCGTCTCAAGACGGGGGCTGGCCTCACAGCGCAAGAGCTACGCGCCGCGATCTCCACCGCATGCGGTTTCGAGCTGTGCGTCGCAGCCGTCCGTGAGGGCATACTCGGCGCGCCCTTGAGCGGATCGCTCCGCGACCGCCTCTCGGCTGCGGCCCACGCCCGGAGGTCGCGTAACCCGCGCGGCTCGCCTGACGGCGTCGCGCCGAACTCAGCCAGGGTGGTCGCCGAGGCCACGGGTGACCGGACGCCGGCGTTCGTGCTCGCCGGACATCCCGGCGGCGCGGTCGGCTCGGCGGCATCCCGCAGGGTGGTCCTTCCTTCGGCGGCGTTACCCGCGCTCTCGCAGCTCGCCGCCCGTGCCGGCCAACCCTCGCTGCGGTGGCCCGACGCGAGCGCCGTGCCCGCGCGGGTCGTGTATGCCCCCGACCTCCTGTGGAGCGGGCTGCCCACGGACGTCGGCCCTCCGCCGGTCGGCGAAGTGGAGCGGAGCATCCGCCACGAGTTCGAGACCGTCTTCGCCGCGCAGGCCGAGCCGTGGCGGTACTCGAGCGAGTACGAGCAGGTGAAGTACACACAGACGCTCGAGCTGCTCCCTCAGGGTCGTCCCGGCCGCGCGCTCGAGATCGGCTGCGCCGAGGGTCACTTCACCGAGCTCCTCGCCCGCCGCGTCACCCAGCTCATCGCGGCCGATATCTCCGAGATCGCGCTCCGTCGGGCCCAGCGGCGTTGCGCCGGAGCCGGGCACGTCGAGTTCAGGCGGTTCGACCTGTCCGCCGAGCCGCTCCCGGGCACGTTCGACCTGATCGTGTGCAGCGAGACGCTGTACTACACGGCCGACCGCCTCGGCCTGCCGGCAATCGCCGCCAAGCTGGCGGCCGGGATCGACCCGGGCGGGCACCTGCTCATGGCGCACGCGCACGCCGTCGTCGACGATCCCGACCAGGCGGGTTTCGACTGGGACGTCCCGTTCGGTGCGGCGTACATCGGCGACACGTTCGAGTCCACGCCGGGGCTGCAGCTCGTGCGCGAGTTGCGCACCCCCATGTACAGGATCCAGCTGTACCGTCGACACCGGGGCAGAAGAGGTCTCTTCGCCGGCCGGCGCGGCCCTCGCCTCGAGGAGGGCCCGGTCACGTCACCGCCCGAGCCCGACATCGCCGCGCATTTCCTGCCGTCCGGTGGTGTGTCTCTCGGCCCAGCTCCGCCGCCCGTCACCGACCGCCTTCCGATCCTGATGTACCACCGAGTCGCCGCGACCGGTCCGCCGGGTCTCGCTGCCTACCGAGTCACGCCCACGGCCTTCGACGAGCAGCTCGCGTACCTGCGCGACGCCGGCTTTCGCGGCGTGACCGTCGAGGAGTGGGGTGACGCCCTTCGCCGCCGCCAGCCGTTGCCGGGCCGCTGCGCCCTGATCACCTTCGACGACGGCTACGGCGACTTCCTCACCGACGCCTGGCCACGGCTCCGCCGCTATGGCTTCCCCGCGACGCTCTTCGTCCCCGCCGCGCACGTGGGCGATAAGAACTCTTGGGACCAGGCCTACGGCGAGACCGTGCCGCTGCTCGACTGGCCCACACTCCGTGATCTCCGGGACGAAGGCGTCCACTTCGGTGCGCACGGGTGGCTCCACCGCCGGCTGGCGGGCCTGAGCCCGGCGCAGATAGCCGAGGACGGTGCCCGCTCACGAGCGGTGCTCGAGGACCAGCTGCAGGAACCGATCACCGCCGCGGCCTACCCCTACGGGAGCTACGACCCCGTGGTCACGCATCTCTTCGCGGGTTGCGGCTACCTCCACGGCCTCACGTCCAATGCGGGCCGGAGCAGCCTGCGCGAGCACCCCCTCGCGCTGTCGCGCGTGGAGATCCTCGGGCGCGACGACCTGCCCGCGTTCGTGGCTCGCCTCAGTGACCTCCCGGTTGCGCCCGACCACCGCTAGCGCGGGGACCGACGTCCACCGGGCGGGCCGCCACGGCGGCCCCATCATCCTGTGGGTGCTGTGGGCGGCGGTCGTCCTCGCCTTCTACTACGAGCGGCTCTGGCGCATGCTTGCCACCGGACGCTCGGCGTGGGTTGTCCCCGTCTTCCCGGGACTGGCGTGGCCGTTGTCGTCCCTGCCGGCCGCGGCCGCCCGCTCGGCCGTGGCGGTGGCCGCCGCCTCCGCGGTCCTGCTCGCGGTCGTGGCGCTGGGGACGGGGCTGTGCGCTCTGCTGCGCTGGCGGCCGGAGGACCGGGTGGACGCCCTCCTCTTTCGTGCCGGCGCCGGGTTCGGAGCCCTCATGTATCTGTCCCTCGGTCTGACGGCGGTCGACCGCTACACCGAGGGGGCGGTGGTCACGGTGCTCGTCCTGGCGTTGCTCGGCGGCGCGGTCGGCCTCTGGCGCCGAGGATGGTCTCCCCGGGACGCCGCTCGCCGCATCGCCTCGAGCCGGCCGCGTGTCGCCCGCGGGCTTCTCGACGGACCCCGGCTCTGGCAGGGCGTCGCCGTCGTGGCCGTGCTCTTCGCCTTCGTGGGCGCGATCGCTCCCGAGAGCGAGTACGACGCCGTCTGGTACCACCTCAATCTTCCGAAGCTGGCGCTGGCGGAGGGCCACCTGGTCGACCTCCCGCACGAGTACGTGTCGCTCTTCCCGTTGAATTGGGAGTTCGTGTTCGGAGCCGGGCTGGCCGTGAGCGGGCCCACCGCCGCGAAATTGTTGCACTTCGCTTGTCTCCCCCTCACTGCACTGGCCGTGTTCCAACTCGTGCGACGGTTCGTCCCCGGTGCCTCCCCCTGGCTCGCCGTCGCCCTCTTCGTCACGGTCCCGACGGTCCTGTGGGAGGCGACCACCGCCTATACGGACCTCGCCCTCGCCTTCCACACCTCGCTCGCGGTCCTTGCCCTCGCCTGTTTCATCGAGCGGCGGTCGTGGCCGTGGTTCGCGATGGCGGCGCTGAACCTCGGGATCGGGCTCGGAACCAAGCACCTCGCTCTGCTCGTGCTCCTCGCCCTCGTCACTGTGCTCGTTGTCTGCCTCTGTGCACACGGTGAACGGCTCTGGCCTGCGCTCCGAACCGGAGTCCTTCTCGTCGGGATCGCCCTCCTGCTCGCCTCCCCGTGGTACGTCCGTAACTGGGTGGCGTCGGGCAATCCGGTGTTCCCCGAGCTGTACGGCGTCTTCGGTGCTCCTGCCGACCGCTGGGACAAGATCACCGACCGGGGCCTGGAGGCCTTCCAAGCACACTTCGGGCGAGACCGCACGCCGTGGAACCTGCTGACCCTCCCCTGGGACCTGACGGTGCATGCCGCCCCCTACGGCGGAGCGGTCGGACCCCTGTTCCTGCTCCTCCTTCCCGGGCTCGCACGCCGGAAACGACCACCCGCGGTGGGCTGGCTGCTCGCGTTCGCGGCCCTGTACTTCGCGCTGTGGGCGTCACCGTTCAGCAGCTTCCAGCTGCGCCATCTCGTGCCCGTCGTCCCCGTGCTCGCCGTTCTCGGCGCCGCCGCCCTCTCGGGCGTCGCCGGGCGCGGCCGGCGCAGCCTGCCCGCCGGCGCCGTGTGCGTCGGTGTCGCCGTGCTCCTCGTGCTGAACCTCCCTTTGTTCACGCCACTGCACGAAGCGGACCGGAGCGGCGACGATGGCTGGCTCACCGAGGTCGTGCACCAGGTGCCGCTTGCCGTCGTGGTCGGCGCCGAGCCGCAGGGCAGCTACCTCTCCCGCACGGTTCCTTCCTACGGGGTCTGGCGCTACGCCAATGCCCACCTGCCCCCGAACGCCCGGGTGCTGACCTTCAGCGGCGGCGACGACTTCTACAGCGAGCGGCAACACATACGGGGCGAAGCCACGGTCGCCCGGCCGGCCACCTGGGGCTCACCGAGCGGGTCTGAGGCCGCCGCACGCGAGGCACTGGCGCGCCTCGGCATCACCCACATCCTGTTCGACCGGCGCCAGCTGGATGCCCTCGAACCCGGCGCGCTCGCGATCGCCGAGCCCGAGGTCATCGCCTCCTGGTACGACCTCGAGTACGCGGACGACCGGTTCCTCCTCTACTCCCTCCACGACTCCGGACGCGACGCCGGACAACGAGGGCTCCGATGAGGGCGGCGATCGTGGAGGGTAGGAGGCGCACGTCGTGCCACAGTGCTCGCCCGTCCCTCATCGACAGGTGGCGGGAGAGCCAGCGCAGCGCTGGGCTGCGGACGCGGGCGAGGACAACGCTCCTGCTGAGGTGGACGTCGGGGAACATGATCGCGAAGCCCTCGTTGACGGCCCGCTCGCGGCGGTAGGCGGCGAGGACCCCGTGCCGCTCGTGCCAGACGACGGCGGCGGGGTCGTGCACGATGCAATACCCCCGAGCCAGCGCCTCCCTCCCCCAGGCCTTGTCCTCGGCTGCGGGCAACGCCTCGTCGAAGGCGAACTCCTGCCAGAGCGAGCGCCTCAGCGCGGAGTTGCCGTTCGAGAGTCCCCACAGCCGGTTATGGGGGTCGTAGCTCCCCGGCTCCTGGCGTGACGGCGGCTCCGGTTGAGGAAGAGGGCGACCGGGACGTATCCCGGGTCCCCACACGCCGGCGACGGTGGGATCGTCGAAGTGGCGGAGCAGGCTGGCCAGCCAGTCGATGCTCGCCGCCGGGCAGTGGGCGGATAGGCACACCAAGATCTCACCGGTCGCAGCGGCCGCGCCGACGTTGAGGGCTCGGCCGTATCCCCACTGCTGCGGTGGCAGGTGGACGACTCGCACGGGGTAGCGCTGAGCGATTGCGAGCGTGCGATCGACCGACCCGGAGTCGACGACGATCACCTCGTGGGGTGGGACGCTCTGTGCAAACACGCCATCGAGGGTCGCGGCGATGCCTCTCTCCTCGTTCTTGGTCCTGATGATGATCGACGCTGTCCTCGCGGGCGTCATTCGAGGCTCCAGCGGCGCGGGGGTCCCAGGGGCCCGGGAGCGGTGGCGCCCCCGACCTCGAGCGACACGGCCTGCCAGTGGTAGTCGTACGGGTGCGCCCAGCCGGCGTCGTAGACGCCGACGTCGAGCAGGTAGTGCCCGCCGGCCAGGTCGAGCCGCTCGAGCGCCAGGCACATCGTGCCCGCCCCCCGCAGCGGCCCCACCCGGAGGCCATCCGACTCGGTGTTGAGGTCGAAGCAGCGGGCGCCGTCACGGCGGGCGTGGGCGCTGACGACGAAGATGGCTTCGTCGACCGTCTGCTTCGCCACGAAGTCGATCTCGACGATGACGGGCCGCCCGGCGGCGACGACGGCCGTCTCCTCGCCGCCGGAGTCGAGGAGACGGACCCCGACGATCTCCACTTCGCCGGAGCCGATGCGAAGCTTGCCGTCGGCCGTCGGGGTTGGCGGCGGCATGCGCTCGTGTACCGCCTCCTGGTAGCGCTCCACCACCTCGGCTGGGGTCCCGAGGTGACGTTGCTTCCCCTCGTCGAGCCACAGGGCGCGCGAGCACATCCTCTCCAGCTGGGCGAGGTCGTGCGACGCCACCACGATCGTGACGCCCTCGGCCTGGAGCTCACCCAAGCGGACGAGGCACTTCTGCTGGAACGCGAGATCGCCGACCGAGAGGACCTCGTCGACGAGGAGCACCTCGGGGGCGGCGTGGATGGCGACGGCGAAGGCGAGGCGCAGTCGCATGCCGTCGCTGTAGGTGCGCAGGGGACGGTCGAGGTCGTCCTCCAGCTCGGCGAACGCGGCGATGGCGCCCAGGCGTCGACGGGCCTCCCGCACCCCGAGGCCGGCGAGGACGCCGCCGGTGACGGCGTTCTCCTCGCCCGACAGGAGGGGATGGAAGCCCTCGCCCAGGGTGAGAATGGCGGCGAGCTGGCCCCGCACCGAGACCGAGCCCAGCGTCGGTCGGGAGAGACCGGCGAGCAGCCGCAGCAGCGTGGACTTGCCGCTCCCGTTGGGGCCGAGCACGCCCACGGTCTCACCCCTGGCCACCTGGAGGGACACGTCGCGCAACGCCCACTCCTCGATTCGCGGCTGGCGCGCCGGCCATGACCGAAGGGTCCGGGGGTTACCCGTTGCCAGGCGGAGGTAGCGCTTCGACACGGCGTCGACCTCGATGGTGTTCACAGTTCGTCGACGAAGGTTGCGCTGGCCGCCCGGTAGATGGCGTAGCCGGCGAGGAAGACCGCGCTGCACGCGGCGACGAGCGCCAGGAACGGGCCGGGCGCCGGGAGTGTTCCCTCGACGAGGATGTCGCGGTAGGCGGCCAGGAGACGGGCCACCGGGTTGAGCTGGAACAGCAACTTGTAGCCCTCGGGCACGGAGTCGGTCTCGTAGAAGACCGGGGTGAGGTAGAAGCCGAGGAGAAGCGCCACGTCGACGACGAGCCGAACGTCCCGCAGGAACACGTTGGCGGCGCACAGCGCGTAGCCCAAGCCGAGGATCAGCAGCAGCTCGACGGCCATCACTACCGGGAGCGCCAAGGCCGTGACCGGTATCCCGCCCTCGAGCGCGAGGAACAGCGCGAGCACGGGGAGCGCGGCGACGTAGTCGAGTCCGTCGGTCAGCACGCTCACGACCGGTACGGATGCCCGGCGCACGTTGGGGCGCAGCAGGAGGTCTCGGCGGTCGATGGCGCTCGTCGTTGCGGAAGCGACGCCTGACGCGAACCACGTCCACGCGATGAGCCCCGTGAACAGGAACACGGAGTAGTTGGGGATCCCGAGCGGGAGGATCTTCGTGAACACGATGGTCAGCACGAGGAGCCGCGCCAGGGGCTGGGCGATCGCCCACAGCCAGCCGAAGTACGTCCGTCGGTAGCGGATATGGAACTCCCGTCCGACGAGATGCGTCACCAGCTCGGCCCCGCGGAGCCACCGCCGGAAGCCGGCGAGGGCCGTCACCGTCATCAGGCGCCCGTTCGCAGCAATGCGTGCTCCCTGCCGGCGCTGCACCCGCTCGATCGGGTCCGCATCGCGGCCCGTTGGCCGGCGGCCTCGGCCAGGACGACCTGGAGCTCGAGGAGCTTGCGCTTGAGGACCGCCCGCAGGCCGAGAACAAGACGGTGCCGGGTGTCTCGGTGCCGGGAACGGCGGACGGCGCGGGCGGTGGCGGGGGAGAGGGCCGCCCGTTTGACCTGGTAGGCGGCGTGCGCCCGGGCGTTGGCGCGCGTCCCCGCGAGCAGCCCGGACCGGGCGCGAGGGTGGACCCGCCGGATGATCGCGCTCGGCTCGTGGAGCACGGCGTGGCCGGCGTCGAGGACACGATGGACGAGGTCGAGGTCGTCCCCCCCGTGCGAGGCGACGCCCGCGTCCAGGGCGGGGTCGAAGCCGTCGAGCGCCTCGAGGACGTGGCGGCGGACGGCGAGGCTGGCCGCCGACCAGCGGGGGAGGAGGAGGTCGTCGGTGGACCCGTCTCCACCCAGGAGGTGACGGCGGAAGCCGGCTCGCATGCCGCCCGCCCGCTCGAACCAGACCTGCGGGGACGTGCCGAGCTCGGCGGCGACCACGAGGCCCGTGGCCGCGGCGATGCCGGGAGCAGCGAAGGCCGCCGAGAGGGCGGCCACGAAGCGTGCGTGGCAGCGGTCGGCGTCGTCGAGGAAGGCCACGACTTCCCCCCGTGCCCGTCGCCAGGCCGTGTCGCGGGCGAGCGGGCCGCCGGCCGGGGCGACGACGAGGTCGAGTCCGTGGCGCGACGCGACTGCCGCGACCGAGCCGTCGCCCTCGTCATCCTTTGGATATCCCGTGTCGTCAGCGAGCACGACCTCACCGGGCGCGGGGTCGAGGGCGAGGATGCTGCCGACGCAGCCGTCGAGGAGCTCGGGATTGCCGCGGCAGCTCACGACGACGGTGACGGTCGACGGGTCGAGGGCTCCGTCGGAGGGTCGGGGGCGCAGCAGGGCGCGTGTCACCACCTCCTCGCGGTGGCGCTGAAGGAGCGCGACGTGCAGGACGTCGAGGGTGGCGGGTGTGACCCCGTTCTCCCAGGCCTCGCCTACGACCTCGTCGCCGGCGCGGAGGAGGATCCATGCCTGACCCTCGACCAGGGGCAGCCGATCCCCGGGGTCGGCGAGGTCCAGCTCGAGGACGTGGATCACCCGTATGCCCCCGCGCGGGCGTCGGCGAGCAGAGCGGCATCGCCGAAGCGGTGCACCACGGCCGCCGAGAATGCGGCCGCGTTCCACGGGATGCCCCCCCAGCGCAGCGGCGCCCTCCCCAGCGCGGTGCCGTCCATGGTCACTTCCACCTCGCTCAGGTTGCCGGTCGGTGGGAGGCAGGCGGGCTCGGCACAAAGGTCGACTCGCGGGGCCGGCGACCGGGTCGAGCGCGCCGTCGCCAGCAGGTCGAGCCACGCCTGCTCGCCGCCGCCGGCAGCGGCCACCCCGGTCCAATACGACAGCCGGTAGAGGATCTCGAGCACCCGTCCGAACTCCTCGCGGAGCCCGGCGCGTTCGAGGACGGGGAGGAGTCGCCTGCCGTGCCGCAGGGCGGGCTCCATACGCTCCCACCGTCGGAGGACGGCTTGGACGGCGCGTCGCTGTCCCGACCCCATGTAGTCCCACCCACTGAGCGGTAGCCAGGCCAGCGCCTCGGGGTGCATGCGGGCGAAGAGATAGTCGCCGGCGCCCTCACGGCGGCGGTCCTCGATGGCGTTGTCGAGGTCGAGGTCGGCGTCGTGCGCCACGGTCGCGTCGGGCGCGGCGCTCAGCGGGGCTCCCGTCTCGACCAGGCGGTAGCCGAGCTCCCAGTCCTCCCGTCGCGGCAGGGATCGGAACCCTCCCACCTCCCGGAACAGGGAGCGGGAGATCGACAAGTTGCCCGTGCACACATCGGTGAACATCAGGGTGTCGGCGGTGAGCAAGTGCCGAGTGTTGTCGACCCACCAGTTTCGTAGCTTCATCGCGAACAGGCTGGTGGCATTGCCCAGGTCGGGCGGGCACGGGCCCACCGCGGCGCCGGGCCGGGTGCCGTGGGCCCGGGCGTGGGCGAGGAGGACGCCGTCGTGCGTGGGCACGACGTCGTCGTCGAGGAACACGAGGATCGCGCCCGACGCGCGGGCGGCTCCTTCGTTGCGAGCAACCCCGGCACCGTTGCCGTGGGCACGTCCCGAGCCGGGGGCGTCGAGGACGACGAGCTTCGGCACCCGGCGCAGCTCCGCCGCCGTCACCGCGGCCGCGGAGCCGTCGAGGTCACCGTCCAGGGCCACGATGATCTCGAGGCCGTCGTCCGGATAGGTCTGGGCGTCGAGCGTCCGCACCAAGCGCAGCAGGCTGTCCCGGCGCCCCCGGCTGGGGATCACCACCGAGATCGAGGGCAGCTCGCCGTTCCCGACGGCTCGGGTACCCGGAGTGGCGTCGATGAGGGCCCCGAGATACGGCGCGGGCACGCTCGCGCCGTCCGCCGCCAGGGCAGGAGGCCGGCCCCGGATGCGGCGGCGAGAGGCGGCATACGCCGTCAACCCGCGCAACGCGCCGCCCGACTCGGCGAGGGCGTGGCGGAGGGGCAGGGCGCCGGGACGACCGAGGGCGGCGCCGAGGAGCCGCCGCCCCACGTAGCGCGCGCCCCATCGCGCCCCCACCAGCACCGCTCCGGGGTCACGGCGGCGAACAGCGGCCGCCGCCAGGTAGGACGTGATCCCGCTGCCGTAGGCGCTCAACGCCGCTCGCAGCGCCTTCTCGGTGTCTCGGTGGGTGTGATAGGCGACGGCGCGTGGCTCGTAGACGACGCGCAGGCCCCAGCGGAGCACGTCGGCCAGCATGAACGTGTCGCCGCCGCTCCCGGTTGGCGTGCCCGCGTCCAGCTCCTCGGGGAACCCTCCCACGCTACGCAGGAAAGAGGTCCGGAACGCCATCGACGCGCCGGCGCCGCTGCTGCCGGCGCGGTAGGGAGAGACGCGGGTCCCGTCGAACACCACACGGTCCACACCGCGCGCGAAGCCGGCGTGAAGCTCGAAGCACCGGCGTGCCTCGGTGTCGAGCGTCTTCGGCAGCACGAGCCCCGCGGCGGCGCCAACGAGGGGATCCTCGAAGCACCGCAGCAGCGCCGCCGACCATCCGGGGTCGACTTCGACGTCGTCGTCGGTGCAGAGCAGGATCTCGCCGCGGGCCTCCGCCAGGCCCCGGTTGCGAGCCCGGTCGAGGCCGGGGACAGGCTCGGCCACGTAACGGAAGCCGGCGGCCTCGACGAGCTCACGCGTCGCCGGCCCGCGGGACCCGTTGTCGACGACGAGGACCTCGTCGACTGCCGGCGACAGCCGTCCGATCGCGCGTAGGCACCGGGCGAGGTCGTCCGGCCGGTCTCGCGTGCACACGAGGACGGTGGTGGAGAGGGGAGGTACCTCCGCAGTCGCAGGGAGGAGCCTTGCCCGTAGCAGCTCCCGGTGCAGGGCCACGCCGAAGCGCTCGGCGAGGACGTCGGCGACGAGGCGGGCCGGCAGCGGGTCCACCGGCGCCGGGAGGACGACCGATCCGAGGGGCTGCCCGTGGGCGAAGGCCGTGACGAAGGCGTGAGATGCGCCGCCGACGTCGAGGTCGGCGATGGGTTCTGCGAGGTCGAGGGTCAGCGCTGCCCAGGCGGTCTGGTCCCCCGGGCCCGTCCCGTCGTCCGCGCGCGCCTCGGGCCGGCCCCGGTCTCGCTTCTCGCCGCGTGGCAACATGTCACCGTTCCAGCGCCGTCCTACCCCCCGGAGCCGGCAAAAGTATGTCATACCTCCTTCGGAGCGCAGACCACCCTCGGTGGCCGGCAGCACGGTCCGGGACCTGAACGCGTGGCCGGGCCCGACCTTCTCGGGCGGCGCCTCCTCTTCTTCACCGGCAAGGGCGGGGTCGGGAAGAGCACGGTCACCGCTGCCACCGCCGTTCTCGCGGCCGAGCGCGGTCAGCGCGTGCTCGTGGTGGAGGTCGACGCCAAGGGCAACCTCCCGGACCTCTTCGAGCGGGGGCCGGTGGGCTTCGAGCCCCGCGAGGTCTACCCGGGCGTGTCCGCGATGGCCATGCGCACCGAGGAGTCGCTGAAGGAGTACCTCCGGCTCAACCTGCGGGTCCCGGTGCTCGGCCGGCTCGGCCCGCTCGCCCGGGTGCTCGATTTCGTGGCCACGGCCGCCCCGGGCGTGAAGGAGATCCTGACCGTCGGGAAGGTGTGCTGGGAGGTGCGCGAGTCGATCGAGGGGCGCGCCGACTGGGACCTGGTCGTGGTCGACGCCGCGCCCACCGGTCACATCATCGGTCAGCTCGACGCGCCTCGCGCCATCCAGGAGCTGGTGTCGGTGGGCATGGTGCGGAGCCAGACGGACTGGATGGTGGAGCTGCTGTCCGATCCCAAGCTCACCGCGCTGAACATCGTGGCCACGCCGGAGGAGATGCCGGTCAACGAGACCATCGAGCTCGTCGAGCAGGCGCGGGCCAGCCTCCGGGTGCCGCTGGGCTCGGTGATCGTCAATCGCGTGCTCCCGGAGCTCTTCACCCACGACGACGAGGAGACCTTCGAGGTGCTCAGGACGCCGGAGGCGTCGGCTGGGCTGACCGAGCGGGCCGGGCCCGGTGTCACCACGGTCCTCGAGGCGGCGCGGCTCGCGGTGTCGCTCCGGCGCACGCGTGCCGCGCACCTCGCCCGCCTGCGTGAGACGGTCGAGCTGCCGATGCTGTTGCTCCCGTACCTGTTCGTGCGGGACGCCGGACTGCGGGTCACGCGCATGGTGGCCGACTATCTGAAAGAGGAGCTCGGCCTGTGAGCGCGAGCGAGCGGTCGGGCAGCCTCGAGCAGCTCCTGGCTACGAAGGAGATCGTGATCCTGTGCGGCTCGGGCGGCGTCGGGAAGACGTCGGTGGCGGCCGCGGCGGCGGTCACCGCGGCCACGCGCCTGGGCGGGAAGGTGCTGGTGCTCACCATCGACCCCGCGAAGCGGCTCGCCAGCGCGCTCGGTCTCGAGGGGTTCGGCAACGTCGAGAAGCAGGTGCCGGTCGAGGCGTTCAAGGAGGCCGGGCTCGATCCCCGGGGCGAGCTGTGGGCAGCCATGCTGGACACCAAGCGTTCGTGGGACGACCTCGTGCTCCGGCACGCGCCCGACGAGGAGACCGCCTACCGCATCCTCGAGAACCGGCTCTACATCAACATCACCGGCCGGTTCGTCCAGAGCCACGACTACATCGCCATGGAGCGGCTCTTCGACATCCACGCCACCGGCGCGTACGACCTGATCGTCATCGACACGCCGCCGACCCGCAACGCGCTCGACTTCCTCGAGGCCCCGAAGCGCATGGCGGAGTTCTTCGGAGGGCGGCTGCTGCGCTGGCTGACGATGCCGTACCGCGTGGGGGGCAAGCGCGGCGCCCGGGTCTTCAGCGTGGCCAGCCGCCCCTTCTACCAGCTCGCGGACCGTATTCTCGGCAGCCAGTTCCTCCAGGACATCGCCGAGTTCTTCTTGAGCTTCCAGTCGATGTACGACGGGTTCGTCGAGCGGGCCCGGGCGGTCGAGGAGCTGCTGCACGACCGGCGCACGACCTTCGGCGTGGTCACCACCCTCGAGGGTGCGCCCCTACGGGAGGCCGAGTTCTTCTGCGATCAGCTCGTCGAGCGCCGCTTCCACCTCGGTGCCCTCGTCCTCAACAAGACGCTCCCGGAGTACCTGCGTTCGTCCGAGGGCGCCCGGGCCGCAGACATGCTCGGCGCCGAGGCGGCGCCGCTCGCCGAGGCGCTCGCGGGAGGTGACGACGACGCCCTGGCCGACCCGGGCCGGACCGCCCGCGTGCTGCGCACGGTGGGCGAGTCGTTCCACAACTTCGCCGTGGTGGCGAAGCGGGAGGCCGAGCTCCGGGCCGAGCTGGCGCGCGAGCCGGAGGTCGTGGTGACCGTGCCCACCTTCGAGGTCGACATCTACGACGTGGCGGGCCTGGCCCGAATCGGCGAGCACCTGTTCCCGTAACTCGCGCGCGACAACGGACCGCCGGGCGACAAGAATGGTGGCGTGGCGACGCTCGCCGAGCTTGCGCTCAAGAACACCGCGCTGCGTGGCGACGACCTCGCGCACGTGCGGCGTCTGGTCGCGTCATGGCAGTCGCTGGCCGACCTGTGCTTCTCCGACCTGCTCCTGCTCGTGCCGGTCGAGGGCGAGGAGGGTCGGCGGTTCGTCGTGCTCGGGCAGGTGCGGCCGACCACCGGCCAGACGCTCTATCCGGCCGACATGGTGGGCACCGTCGTCGATGAGGTCGAGCGGCCGCTCCTCAGCCATGCGTGGCGCCAGGGGGAGCTGCTCGTGGGGGGCGGGACCGTGCTCGCCTCGAAGGAGCGCGCCCGGGTGCAGTGCATCCCCGTCCGTCACCAGGGGGCGATGATCGGTCTCGTCACCCGCGAGACGCCGACCGAGTCGGGACGCCGCCACGGCGAGCTCGAGCGCAACTACCTCGCCGTCTTCGACCGGTTCGCAGCCATGGTCGCCGAGGGAAGCTTTCCGTTCGGCCGCGACGAGGTGCCCTACGAGGACACGCCCCAGGTGGGTGACGGGGTCATCGTGCTCGACGGAGACCTGAGCATCGTGTTCGCGAGCCCCAACGCGGTCAGCTCACTGCACCGCATGGGCATCCACGCCTACACGAAGGGCCTGCGACTGGAGGAGATCGGCTTCGACCAGGATGCGGTCGACACCGCCATCCGCGCCCGGCTGCCGGTCGACGAGGAGCTGGAGCGGGGCGACACCTCCTGCACGCTGCGCGCCATCCCGCTCATCGAGGGCGCCGACCCCGTCGGCGCCGTGGTCCTGCTGCGCGACGTCACCGACCTGCGGAGCCGCGACCGCATGCTGCTGTCGAAGGACGCCACCATCCGCGAGATCCACCACCGGGTGAAGAACAACCTCCAGACCATCGCGGCGCTGCTGCGGCTCCAGGGGCGCCGGCTCCGGTCGGGCGAGGCGCAGGAGGCGATCGAGGAGTCCGAGCGCCGGATCCGCTCCATCGCGATCGTGCACGAGACCCTCTCGCGGGACGCGGGCGACGTGGTGCCGTTCGACGACGTCGTACGGCCGCTGGTGCGCGTGGTCGAGGAGTCGGTGTCGACGCCCGACGTGCGCCTCGAGTTCGACGTGGAGGGCGACGCCGGCGACCTGCGCGGCGACGTGGCCACGCCGCTCGCCGTGGTGCTCAACGAGCTCATGCAGAACGCCGTGGACCATGCGTTCCCGCGCGACGGCGACCTCCCGATCAAGGGCCACGTGCACGTGCGCCTCGCCCGTGACGACGGCGAGCTCGCCGTGGACGTGGCGGACGACGGGGTCGGCCTCCCCGAGGGGTTCACGCTCGAGGGCTCGAAGGGCCTAGGCCTGTCGATCGTGCAGGCGCTGGTGACCAGCGAGCTGGGTGGCGCGATCGACCTCGGGCCCGGGTCGGGCGACGACCATGGCACCCGGGTGCGGCTGCGCGTCCCGCTGGCGCCGTCGACCCCGGTCGACCTCTGACGCTAGCTGGCGGCCCGACGCTGCTTGGCCAGCCACGCCTTGCGCAGCTTGCGGCGCTCCTCCTCGGTGGTGCCCCCCCACACGCCCGCCTCCTGGTTGGTGGCGAGCGCGAACTCGAGGCACTCCTCGGTCACCTGACAGGCGGTGCAGATGCGCTTGGCCGTCTCGATCTGCTCGAGCGCCATGCCGGTGCTGCCGATGGGAAAGAAGACGTCGGGATCGGAGTCGCGGCACGCCGAGCGGGCTCGCCACGTGTTCGCGTCCCAGTCGTGGGTCCTGATCCAGGTGAGGGCCACCAGGCCTCCGTGCAGTCGTTCCTCGGCGTACGTGCCGCGGGGCGTGCTCGTGCGCACGTTCACAAGCAGGTCCTCGGGAGCTGCCCGGCCCTCGAGGCAACGAGAGAATACGGGGGACGATCACCAGGGCGCAAGGGGTTTGACCTGCGGTTCCGCGTACGATCACCGCTCCATGAGGTCGGCTCGGGTACTAGCCCACCGGGGTGCGTGCCGGGTAGCCCGCGAGAACACCGTCGAGGCCTTCGCGGCCGCCCGGGCCCTCGGGGCGGACGGGGTCGAGCTCGACGTCCACCGGACGGCGGACGGCGTCCTCGTGGTGCACCACGACGCCGACGCCGCCGGTTTCGGCGTGCTCGCCCACCACGCGGAGGCGGAGATCCGGCGGGCCCTGCCGTTCGTGCCCACCCTCGTGGAGGCGCTCGACGCCTGCGCCGGGCTTCTCGTCAACGTCGAGGTGAAGAACCTGCCCGGCGACGCCGACTTCGACCCCGACGACCGGGCCGCATCCGCGGTCGTCGAGCTGCTCCACGCACGGGACGGGCGCGACGACGTGCTCGTCTCGTCGTTCAACCTGAAGTCGATCGACCGGGTACGGAGCCTCGACCCCCGGGTGGCGACGGGCTTCCTGACGCTGCTGGGGTTCGACCCGCTCGAGGGCGCGGCCGTCGCCCACGCCCGCGGCCACCAGGCCGTCCATCCCGACGTCCGCTCCCTGCGCGGTCCGGCCGCCGCCGCGGTCGTCGCCCGCGCCCATGATCTCGGGCTCGACGTCAACGCGTGGACGGTCGACGAGCCCTCCGAGATCCGCAGGCTGGCCGACGCCGGCGTCGACGGCATCGTGACCAACGTCCCCGACGTCGCCCGCAGCGCCTTATCGGAATGAAGGCCCGCCAGCCCGACGCTTGCCGCCAGGATTGCGCGGGAGCGGTGAGCGTCCCGGAGGGCGCCGGGCGGGTATCCCGCCCGACCTACGTCAGGGCTTCCTTCGGGGCGTTGATCGCGGCTGGCGCGACTCGCTGGTCATCAGAAGACACCCAGGACATCGAGGAGCTTGGTCGCCGAGGAACAGGCTTCCTCGGCAACCTCGATCGCTTCAAGGACCTCGTCTTTGATGATCGGGTCGTATCCGGCCGCGTCCGGGTATTCGGCCTGGTTCCGTCGTCGTCGGAGCCGGTCCAGCGAACGGAGACCTGGGACTTCGGGGAACTGCGCGCGAGTCGCCTCGACGACGCTCAAGTGCCCGCCGGTTGTCGTCGGGCGGAGACCTTGGTGAGCAAGGAGTCCCGTTGACGCCTTCCGTGCCGCGTCGTAGGCCAGCGCATAGGCCCCCTCGGGGTCCGTGTCGGCGCACCCCTTGGCGCTGGCAACGTGCCGCTGAGCGGCCGCCAGCAGCGTGGCGCCCACGTCAGGACCGGCTGCGACGCGCTCGAGATGGCGCGCCTCGAGAAGCCGCTCGACGGTCTCCTCGCCCTTCTTCCATCTCGGCATCGTCTTCAGCGTAGGTACGCCAAGGTCCCGGAACGGGGAGCATGGGCGAGGACCGGACCTGGCGAGCAAAGGCGTCCTCAGCCGTCCGCCACTGCTCCAGCGTCCGGAGAGTGGTATTCACCTCGCGGCCGAGACGATGCTGCGCTCTCGTCGCAGCTTCGTACACCTCGTCGCGGTCGGGACCGCCGAGCACGAGCACGTCCACGTCGTGCGGGGTCGCTCCCGGTTCGCCCGCCTCGCGGGCCGCCCACGACCCGTAGATGTACAAGTCCTCGATCCCGGTGACCTTCTCGAACTCCTCGGCGATGACGAGGGGAGGTCCAAACGCGAGGCCCACGAGTTCGGTGAGGGGTCGGAAGTAGAGGTTGTCCGGGTCCGCCGCAACCAGCCTGGTCCGCCCGACGGACTCGGCCTTGAGGATCCCGGCGTCACCGAGCCGCCGCAGCTCCTTCGTCACCGTGGGATAGGGCGCGCCAGTGCGGTCCGCCAGCTCTTCGGCGGTCCATCGTTTGGAGGGATCGAGGAGGATAAGGGCGAGCAGGTCGCCGACGAGACGAGACCGGAAAACCGGGAGCAGTGGCGGAGGGGCTGGTCTCACCTCTCCAGTATCGCTCTATAGCGGAGCAATATCAATCACTTATGGATTGATAGTCCACGACCCGAGCGAGCCCGACCTAGAGAGGAGGGCCGAGCGAGCGAGAAATTAGGGCATGACCAGTGTGAGGGCGTCGGGCTCGTACCTGACGTCCAGGTGCTCCACCTCGCCGAGGTAGTCGCCGTCGACCTGCCAGGGGAACGGGCCGTCCCCGCTCACGGTGAGGGCGTGGACCCCTTCCCGCTGGGCGATCTTCGGGTGCCGGGTGATCAGGCGCGTGCTGGTGAGGGCCGAGGCCGCCGCCTTGAGGATGAGCGGGATCCCGAGGGTGCGGAACAAGGTCAGCGTCAGCGGGTCGTCGAGCCCGGCCCCCGGCGCCACGACGATCGGTCGCCGCCCGAGATACGTGTAGGGGCTCGTGTTCGAAACGATCGCGAACCCGGAGTCGCCGACCACGTCCCCGTCGGGCAGCTCCACCCGGAAGCGGGACCGCGAGCGGTCGTAGTGCCGGAACCAGGTGTCGAACGCCGACCCGACGTACACCGGATGGGCGAAGTGCCGCTTCAGGAACGAGCGCCGCTCGACCTGTCCGATCACGGCGGCGTCGAAGCCCAGGCCCAGGTGGAACACGAACCGGCGGCCGCTGGCCGACCCCAGCCCGATGCGCCGGAACCGGTAGTTACGCAGCGACGCGACCAGGCCGCGCGCCGCCTCCACGGGGTCGTAGGCGACCCCGATCGTGCGGGCGAACACGTTCGTCGACCCGCCCGGCAGCGGGGCCAGCGCGGTGACGGTGTGGGCGACGCCGTCGGCCGCCTCGTTGAGCGTGCCGTCTCCGGCCAGCACCGCGACCACGTCGACGCCGTCGAGCGCGGCCGCCCGGGCGAGGCGGGCCGCGTGCCCCCGCCGCGACGTCTCGGCCACCTCGAGCTTGTGGTCGGCGCCGAGGATGCGCTGGATCTCGACCCGCCGGCGCGCCGTGACCGACGACGCGGTCAGGTTCACGATCAGGAGGACGCGCACGGACGCCAGGCTAACGACTCGGGCCAACGCGAGACATGGCGGTGTACGGCCGTACGATGCCCGCCGTGGCTCGACGCGACCGGCTTGGCGCGCTGACGGGGGAGATCACGCGCTGCCGGGCGTGTCCCCGGCTGGTGCAGTGGCGCGAGCAGGTGGCGCGCGAGAAGCGGGCGGCATTCCGCGACGAGGAGTACTGGGGCCGTCCCGTCCCCGGCTTCGGCGACCCGGCGGCGCGGGTGCTCGTCGTCGGGCTCGCGCCCGCCGCGCACGGCGGCAACCGCACTGGGCGGGTGTTCACCGGCGACCGCTCGGGCGACTGGCTCTTCGGTGCGCTGCACCGTACCGGCTACGCCAACCAGCCGTTCTCGGTCGCGGCCGACGACGGCCTCCGGCTCCAGGACGCCTACGTCGCCGCCGCGGTGCGCTGCGCACCTCCCGCGAACAAGCCGAGCCCCGCTGAGCGCGACCGCTGCCTGCCATACCTCGCGCGCGAGCTCACCCTGCTCGAGCGGGTGCAGGTCGTCGTGCTGGGAGGCTTCGCCTACGACGCCCTGTGGCGCACGCTCGCGCTCGGCAGCGTGGCGCTGCCCGCCCCCCGTCCCCGCTTCGGTCACGGTGTCGAGGTCGCGACCCCACGGGCGACGGTGGTCTGCTCGTATCACCCGAGCCAGCAGAACACGTTCACCGGCAGGCTCACGGGGCCGATGCTCGACCTGATCTTCCGGCGCGCCCGTGCGCTCAGCCGAGCAGCGACGCCAGCTCGGTCGTCCCGTAGATCGCCGCGATCACGCTGAGGCCGGTCGCGACCGCGAGCCGCAGCGCCCGGTCGGACGTGCGGATGGCGAGGTTCGCCCCGAGCCGTGCCCCCGGGATCACGGCGATGCACAGCGGGATGGCGAAGCCCCAGTCGACGTGGCCGAGCATGGCGTGGGTAACGGTGCCGGGCACGGCGATGATCCCCACGCACGCGAGCGAGGTGCCCAGCGTCTCCTTGAGCGGGAGCCCGACCAGCCCGGTGAACGCCGGGACCATGAGCAGGCCACCGCCGATGCCGAGCAGACCCGAGAACGTTCCCGCTACTAGCCCGATCGCCACCAGCAGCCACCACTCCTCCCTCTCTCGCTCGCTGGACGAGCGACCTCCGTTCCCTTCGGTCGCTGCGGTCGCCGCACTCGGGTCGGCGGGCCCGGCGGCGCGACCCGTACGGACGGCCGTGTACACCATCAACAGGGCGATCGCGATCGTGAGGAGGCGCGCGTCGGGGACGACCGCCGAGAGCAGCGAGCCGCCCACCGACGCCACCGCGCCCGACATCCCGGTCCAGAGCACGACCCGGCCCCGCAGGAGGCCCTCGCGCCGGTAGCGCAGTGCGCCGCTGAGCGCGGAGGGCAGGATCGACGGGAGCGTGGACCCCACTGACTGGATCGGGCTGGCGCCGAGCGAGCGGATGGCCGGGTTCGAGACGACCGCGCCACCGATGCCGAACATCCCCGAGAGCACCCCGGTCACGAGCCCGGCGAGGAACGTCAGCAGCGTTCGCCACGGCTCGGGCACGGCTGCGCAGGCTACTTCGGGGCCTGCGATTGGTTAGCCTTCGACCGTGGCCGGCGACGTCACGCTCCGCGGGGTCTACGTCCCGCTCGTCACCCCGTTCGACACCGAGGGGTCGGTCGCGCCCGACGCGGTCGAGCGCCTCTGTCACGAGTACCTCGACGCCGGCGCCACCGGCATCGTGGCGCTCGGCACCACGGGGGAGTCGCCCGCCCTCGACGCCGACGAGAAGCGCGCCGTCGTCGCCGCCTGCTCGCGTGCGTGCGCCGAGCGGTCGGCCCAGCTCGTCGTCGGCGCCGGCACCAACAACACCGCGACCACCCTCGCCGCGGTCGAGGACCTCCGCGGCACCCCTGCGCTCGTCGCCACGCTCGTCGTCGTGCCCTACTACGTCCGTCCCTCGGTGGCGGGAACGGTCGCGCACTTCAAGAAGGTCGCCGAGGCCAGCCCGGTCCCGGTGGTCATCTACAACATCGCCATCCGGACCGGTCGCCATCTCCCCGCCGCCGGGGTGCTCGAGCTCGCCCGCATGCCGAACTTCGCCGGGATCAAGCAGGCGGCCATCGGCCTCGACCTCGACACGCTCGAGCTCCTGGCCGGGGCCAATCAGGTCGACGGCTTCGCCGTGCTCGGGGGTGAGGACCCGTTCCTGTTCCCGATCGTGCTGATGGGCGGGTCGGGAGCGATCTGCGCCTCGGCGCACGTGTGCACGGCGCGGTTCGTCGAGATGATCGAGTGTGGCCTCGCCGCCAAGCTCGACGACGGCCGAGCCCACGCCGAGGCCCTGCTCCCGGTGGTGCAGGCGTGTTTCGCCGAGCCCAACCCCTCCGTGTTCAAGGGCGTGCTCCACGCCCTGGGCAAGATCCCCACGCCCGACGTGCGCCTTCCGCTCGTCAACGCCTCCGACGCCGCCGTGCAGCGGGCGCTCGCCGCCATCGACGCCGCCTCCTGAGCCGCGCCGCCCGACGTGTCCCGCCGCGCCGCCCTCGTCCTGCTCGCCGCCGCCGCCTGGACGCTGTTCGTGTGGCTCACCCGCATCGGCAACGTCCTCGGCGACGACCGCTCCACCAGCTTCAAGGTCGTGCACGTGGCGCTGGCGACGGTCTCGGTCGCCTTCGGCCTGGCCGTCGGCTGGATCGGCCTGCGGGCCCGGCGCCAGCGGGTGTGACCGGCTCGGTGTGACCCGAGGCACATTTCGATACGAAACGGTTGCGTTTCTGAACTGGGGCTGATAGACGGGCAGACGATTCTCGCCTCGGCAAGGAAGGCCCGGCATGGGCGTGCCCCAGATGAGCACCGTGCAGGACAAGGCCCACGAGCGGCGGTGGTGGATCCTCGCCGTGCTCTGCCTGAGCCTGTTCATCATCGTGCTCGACAACTCCATCCTGAACGTGGCCCTCCCGACGATCGTGCGCGAGCTCGACGCCACCAACAGCCAGCTCCAGTGGATGGTCGACGCCTACACCCTGGTCTTCGCCGGCCTGCTGCTCACCGCCGGCGCCCTGGGCGACCGCTTCGGTCGCCGGGGAGCGCTCCAGGTGGGGTTCGTGATCTTCGGGCTGGGGTCGGTGCTCTCGGCGGTGGCGTCGACGCCGAACCAGTTGATCGCCACCCGCGCGTTCATGGGCATCGGCGGGGCGTTCATCATGCCGGCGACGCTGTCGATCATCACGAACGTGTTCCCCGCGCAGGAGCGCGGCCGTGCCATCGGGGTCTGGGCCGGGGTCGCCGGGCTCGCGATCCTCGGGCCGCTCGTCGGCGGCTTCCTCCTCGAGCACTACTACTGGGGGTCGATCTTCTGGGTGAACATCCCGATCGTCGTGTTCGGGCTCGTCGCCGGCGTGTTCCTGATCCCGACGTCGAAGGACCCGGCGGCGCCGAAGCTCGACCCTGTCGGCGCGGTGCTGTCGATCGCGGGGCTGACCGCGCTCCTGTACGGGATCATCGAGGCTCCGGGGCAAGGCTGGACCGACGGCAGGACGCTGGTGGCGTTCGCGGTCGGCGCGCTGCTGCTAGCGCTGTTCTTCGCCTGGGAGCACCGCACCGATCACCCCATGCTCGACCTCGGCTTCTTCAAGAACCCGCGTTTCACCGTCGCCAGCAGCGCGATCGCGTTCATCTTCTTCGCCATGTTCGGCTCAATCTTCCTGTTCACCCAGTACTTCCAGTTCGTGCTCGGGTACAGCGCCCTCGGTACCGGCGTCCGGTTGATGCCGTGGGCGGTGACGATGATGATCCTGGCGCCCAACAGCCCCCGTCTGGTCGAGCGCGTCGGCACGAAGCTCGTCGTCGCCACCGGGCTCGCGCTCATGGCGCTGGGGTTGATCACCATGGCGGGCGTCAGCGCGTCGAGCCCGTACCCCGACATCGTCTGGCGCATGGTGATCATGGCCGCCGGCATGGGCCTGACGATGGCGCCGGCCACCGAGTCGATCATGGGGTCGCTGCCGCTGGCGAAGGCCGGCGTCGGGTCGGCGGTGAACGACACCACCCGCCAGGTGGGAGGCGCGCTCGGCGTCGCGGTAATCGGCAGCGTCGCCTCCTCGCTGTACGCCTCGCATGTCGCCGATGCCGTCGCCAAGGCGCCGGTGCAGCCACCGCCTGGTTTCCTCGCCCAGATCAAGGAGCAGATCGGTGGCGCGCTCGCGATCGCCGATCGTCTCAACCTGCCGGAGCTCTCCACGGCGGCGCGTAACGCATTCGTCGACGGCATGCACGCGGGCGTGCTCGTGGCCGCCGGGGCCGCGCTGCTCGGGGTCATCCTGACGCTGCTGTGGCTGCCGGCGCGCGGCCGCGAGGAGGGCGCCGCCGAGGAGCCCGAGACCGCCGGCGCCGCCCCGCCCCCCTTGGAGCGGAGCCGCACGTGAGCAATGCGCCCGAGGCGACGACCCGCCCGCCGGGCCGGCCGCGCTCGGCCGTCGCCGACGGGGCAATCCTCGACGCCACGCTGGAGCTGTTCGCCGAACTCGGCTTCGAGGGACTGTCGGTCGAGGGCGTGGCCGGGCGAGCCGGTGTCAGCAAGGCCACCATCTACCGGCGCTACCCGTCGAAGATCGACCTCGTGATGGCGGCGTGCGAGAACCTCGTCGACGCTTCGGTGGCGCCCCCGCCCGACACCGGAAGCCTGCGCGGCGACATCGAGGGGATCATCGACAACCTCCTGCGCGTCGTGACGGGCACGGTCGCGGGCCGCGCCCTCCCGCAGATGATCTCCGAGACTGTGCGCACCCCCGAGCTCGCCGCCGCGCACCGCGCCTTCGTCGCCGAGCGCCGCAAGATCGCGATCGCCGCCGTGCAGCGGGGCATCGACCGCGGCGAGGTGCGCGCCGGCGCCGACGTGGAGGTGGCCGCCGACCTCGTCGCCGGCCCGGTCTTCTACCGGCACCTGGTCAGCGGGGCGCCACTCGACCGTCGTTTCGTGGCCGAGCTGGTCGAGTCGGTCGTGCGCGCGCTCGCGCCGTAACGGCTTAGCTCAGACCGGCGAAGGCGGCGGTGAGGAGATCGGCCTGCTCGCGGTCGTGGATGGTCTGACTGCCGGTGGCAGGGCTGGCGCTCGCCTCGCGAGCCACGAGCTCGACCGCGGGCTGCTCACCGAGCAGGCGCGCCAGCTTCGACTGCACGTAGCCCCAGGCGCCCATGTTGACCGGCTCCTCCTGCACCCACCACACCTCCTTTGCGTTCGCGTAGCGGTCGAGGGTGGAGGCGAGCTCGTCTCCGGGCCACGGATAGAGCTGCTCCACTCGCACCACCGCGGCGCTGGCGCCCATCTCGTCGCGAGTGTCCATGAGCTCGTGGCCCACCTTGCCCGTGCACAGCACCACCCGGCGCATCGAGTCGCGGTCGAGGGTGGCGCGGTCGTCGAGCGTGTGGCGGAACTCGCCCTTGGTGAACGCCTCGACCGGAGACTTCGTGTGCGCCATCCGCAGGTACCGCTTGGGCGTGAAGCACACCAGCGGGACACGCCGGGTGGCGAGGGCCTGGCGCCGCAGGGCGTGGAAGTACTGCGCCGCGGTCGACGGGTACACGACCCGAAGGTTGTCCTCGGCGCACAATGTGAGGAAGCGCTCGAGGCGGGCGCTCGAATGCTCGGGCCCCTGCCCCTCGAAACCGTGCGGGAGCAGGATCGCGAGACTGCTCTGCTGGCCCCACTTGTCCTCGGCGGCCACCACGAACTGGTCGATGACGACCTGGGCGCCGTTCATGAAGTCGCCGAACTGCGCCTCCCAGCACACGAGCGCCTCGGCGTTCGCCACCGAGTAGCCGTACTCGAAGCCGAGGGCGGCGTACTCCGACAGCACCGAGTCGTAGAGCATGAACGGCGCCTGGTCGTCGGCCAGGTGTGCCAGGGGCACGTACTCGGCCTCGGTGAGCGCGTCGACGAGCGCCCCGTGGCGCTGGCTGAACGTGCCTCGTCGAGTGTCCTGGCCTGCGAGCCGCACCGGTGTGCCCTCGAGCACCAGCGACCCGAACGCGAGCGCCTCCGCGAGGGCCCAGTCGACCTGGTCGGACTCGAAGGCCACGCGGTGCGCCTGGAGGATGCGCTCGAGCTTGGGGTGCACCGAGAACTCGTCGGGCCGGCTCGTGAGCCGGTCGAGGACGCGCGTGAGCACGGTCGGTGCTACCCGGGTGGTCGCCGAGTCGGCCGGCGGGCGCCGGCCCGGCGCGTCGCCCTCCCGCGGCGCGTCCAGCCCACCCGCGGACCGGTCGGCGTCGGGCGGCGCGCTCGGGTGGGTCTCGGCGAAGGCGGCGTCGAGGCGGGCCTTGAAGTCTTCGACGACCTCGTCCGCCTCTTCGAGGCTCATGTCGCCGCGGCGGACGAGCTGGTCGGTGTAACGGGTGCGCGGCGACGGGTGACCGTCGATGAGCTCGTACATGCGCGGCTGCGTGAAGCCGGGCTCGTCGGCCTCGTTGTGCCCGTAGCGGCGGTAGCAGATCATGTCGACGACCACGTCCTTGCGGAACGCCTGCCGGAACGCGAAGGCGAGGTCGATCACCCGCACGCACGCCTCGGGATCGTCGCCGTTCACGTGGAAGATCGGCGCCTGCACCATCTTGGCGACGTCGGTGGCGTAGACGCATGAGCGCCCCATCTCGGGCGAGGTGGTGAAACCGAGCTGGTTGTTCACCACGATGTGGACCGTGCCGCCGACGTCGTAGCCCGGCACCGCCGAGAGGTTGAACGTCTCGGCCACCACGCCCTGCCCGGCGAAGGCGGCGTCGCCGTGGAGGAGCACCGGCAGCACCTTCGTGCGCGTCTCGTCGCCGCGCTCGTCCTCCTTCGCCCGCACCATGCCCTCGACCACCGGGTCGACCGCCTCGAGGTGGCTGGGGTTGGAGGCGAGGCTGACGACCAGCTCGTTCCCCGCCGGTGAGCCGTGCTTGCCGCTGGCCCCGACGTGGTACTTCACGTCGCCCGAGCCCTGGGCCGACATTGGGTCGAGCTCGCCCTCGAACTCGCGGAAGATCTGCCCGTCCGACTTGCCGACGACGGTGGTGAGCACGTTGAGGCGGCCGCGGTGGGGCATGCCCAGCACCGCCTCCTCCACTCCGTCGTCGGCCGCGGTCGAGAGGAGCGCGTCCAACATGGGGATGACGCTCTCGGCGCCCTCGAGGCTGAAGCGCTTGTGGCCCAGGTACTTCGTGTGCAGGAAGCGCTCGAACGCCTCGGCGGCGTTGAGCCGTTCGAGGATGCGCCGCTTGTCGTCGTCGGTCGGCTCGTAGGTGACGCCCTCGATCCGCTCCTGGATCCAAGCCTTCTGGTCGGGCTCCTGGATGTGCATGTACTCGACGCCGATCGTGCGCGCGTAGGCGTCGCGCAGCACCCCCAGGATGTCGCGCAGCTTCATCATGGGTTGACCGGCGAGGCCGCCGGTGGGGAACTCGCGATCGAGGTCCCAGATCGTGAGCTCGTAGTGGTTGATGTCGAGCTCGGGATGGGTCTGGGGGTCCTTGCGACCGAGCGGGTCGAGGTTGGCGATGAGGTGGCCGCGCACGCGGTACATGTTGATGAGCTGCTGCACGTGCACGGCCTTGTCGTGCGCGGCGGCCAAGTCGTCTCGGGGAGTGATATCCACACTCCAGCGCGCCGGTTCGTACGGGACCGCGAAGCTCTTGAAGATCTCGTCGTAGAAGTCGTCGCCCCCGACGAGCAGCTCGTGCACACCGGCGAGGAACTCGCCACTTTCGGCGCCCTGGATGATGCGGTGGTCGTAGGTGCTCGTGAGCGTGATCGTCTTGCTCACGCCCAGCTTGGCCAGTGTGAGGGGGTCAGCCCCCTCGTACTCGGCGGGGACGCGGATCGACCCCACGCCGACGATGAAGCCCTGGCCCGGCATGAGCCGCGGCACCGAGTGGACCGTGCCGATCATGCCCGGGTTCGTGATGGTGCCGGTGGTGGCGGCGAAGTCGTCGGGCGAGAGCTTGCCCGAGCGCACCTTGGCGATGAGCTCCTCGTAGGCGGCGTGGAAGGCGGCGAAATCGAGCGCGTCGGCGCGCCTGATGTTGGGGACCACCAGCGTGTGCGAGCCGTCGCTCTTCTTCACGTCGACGGCGAGGCCGAGGTTGACGTGGGCGTGGCGCACGAGGACGGGTTCCCCGGCGGCGTTGCCGAACCCCGAGTTCATGGCCGGCACCTGCTCGAGCCCGCGCAGCACCGCATAAGCGATCAGGTGCGTGAAGCTCACCTTGCCCCGGCCGGTGCGGGCGAGGTGATTGTTGAGGATCATCCGGTTGACCTCGAGCAGCTTCGCCGGCACCGTCCGCACCGACGTCGCCGTCGGCATCCCGAGGCTCGCCTCCATGTTCTCGACGATCCGCGCCGACGCGCCGCGCAAGGTGCGCGACTCTTCGCCCTCGAGTACTAGCGGAGCGCCTGCCTGTCG
>JBOGFI010000080.1:0-21787 GCA_050743365.1 Acidimicrobiia bacterium | reverse complement strand
ACCACGCGGTGGCGCCGCGCTTGCCGCTCGTCTGCAGCGAGGTCGGCGGCCACGGCCGCCATCGCCGAGCCGGCGGCCAGCCCGCCGACGAAGAAGTAGGCCGGCACCTCCCAGGTCCACACCGGCTCCTTCAGGACCGGCCGGTCGTAGTAGGTGCGAAACTCGGCCTCGGGCACCAGTGCCCGTTCGCCGCGTACCTCGCGCCGGCTCACCGGCGCCCCCGCGCCAACGCCACCAGGCCGGCGAGCGCAGCGCCGGCGGCGGCAGCCCAACGCCACATCTCGGGCAGGTCACGGGTGGTGACCACGGGGTCGGGCGGCAACCCGTACACCTCGGGCTCGTCCAGGAGCAGGAAGAAGGCGCCGGCGCCGCCCACGCCGTCGTCCTCGTCGTGGCCGTAGAGACGAGCGTCGGTCACACCCCGCTCGAGCAGCCGGCCGAGGCGCCGCTCGGCACGCTCTCGCAGCTCGTCGAGCTGACCGAACTGGATCGAGTCGGTGGGGCACGCCTGGGCGCAAGCGGGCTCGAAGCCGCCGCGCAGGCGGTCGTAGCAGAGCGTGCATTTCCACACGCGCCCGTCGTCCTTCCGCTGGTCGATCACGCCGAACGGGCAGGCGGGCACGCAGTACCCGCAGCCGTTGCAGATGTCCTCCTGCACGACGACGGTCCCGAACTCGGTACGGAACAGCGCGCCGGTGGGGCACACGTCGAGGCACGCCGCCGACGTGCAGTGCTTGCACACGTCGGAGCTCATCAGCCAGCGGAGCCCGTCGTCGCGCGGTTGCTCGATGAACGCGACGTGGCGCCAGGTGTCGGCGCCGAGTGCACCCGTGTTGTCGTAGGACGTCCCCAGGAAGTTCAGGCCGTCGTCGGGGACGTCGTTCCACTCCTTGCACGCGACCTCGCACGCCTTGCAGCCGATGCAGACGCTGGTGTCGGTGAAGAAGCCAACTCGCGGCGGATGCCCGGCGTAGCCGGAGAGCGCGGCCGGGTCGCGCCCGCCCGAGGGAGCCGGCTCGGGGAGCGTCACGCTCACGCTCGTTCTCCCGTACTCACGCCCGCCCGGCGCCGGTAGTCGTCGACGAGCGCCGTCAGCTCGCGCCCCCGCGGCCTGCGACCCGGCCGGATGTCGCAGGTTGCGGCCTTCGCCTCCTGGATGTGGACGTTGGGGTCGAGCGCGAGGGGCAACAGGTCGTTGGCGGAGTCGCCCGTGCTCAGGCCCCGGGTCCCCCAGTGGTACGGGAGCCCGACCTGGTGGACGGTGCGGCCTTGGACCGCGAGGGGGGCGAGACGCTCGGTGACGAGCACGCGGGCCTCGATGGCGGTGCGGGCGCTCACGATGGTCGCCCAGTCGCCGTGCGTGAGGCCGCGTTCGGCGGCCAGCGCCGGACCGACCTCGCAGAACATCTCTGGCTGGAGCTCCGACAGGTAGGCCAGGTTGCGGCTCATGCCGCCGGCAGTGTGGTGCTCGGTGAGCCGGTAGGTCGTGAGCACGTACGGGTACACGTCGGAGCCGGGCTGGCCGGCGTGCGGGTTGTACGGGTTGTCGGCGCGCCGGAACGTCTGGCAGACCGGGTTCGACTGCTCCGAGTAGAGCAGGTTGTGGAACGGCGACTCCTGCGGCTCGTAGTGCGTGGGGAACGGCCCGTCCTCGAGCCCGCTCGGCGCGAACAGCCACGCCACCCCGTCGGCCTGCATGATGAACGGGTCGTCGCCCCGGAGCGCACCCTCGGCCTCGGCGTCCTCGTCGGGCTCGTAGTCGGGCCGCTTCGTCGCCTCGAAGTCGGGCGTGTCGGCCCCGGTCCACTCGCCGCGCTCCTCGTCCCACCACACGTAGCGCTTCCGTTCCGACCAGGGGTGGCCGGCGGGGTCGGCCGAGGCCCGGTTGTAGAGGAGGCGCCGGTTCGCCGGCCACGACCATCCCCACTCCGCCGCGACCCAGTCCTGGTCCTGGCCCGGCTTCCGGCGGGCAGGCTGGTTCACCTCGTCGGCGTAGCAGCCGCAGTAGATCCAGCAGCCGCACACGGTCGACCCGTCGGCCTTCAGCTCGGTGTAGCTCGTCAGCGCCTGGCCGTCGGCGCCCCATCCGTTGACCTCGCGCAGCACCGCCTCGGCGCGGGGCTCGGCGGTGGCGCCCTCGGTGGGGTAGCCCCACCGGAGGTCGAGCACGGGCCGGTCGCGCTCGTCGGTGGAGCGGGCCAGCTTCTCCCGGACGATCCGCCCGAGGTGGTACATGAACCACAGCTCGGAGCGGCAGTCGCCCGGCGGCTCAACCGCCTTCTCGTGCCACTGGAGGAGGCGCTGGGTGTTGGTGAAGCTGCCGTCCTTCTCGGCGTGTGACGCGGCCGGGAGGAAGAACACCTCGGTGCCGATGGCCTCGCTGCGCAGCTCGCCGGTCTCGATCTCGGGCGAGTCGTACCAGAACGACGCGGTCTCGATCTCGGAGAGGTCGCGCACGACGAGCCAGTCGAGCTCCGCCATCGCGAGCCGGTGCAGCTTCCCGTTGGCCGAGCCGACGGCGGGGTTCTCTCCCATCACGAAGAAGCCCTTGACGGCGCCGTCGCGCATGTCCATGACCGTCTGGTACGTCGAGTGGTCGCCGTCGATCCGGGGCAGGTAGTCGTAGCAGTAGTCGTTGCCGGCGGTGGCGGCGTCACCCCAGTACGCCTTGAGCAGGCTGACGGTGTAGGCGTCCGTGTGACCCCAGAAGCCGGTTGGCGTGGCGTTGCGGTCGAGGTAGTCGGCCAGGTCGGTGTCGCCGGCGCGAGGCATGGGCAGGTACCCCGGCAGGATGTTGTAGAGGGTGGGGATGTCGGTCGAGCCCTGGATCGACGCGTGGCCGCGCAGGGCCAGGATCCCGCCGCCGGGACGCCCGATGTTGCCGAGGAGCTGCTGGATGATGGCCGCGGTGCGGATGTACTGCACGCCGACGGTGTGCTGCGTCCAGCCCACGGCGTAGCAGAACGCCGCGGTCCGCTCCCGACCCGAGCTCTCGCACAGCGCCTCGCAGACGCGCACGAACAGCGCCTGCGGCACCCCGCACACCTGTTCCACCATCTCGGGCGTGTAGCGCCGGTAGTGCTTCTTCAGCAGCTGGAGCACGCAGTGCGGGTGCTCGAGTGTCGGGTCGGTCCTCGCCGGGCGCCCAGCTGCCTCGACGCCCTCGTACTGCCAGGTGCGCGTGTCGTAGCTCCGCGCCTCGGGGTCCCAGCCGGAGAACAGGCCGTCGAGGTCCTCGGTGTCGCGGAACTGCTCCTCGATGATGGTCGCCGCGTTCGTGTAGTGCACGAGGTAGTCACGGAACTCGCGCCCGTGCTCGAGGATGTAGTTGACGACCCCGCCGAGGAAGGCGATGTCGCTCCCGGCGCGCAGCGGCACATGGATGTCGGCCAGCGCGCTCGTGCGGGTGAAACGAGGGTCGATGTGGACGACCGTCGCTCCTGCGAGCTTCGCCTCCATCACCCACTGGAACCCGACGGGGTGACACTCGGCCATGTTCGAGCCCATGATGACGATGCAGTCGGCGTGCTGGAGGTCCTGCTGGAAGGTGGTGGCGCCGCCTCTACCGAAGGATGTCCCCAGACCGGGGACGGTGGAGGAGTGTCATATGCGGGCCTGGTTCTCGATCTGGATGGCGCCGAGCGCGGTGAAGAGCTTCTTGATGAGGTAGTTCTCCTCGTTGTCGAGGGTGGCGCCACCCAGGTGCGCGAAGCCCATCGTCCGCCGCAGCCTCTCGCCCTTGTCGTCGCGTTCCTGCCAGCCCTCCCGGCGCGTCTCGATCAGGCGGTCGGCGATCATGTCCATCGCCCGGTCGAGCTTCAACTCCTCCCAGGCGATGCCGTAGGGGCGGCGGTACTTGACGCGGTGCTCGCGACGCGGTCCGGTGACGAGCTGCTTGGTGGCGGCGCCCTTCGGGCACAGGCGCCCTCGCGAGATCGGGCTGTCGGGGTCACCCTCGATCTGGCTGATGCGCCCGTCCTGCACGTAGATCCGCTGACCGCAACCGACTGCGCAGTACGGGCAGATCGACCTGGCGACGCGGTCGGCGGTGAGCGTGCGCGGCGTCAGCGAGGCCGAGTGGGTCGACTGGACGGCGGGGCCGAGGCCGAGCCGGTCGCCCGAGAGCTGGCGCAGCGCGGGCCAGGATGCGATCAGTTTCCGGATCCCCATGCCTCTCCTCACCGCATCGCGGGTCAGCGTAGGGCCAGTCGTGGGTCGGGGGTCGGGGTGGGGTCGGTCGGTGGCGGAGCGGGCGGCGAAGTGTCGGAGCCGCACCTAGTCGTCTCGCTTGTCCTCGGCGTCGGAAGACCAGGACATGGGCTGCCCGCTCATCCAGGCAACCGCGTGATGTCGTGGGCGTCCGGTCCCTGGTCACGCCCGGTCGGCGACCGCGGTGACCCCGGACTGCTTGGCGCAGTGCGCGCAGCAGAACACCTGCCCCTCGGACTCCACGCCGTGACCGAGCACCCGGCAGCCACAGTGAACGCACTGCGGTGCCAGCTGGTGAACGGCGCATTCGAAGCTGTCGAAGGTGTACGACCGACCGTCGGCCGAGGTCACGCCGAAGGACTTGTCGTAGTCGTTGCCGCAGGTGTCGCAGACCGCCATGGCTTCCGCCCCCTTTGCCGTCCCGAGATATTGGGCCTCGCCTACCCGACCCCGGAAGGAGCCAAACGAGCAACGCCGGGCACTACCGAGGGTTGACGGTTAGCCGCTCGACGCTGAGGGAGCAACGCGGGCATGGGCAGTTGCGCGGAGTGCTGCTCGTCACCCATCACGGACCAGTCGCGGCGCGCAAGCCCCGTCGGGTGTGTGCTCGAGGTACTCCCCCCGGAGGCCTCGCCGGCGGGGGGTCTCGTGTCGGGTCAGCTCGTCCCTGTCCTGAGCTCTACCGGATCTCGGGCCTGGAGTGCATGACGGGCGCGCGCGGTCGCTGTGGGATCGCGGGTGAACACCGCCACCCACAGCGGGCCGGCCGCGTCGTCGTCAAAGGTCGCCGGCCACGATTCGGAGAAACCGACAGAGCGCTCGAGGCCAAGGAATGTGCCGAGGGTCGTGCCGATGCCGACGCTCACGATAACGCACGCCCACAGCACGCCTACCCGCGACACGTCGTCCGTGACGGCGAGCAGCACCAGCGCCAGTGCCAACCCGGCGAGCATGCCCGTGAGCGCTCCAGCTGCTGCACCGAGGGCGAGACGGCGCGAGATGTAACGCCCGGCGCGCCGGTCAGACGGCTCGTTGTCGCCGCCGGGCGAGACGGCACCGACATGGGACCCGAGGAGCTCGATCTCGCCACCATCGACGCCGGCGTTCTCGAGCGCCTCGATCGCAGAGCGAGCCGACTGGGCATCGGCGAATTTGGCCGCGATCGTAGGGCTCGCGATCGAGGTCCGTCGGCGTGCACGCACTGAGCGCCGCTTCATGCACTTCGCGCTGCCCGCAAGCGGCCCGGCGCAAACATCGGCGTTCGAGCGGTCTCCCATCGACGGGGGCGTCCAGCGTGTCCCGCACCCGTGGCGGTGGCCGGTCGAAGGGGCTGGACGGCCAGCGCGACGGCTCCAGGAGCTTCCCGAGGCGGGTCAGCTCGGCGGCGGTCAAGCCGGTTCCCCGCCCGGCGTAACGGAGGCGCGGCTCCTCGCCGGAATGGGTCGTAGTAGCCGACGAGCAGCGCGCCGATCGACCTTCATGCGCTCCCGGTCCCGGCATCCATCCGCCGACCACGAACTCCCGGCGCGGCCCGGCCGCATCGGCCACCTGCGCCGGTGCGGCGTGAGTTCGGGCCGCCCGGGGTATCTAACGGGCATGGCCTTCGACGCCCAGGACATCGAGTCCGACGCGTCGCCGCCGGTCGAGTTCACCTTCGCCTGCCAGGCGGTGCCCGAGGACGTCTTCCTCGAAGTGCTCGCGAGCGTGTCCGGCGCCCTCGACGCATCCGGCCTCCCATGGACGCTGATCGGAGGGATTGCGTCGGCAGTTCACGGCCGACCGCGCTGGACCTACGACATCGACGTCTTCGTGCAGCCTCAGGATGCTCGTCCCGCCCTCGAGGCGCTGGCGGACGCCGGGTTCAGCACCCACGAGAAGGACCCGAACTGGCTGTTCAAGGCGATCGACCGGGGCGTTCTCGTCGACCTGATCTTCAAGGCGACCGCCGGCATCTACCTCGACGACGAGATGATCACCCGGTGCGGCCGCCACGACTTCCGCGGTGTGACGGTGCCGGTCCTGGCGCCCGAGGATCTGCTCGTAATCAAGGCGACCGCCTTCGCCGAGCACACGCCGCGCCACTGGTGGGACGGGCTCGGGATCATCGCCCGCGCGTCGCTCGACTGGGACTACCTCCTGCGCCGTGCCCGGCACGGGCCCCGGAAGGTGGCAAGCCTCCTCCTCTTTGCCCGGGCTGTCGACCTCGTCGTGCCCGACCGCGTGATCCGCGCCCTGCTCGAGATGACGGAGTCCTGAGGGGGCCCGCGCGTGGCGCCGACGCCGAGCGAGCCCAAGCAGTACCTCATCGGCCGCATCCAGGAGGCTCTCGCGCACGACCCCCGGGTGGGCGAGCTCGACGTGCAGGTGAAGGTGGTCGGTGAAAAGGTGTTCCTGAGCGGCTCCGTGGCGACGCCCGAGCGCCACGACGCCATCTCCAGGGTGGTCGCAGAGCTGCTACCCGACCGCGACGTCCACAACGAGCTCGTCGTGGTCGCATGCCAGGAGGACCCGGCCCCCGAGCGGCTCTCGTGATCCGTGTCGCGGCGGTGGGCGACCTGCATTTCGGGGTCGACTCGGCCGGGACGCTGCGGCCGCACCTCGACCTGCTGCCCGAACACGCCGACCTCCTCGTCCTCGCGGGGGACCTCACAAGGGTCGGTGAGCCCGAGGAGGCGGCGGCGCTCGCCGCCGAGCTGGCGGAGGTGCCGGTCCCCACCCTCGCCGTGCTCGGGAACCACGACCATCACGCCGACGCCGCGCCGGAGGTCCGCGAGGCGCTCGAGGCGGTCGGTATCCGGATTCTCGAGGGCGACAGCGCGGTGGTGGAGATCGACGGCGCCACGGTCGGGGTGGCGGGGACCAAGGGTTTCGGCGGCGGCTTCGCCGGGGCCTGCGGCAGCGACTTCGGCGAGCCCGAGATGAAGGCGTTCGTGGCGCACACCAAGGCCCTCGCCGAGCTGCTTAGCGCCGCGCTGGCGGGCATGGAGGTCGATGTGCGGTTAGCCCTCCTGCATTACGCGCCGATCAAGGACACGCTCATGGGGGAGAAGCTCGAGATCTACCCGTTCCTGGGCAGCTACCTGCTCGGACAGGCGATCGACGACGCGGGGGCCGATCTCGTGATCCACGGGCACGCCCACGGTGGCACCGAGAAGGGTGTGACGCCGGGCGGCGTGCACGTCCGCAACGTCGCCCAGCCGGTGATCCGGCACTCGTACCGCGTCTACTGCCTGGGCGACGACCGCGCCGTCGGTGCCGGATCGCCGGTGGCCCTTTAGTGACACCCCAAGCCGTCCCCAGTCCCCCTCGCATGTCATCCGCGCGGTCCGTGCGGCTATCTCCGCGAACCAGCTAAAGCACTACGGTCAGGGCGCGAATCCAGTCCTCGGAGCGCGCAATGAGCGCGGAAGAACCTCGGGTAGTAAGCCGTGCGTACTCAGCGGCGCGGCAACGAAGGCGCTGCCGCCAAATGAGGGAAGAGGAGATCTGAAATGGACTTCATTCTTTGGCTCATTGCCGTGGTGCTCGTCGTCGCGGGCATTGTCGCGATCGTGCGCAGCGAGGTCCTATGGGGCATCGTCCTCATCATCGTCGGCTTACTCATCGGACCAGGCGGTGTAAGCCTGTTCGACTGAAAAGTACAGTACGAGCACACCGGAGGGTTGATGCCGCCCGCCACCGCCTCGTCGCGAGGCTTCCCATCCGCCGGCTCAGCGGTCCCTCTGTGGTCACATGCGAACATCGGCCTCAGCAGGAGCTGCGCCTCTGAGTACATGCCGAGGAGGACTTGAGCCATCGCGACGTCGCGCTGAGCTGGTTTGCGCGCGCGCTTGGTAGCTCGATACGCGCCCGTCCTCGAGCACGCCCGACATCGCGACGTAGAGCAGGCCATCGCGGTAGTCGCAGTCGCCGAGGTGATCGATGCCGGTTACGGGGATTTCGGCGCTGCACACGCCGGGCGCGTCGACGTCGGCGTCGGTCAGGTCGAGGTCCATCGGGAACCGCCAGAGGCGATCGGCCTGGCTGATGAACCAGTGCCCGGGGGCGCTCGCAACTCCCTGGACGTGCTCCGACCACGGAGGTGCGATGTCACGGGGATGGCTCGGCTTCTCGGCGAGTGGCGCCGGCCACTCGTCGCGCGTCATGCGGCGGCCTCTCGGCCTTCCCTTGCCTCGACTCGTCCGGTCACGTTCACGGCTTCTACCCCGAGATTTGCGCCGAGCAATCCTCCGGCAGCGGTTTGGAGAGAGCCCGGCGGGGGCATGAGAGAGAGTCGACGGCCGGGTGCCGTCGCAACCGCCCGGCCGCGTACCACCCCCTGCGACACCCGACTGCGCCCCGGCCCCCACGGTCGGGGTGCAGCCGCGCGTCCCCGCCGGTCAACGCTCCCAGACCGGTGACCCTCTCACGAGGAGGCCGCAGAAGGTGTACGGTCGGGTGCAGTCGCCGCGGTTGATGACGCAGCCGACCAATCCCGGCGCTAGAGGGTGCACGCGATGGTCGAGCTGCCGCCCTTCGAATGCCGCGTTTCGCGCAACGGTGCTGGCCGTGCGCACGTCTCGTTGAGCGGTGAGCTCGATCTCGTCACCGCCTCGCAGCTGTGGTCGGAGGTACGCGACGTGCTCGGCGATCCCGCGGTGAGCGAGGCGGTCATCGACCTCAGCGAGCTGCGCTTCGTCGACTCGAGTGGGCTCGAGGTCTTCGTCGACATCCGGCGAGTGCTCGAGAGCCGTCACGGCCGGCTCACGCTCACCCGACCGCAGAGCGCGGTTCGCATGACGCTCCGCATCACCGGCCTCGACGACCTGATCGACGTCGCGTCGGACGGATTCGGCTGACCGTCGGGCTGGCAGGCCTTCCTCTCTCTGGTCGGGCTCGCTCGCCGGGCGGGATACCCGCCCGGCGCCCTCCGGGACGCTCGCCGCTCCCGCGCAATCCCGGCGGACAGCGTCGGGCTGGCAGGCCTTCCTCTCTCTAGGTCGTCTGCGCCGCGCCCTCGACGAGGTGGGTGACGAACCACTTCCGGGCCCGGTCCGCGACCTGCTCGAGGGTGCCCGGCTCCTCGAACAGGTGCGAGGCACCGGGCACGATCTCGAGCCTCTTGGAGCAACGGAGATCTTCCAGCGCCTGCCGGTTCAACTCGATCACCTCGGTGTCGAGCCCGCCCACGAGGAGCAACGTCGGCGCCCGCACCGACCGCAACGCCGGTCCGGCGAGATCGGGACGCCCTCCTCGCGACACGACCGCGCCTAGCTCGTCCGGTAGCCGCGCCGCTGCCACGAGTGCCGCACCCCCACCGGTGCTCGCCCCGAACAGTCCGATGGGCTGCTTCGACGTCGCCGGCTGCGCCCGGAGCCAGGTCGTGATGTGCGCCAGCCGCTCTGCGAGCAGCTCGATATCGAACCGCAGCCGGCGAGTGCGCAGGTCCTCTTCCTCCTCGGCCGGGCTGAGCAGGTCGACGAGCAGGGTGCTCAGCCCGCCCTCGCGCAGCGCACCGGCGACGAAGCGGTTGCGCGGGCTGTGCCGGCTGCTTCCGCTGCCATGGGCGAAGAGCACGAGCGCCCGTGCCGTGACGCCGTGCGCAAGGTCGCCGTCGAGCTCCACGTCGCCGACCGGGATGCGCACCGCCTGTTCGTCGCCCGTCACCGCTTCACCAGCCGGTCAGCCATCGGTCGCGATCGCCTCCCGCACCACCTCGCCGGGCGCGATGTCGTCGCGAAGCCCCAGATAGGCGGGGTGACGGACGACGCCTGCCCGCGTCCATTCGGTGAAGCGGACCCGCGCCACGAGCTGAGGCTCGGTGAACACCGCGTCGCGCAGCCGCGGCGGTGGCGGGTCGAAGGGGCTGGACGGCCGGCGCAGCGGCTCCAGGAGCTTCCCGAGGCGGGTGAGCTCGGCGGCGGTGAACCCGGTTCCCACCCGCCCGGCGTAACGGAGGCGCGGCTCCTCGCCGGCATGGTCGTAGTAGCCGATGAGCAGCGCGCCGATCGAGCCTTCACGCGCACCCTGTCCCGGCACCCATCCGCCGATCACGAACTCCTGGGCCTGCTGGTTCTTCACCTTGAGCCACGCGCGCGAGCGGGTTCCCGGGGTGTACGTGCTGTCGAGCCGCTTGGCGATCACCCCCTCGAGACCGGCGTCGGCGGTGGCGCCGAGGAGGGCGGGGCCGTCCCGGTAGTAGCCGGGGGTCTGCCACGCCGGCCCGTTCAGCTCGAGGCGCTCCAGCAGCAGCCGCCGCTCCTCGTAGGCCAGGTCGGTGGTGGAGTGGCCGTCGAGCCAGAGCACGTCGAAGGCGACGTACACGACCGGCACCTCGCGGGCGACCCGCCGCGCCGTGGTCTCGGAGGCGACGTGCATCCTTCTCTGGAGACGCTCGAAGCTGGGTCGGTCGTCGAGGAAGGCGACGACCTCGCCGTCGAGGACCGCCGGCGTCGCGCCGAGCGCCTCACCGAGCCCGCGGAGCTCCGGATAACGGGCGGTGATCGCCTCGCCCCGCCGGCTCTCGACGCGGACGCTCCCACCGTCGATGTAGGCGATCGCCCGCACCCCGTCCCATTTCACCTCATAGGCGAACGCGTCCGCGTCGCGAGGTAGCTTCGCCGTCGCCGTCGCCAGCATTGGCGCCAGGTGCTCGGGCATCGGCTCCCGGTCGGGGTCCTGGGGCGGGTCCATGCGATGGATCATCCAGTTGTCCCCGTCGGTCTGGAACAACGCGTACCGGCCGCGCACGCGTTCGCCTTCGAGCGTGACGATCACCTCGTCGGCGTGAAGCTTCTGGCACTTGTACGTGCCGCGGTCCCAGATGTGCATGGTCCCGCCGCCGTAGCTCCTCTCCGGTATCTCGCCCTCGAAGTCGAGGTACTCGAGAGGGTGATCCTCGGTGTGAACGGCGAGGTGGTTCCGCTTGGGGTCGGGCGGAATGCCCTTCGGGACGGCCCAGGAGAGAAGCACGCCGTCGTGCTCGAGACGAAGGTCCCAGTGGAGCCGGCGGGCGTGATGCTCCTGGATCACGAACCGGCCGGCGACCCGTTCGGGGGACGGCTCCGCCGCGCCTTGCACGCGCCCCCCAGCCGGCTCCGGGGTCCGGGCGAAGTCGCGCTTCGATCGGTAGCGACTCAGCCGGTCGGCCATGCCACCGGCCTATCTGTGCTCGTCGTCCTCGTCCAGCGGGACCGGCTCGGCCTGCTCGAGCGCATCGGCCTCGTCGACCTCGGGCCGGTCGGTCAGCGGCCCGGGCTCCGGCTCGTCGGTGACGGGCGTGTCTTGCTCGAGCGCGTCGGCCTCCGGCACCTCCCGCCTGGGCACCCCTCGCCTGTCGGTCACGCCTCGCTCCTACCCGGTGCGGCCCCGGCCGAATCGGCGACTCGGCCGACTACCGGTGCGGCGGGAGCGGCAAGGGATCGCCACGCGACGGGCAACAAACGCCGCTACTCGCCGGCCACGGCGCGCAGGCGCTCGAGCGAACGGGCCAGCAGCCGTGAGACCTGCATCTGGCTGATGCCGAACTGCTCGGCGATCTGCGACTGCGTGAGCCCGTCGTAGAACCGTAGGGCCACGATCGCTCGCTCACGCTCCGGCAGCGACTCCAGGAGGCCCGCCACGATGAGGCGCCGCTCCACTCTCTCGTGGCCGGGATCGCGGGCTCCGAGCCGGTCGACCGGCGCCGCGCTCTCCTCGGCGGCGTCGGGCGGACCGGAGTCGAGCGATACCGCCAGGGAAGCGCGGCCCGCCTCGAGCGCCTCGAGCACCAGCTCCTCCCGGTGGCCGGTGTCGGCGGCGATCTCGGCGACGGTCGGGGAGCGGCCGGTGCGCTGGCTCAACGCGGCGACGCTCTGGTTGATCTCGAGGCTCAGCTCCTGTAGGTGACGAGGCACCCGCACCGCCCAGCGCTGGTCGCGGAAGTGCCGCTTGAGCTCGCCCTCGATGGTGGGGGTTGCGAAGCTCGAGAACGCGAGGCCGCGCTCGGGCTCGAAGCGTTCCACCGCCTTCAACAGCCCCACCATGGCCACCTGCGCGAGGTCGTCACGGCGCTCGCCCCGGCCCGCGTAGCGGCTTGCGATCGTCTCGGCCAAACGGAGGTTCAGCTCGATCAGGCGGTTGCGGACGTCGCGGTCGCCGGTGCGCCGGTACTCGTCGAAGAGCGCGGCGCGCTCCCGGTCGCGACTGTCACTCATCTTCGCTGGTCGCGCTCGCTCGGCGGCAGGATACCTGCCGCCACCCTTCGGGACGCTCGCCGCTTCCGCGCAATGCCTTCCTGACGCCCCGGCTGGCAGGCCTTCGAGCTGCTCATGCGACTCAGCGCGCGGGCGCTCGCTTGACCATGTGGAACCGAAGGACGTCGCCGTCGTGGCTCACGTCGTGCTCGTCCACGACGGCAGTCACGATCGTGCGCGAGAGCTCGCTCTGGATCACGGCGTGATGCGACGCGCCCGGTGGCCCTTCGCCGTCGACCGTGACCGCGTTGCTCTGCAACTTGAAGGTGAGGCTCAGCTGCTGGCTCTCCGTACCCGGCGCCATCAGAAGATGGCACAACTCGTCGACCCCGATCCGGAGGTCCTCGATGTCCTCGTACGAGAAGCCGGCGCGGCTCGCTACGTCGGCGGCGGCCAGGCGCGCCAGGCGGAGGAACTCCGGAGCCGCAGGGATGGCGAGGCGGATCACCGTGGACTCGTCGTGCATGCCCCTCCTCGCGCCCTCCTCCCCCGCACTGCGGGATGGCCGGCCGCGTCAGGGTAGGCGACGCCCGCCCTGCTGGTGCGCACCGCGGCCTCGTTCTCCATGGCCTCTCTCGGTCTCCTACCCCGGTTCGGAGCCCCGGACCGCCGGACGAATAAGAGCGGCGGTGCGTGGGTACGTTCGCCGGGGCAGTCAGGAGTCCCGGTGATCGACAACCAGATCTGCGACGGCGACATGCGCCTCGTGGTCCCCGCATCGCCCGAGCACCTCCGGGCGGTCCGTCTCGTGGCCGCCGACGCCGCCGGCCGGGCCGGCCTCGACTGCGAGGAGACCGACGACCTGCGCATCGCCGTCGACGAGGTGTGCCACGCCCTCATGCGCGCGACCGACCAGCCCATCCTGCTCGGCGTCGCGGCGAGAGCGGGCCGGGTGGCGGTCGAGGGCTCCGTCGTCGTCGGTGCTCCGGCGCCGGAGCTTCAGCTGCACCCGCTGTCGGAGGCGATCCTGCGGTCGGTGACCGATGCGTTCGACATCGCCGTCGACGGCCGGGAGATGCGCTTCCAGCTCGTCAAGCAGAAGGCCTCTGTCGCGTCGTGCCCGTGACCGCCACCGAGGCGCCGCACGACACCGACGGGCGCTTCGCCGACTACCGCCGCACCGGTCAGCGCCGGTTGCGCGACGAGCTGGTCGAGGCGCACGTGCCGCTCGCGCAGTTCCTCGCCCGGCGGTTCGCGCACCGGGGAGAGCCGCACGACGACCTGTTGCAGGTGGCGATGCTCGGGCTACTCAAGGCGGTGGAGCGCTTCGACCCCGCCCGCGGCCTCCAGTTCTCGACTTTCGCGACGCCTACGATCGTCGGCGAGTTGAAGCGCCACTTCCGCGACAAGGGCTGGGCGCTCCGCGTGCCCCGGCGGGTCCAGGAGCTGCACCTCCATCTCGGGAAGCTTGTCGGCGAGCTCAGCCAAGAGCTCGGACGCTCGCCGACGCCGTCGGAGATCGCCCGTGTTTCGGGCACGACCGAAGAGGACGTGCTGGAGGCCATGGAGGCCGGCGGCGTGTATCGGCTGGGCTCGCTCGACGTGCCGGCCGCCGAGGAAGGCGCCGACCTCGCGAGCCTCGTCGGCGCCGACGACCCCGACTTCGAGCGGATCGAGCAGCAGGTCCAGTTGTCTGACCTCCTACGCGTGTTACCCCGGCGCGAGCAGACGATCGTCTACCTCCGCTTCTTCGACGGCATGACCCAATCGGAGATCGCCGAGCGACTCGGGATCAGCCAGATGCACGTGTCGCGGCTGTTGATCCGAAGTCTCGAGCGACTGCGCGAGCACGCGCAGGTGGCGCCGTGAGCGACAGCTCCGTGCTCGATGGCGTGTCGACGGTCTTCCCCGCCGTGCCGGCCAGCGCGGCCGCCGCCCGCCGGTTCGTTGGCGCCGCCCTCTGCCGCTGGGAGGTCGCCCCCGATGTCGCCGAGCTGGCGCGCTTGCTCACCAGCGAGCTGATCACCAACGCGTGCCGGCACGCCGGCTCCCGGGCTCGGGTCTCGGTCGTGCAGCAGCCGGAGACGGTACGGGTCGAGGTCTACGACAGCGGTGGCGGGCGCGTCCGGGTGCGACACCCCCAGCCCGAGCAGCAGGGTGGCCGCGGCCTGCACATCGTCGACACTCTCGCGAGCCGGTGGGGGAGCAGGGCGTCGGAGGGAGGGACGCTCGTGTGGTTCGAGCTCCCGACCGGCGCCCGGTAGGCTCCCCCCGATGTCGACGACGGGATCGAGCGCGGCCGACCAGAACGAGTTCACGATCTCGGTGGAGGACGCTGCCGACGGCGCTGTGCTCAGCGTGCACGGGGAGGTCGACGTCTACACGTCGTCCGCCCTGCGGGAGGAGCTCTACCGCCTGATCGACGGGGGCGCCCGTCGTGTGACCCTCGACCTCAGCGGGATGGACTTCATCGACTCGTCGGGCCTGGGCGTCTTCGTCGGGGCGCTCAAGCGGATCCGCGAGCAGTCCGGCGAGCTGGAGTTGCGGGCGCCACAGCCCGCCGCCCGCAAGGTCTTCGACATCACCGGGCTGGCCCAGGTCTTCACGATCGTCGAGTAGACCGACGACCCGCCGGGCGTTCGCCCGGCGTGTCGTGATCGTGGGCCTGGCGGCCGCCTACCGGTCGCCTACCGGTCGCCTACCGGTCGCGGTTGACCTTGTCCTTGACCTTGTCGATGAGGTCCTCACCCTTCTCCTTGGCGTCCTCGAGGAACTGCTTGGCCTTGCCGGCGGCCTGGTCGGCCTTGCCCTCACGCTCGAGGTCGTCGTCGTCGGTGAGGTCACCGGCCGCTTCCTTGGCCCGGCCCTTGAGCTCGTCCTTTTTTCCTTCCATTGCTCACTCCTTTCGGGGCGCCGACGGGTGCGCCCTCTCGCGTCAGTCGTTCCCCGGTGGGACTGCGCGCAAACCCTGGGCACCACCTCCGTGTGCGCGTGCGGTCCTGAGCGCGGTCAGCTTCCCGTCCAGCGGGGCGGGCGCTTCTCGGCGAATGCAGTGGCGCCCTCGATCGCGTCGCGAGTGGAGAAGACCTCGATCGCGAGCTGGTTGCTGCGGGGCCAGGCCTCGGGCTCGGTGAGGTCGGCCGCCTCCCGCATCATCCTCAGCGAGTTCCGCACTGCCACCGGGCCGTTCTCCGTGATCCGGTCCGTCAGCGCCATCGCCTCGTCGAGGACCCGCTCGCGGGGGACCAGGCGGTTGACGAGGCCGAGGGCGTGGGCACGGGCGGCATCGATGGGCTCACCGGTGATGACGAGCTCGGTCGCCAGCGCCAGCGGGATCCGCTTGGCCAGGCGGAACGGACCTCCGGCGGCCGCGAACAGGCCCCGCTTCACCTCGGGTAGCCCGAAGGTGGCGTCCTCGGCCGCCACCACCAGGTCGCACGCGAGCACGATCTCGAACCCGCCCGCCAGCGCGGGCCCGTTGACGGCGGCGACGAGCGGCTTGGGGAAGTCGCGAGCGACGATGCCGCCGAACCCGCCCCGCTCGGTCGCGAGCTTCCCGCCTTCGCCCCTGGCCACCATCTTGAGGTCGGCACCGGCGCAGAAGGTCGGCCCCCTCCCGGTGATGACGACGGCCCACACCTCGTCGTCGGCCTCGAGGTTGTCGAGGGCGGCCTCCATGGCCCGGGCGAGCTCGTCGCTGACGGCATTACGGGCCTCGGGCCGGTTGAGCGTCAGGATCCCCACTCGCCCCCGCCGCTCCCGCTCGATGACCATGGCCCGCTCCTCTCCCCGAGGGCCCACCCGACGGCCCGCGCGGCGGGCGGACGGTAGCAGCGCGAGAATGGCCGCGCCGTCGCCCACCAGGAGGGCCCATGACCACCACCCCCACGATCACCAGTGAGGCGCGAGTCCCGGAGACGACCGTCGATGCGCCGCCCGTACGGCCCGACACCCGGGCGTGGCTGGGTGAGCGCATCTCTACCGAGGCGGCTGTGCTCATGGGCGCGACGTGGTACGTGCTGTTCATGATCGGGTCGACGCTCGAGCCCCGGGCAGCGGAGCCGACGCCGGCGTGGGCGACCGCCCTCAGCCTCGTCTTCCTGGGCTCGCTTGCCGTGACGGCGGCCGGGTTGCTGGCGCGCCGACGCTGGGGCCTGCTCGCGTCGCTCGCGGGGGCGGGCATCTTCATGGCCTTCTCGATCGCCTGCCCGGTCTCGGGTCACCACGCCTTCGCCGCGTGGTGGTTCGGTCAGCTGGCCTGCGCGGTGGCCCTCGTCGGCGCGAGCGTGTTCGCGCTTCGTCGGGCATAGAAGCTACGCGGGCTACTCGGGCGCGACCGGCACGGGCTCGGGGCTCACCGGCACCGGCTCGGGCGCGCCCTCGAGCTCGTCGAGCCCGTCGGCGATGTCGGGCCGCAGCAGCCGCACCGCGAGCAGCGTCGCCGCCATGACGACCCCCGCGCCGGCGGTGGTGGCCCGGAGGCCGACGCGGTCGGCGATCGCGCCCTGGATCACGCTGCCGAGCGGGTAGAGCGTGCCCAGCAGCACCATCAGCACGCTCAGCACCCGGCCGCGCAGGTACGCGGGGGAGCGAAGCTGGGCGACGGTGGTGAAGCTCGACAGCGCGCCGAGGTAGAGGAACCCGACGAAGAAGATCGCGACCACTCCCAACGCGAGCGTGGGAGCAGCGGCGTACCCGCAGAGCGCCACCGGCAGCCCCCACAGCACGCCGAGCAGCACGCGCCGGCTACCGAACCGGGCGTGGAGCGTGCCGAGCGACAACCCCATCAACACCGCGCCGACGCCCTGGGCAGTGACGAGCGCCGCGGTGCCGGCCTGCTCGTTGTGGAAGACCTTGAGCGCGACCGCGGGCACGAGGGCGATGAACGGCGCCGCCAGCAGAGAGTTGAGGGCCATGTAGCCGACCACCACACGGATGCCGGGATCGCGGCGGACGAAGCGGGCGCCGGCGCGGATCGCCGCCACGATCGATGCCTCACCCGCGGGTGCGGGTCTCGGCAGCCTTAGGGCTAGCAGCACCGCGACGACGGCGAGGAAGCTCACGGTGTTGAGGCCGAACGCCCACTCGTAGCCGCCGATGCGGATCACCACGCCCGCGAGCGCAGGGCCGATCACGCGCCCCAGGTTCCACTGCGCCGACGACAGCGCAACCGCCCCGGCCAGGTCCTCCCGGGGCACGAGGTCGGGGAGCAGCGCCTGGTAGGCGGGGAAGCCCAGGGCCATCGCGCAGCCCGAGGCGAGCACGACGAGCGTGACCAGACCGGGGTTGGCGGCGTCGGCGGCGGTGAGCACGGTGAGCAGCCCCGCGAGCGCGGTCTGCACGGCGGTCGTGGCGAGCAGAAGCTTCCGCCGTGGCAGGCGGTCGGCGAGCGCGCCGCCGAACGGCCCGAGCACGGCGCTGGGCACGAACCCGGCTGCCGCCACCAGACCGGCCCAGCCCGCCTGCCCGGTGGAGGAGGTGACGAGCACGCCCACCGCGACCGTCTCCATCCAGGTGCCGATGTTCGACGTGAACGCGCCGGCCCACAGGAGCGCGAACGGCCGGTGCCGAAGGGGGGCGAACGAGCGCGAGAGGTCCACCGAGGCTCACCGTACCGGAGGCACCCCCGTCTCCTGCCACTAGCGTGGAGCTATGAAGCACCGTCCGCGCCGCGACGGCCGGATCGTGGAGTTGGCTAACTTCCCCACCCGCCTCGAGGCCGATGCCGCGATCGGGCTGCTCGAGGGCAACGGCATCCGGGCAATGGCCAAGTACGGCGACGCCGACGGCTGGGCGCCGCATTTCGCGCTGCTCGACGGCTTCCGGGTGTGCGTGTTCGATGACGACCTCGAGCCCGCCCGCGCCCTCCTCGACGCCGACGCGCGGTTGCCGCTTCCCGACGCCTCCGACAACTGACCGGTGAGGTTCGATCCTCGGCGCCCTACGCGGTCGACCAGTCGTCCTGATCGGGACGGCGGGCGCTACTCGACGAGCGGTGTCGGCCGCGGCGTGAAGATGCCGAGTGCGAGGCGCTCGGGGCGGGGCTCACTGTCCCACCCGTAGGCCCGCATCTGGTCGAGGCTCCGCCGTCCCGTCATCGACCGGACCAGCTCGAATCGGCTCGCGCGAACGGTGGCGACGGGCTCGCCGTCTCCCACGCTGACCGGCCCCACCTCGGTCTCCAGGCGGAGCGGCTCGCTGCTGTCGAGCGCGGCTGCTCCCCACCGGAACCCGATGTCAGCGGCCTCCGACTCGCGGGCGCCGGGCGCGCCGAGCGCGCCGCGGACGTCGTGCTCGTGGGTGGCGGCGTCGGTGATCATCTGGCCGACCACGACCTCGGGGAAGTCCGGCATCAGCGCCTCGACCGCCTTCCCCTTCTCCTCCCACTCCGCGAGCACATCGTCGAAGGGCCAGTCGCGCCGGTCGCCGACCTGCTTGCCCGTCCAGCCGTCGGTGGCGACACCGTCGAGGTTGCCGGCGAGGATGTCGGCGGTGATGCCGCTGAGATGGGCGACGATGTCGCGGACTCGCCACTCGGGCGTGGCCGGCGCGACCGTGTGCAGCCCGGTGTCGTCGAGGTCGCCCACGAGCCCGATGACCCGGCCCCGTAGATCGGAGTAGACCTGCGCGTAGTCCGTCATGCGTCACGCTGCCTTCTCGGTGGGGGCTTCGAAGGGTAGTCGCGGAACGTCCGCAGGTGGTCGCCGACTGCCCGCTGGATCAACTCGATGTACACGAGCTTGCGGATCAGGTAGCTGTGCGTCTCCTTGGGGTCCAGGTACAGGTTGAAGAGCCGGCCGTACGGATACTGCTGCACGACGCCGGTGAAGCCGCCCGGGTTCACCACGTCACGCTCGTCGTCGGAGATCGAGCTCAGCATGTACTTGTACTCGCCGACCCGCACCGCGGAGAAGTTCGACGTGAGCCAGTAGTAGTGGAACTTGCGGTTGGAGTCGCCGGCGGGGGCGAGCAGGAACGAGGTCTGGTCGACGGCGTCGACGTAACGGTCGTCGGGGACGCGGTCGGAGATGCCGGCGAGGGTCAGCATGGTGGCGAAGAGGTCGAGCTGGTCGAAGAGGCCATCCGAGGTGCGGCCGGGCTCGATCATCCCGGGCCAGCACAAGACCCCGGGCACCCGGACGCCGCCCTCCCAGGTCGAGCCCTTGGCGCAGCGGAACGGCGTGTAGGCCGCGTCCGGCCAGGTCTCCATCTCGGGACCGTTGTCCGACGAAATGAACACGAGCGTGTTGTCGAGCTGCCCCGACTCCTCCAGCGCCCGCACCAGCCGGCCGACGATGTCGTCGAGCTCGATGATCGTGTCCTTGTACGGGTGCTTGGCCGGTGACGACCCCCGGAACCGCTCGAGCGGGTAGTTGTCGAAGTGGGCGCCGCGGGTGCAGTGGTAGAGGAACCACGGCTTGTCGTTCGTGGCCATCCGGTTGATGAAGTCGACGGAGTACTTCGCCCACTGGTCGTCGAGCGTCGACAGCACCGGGATGGTGACCTCCTCGACGTTCTCGGGCTCGCCTCCCTTCGTCGCGTGCACGAAGCACTTGTTGAACGGCTCGTTCTTGATCCAATCGCTTCGTTCCTCGCTGTAGACCACCTCGGGGAAGAAGTAGGGGTCGCGCCACTCGGTGTATATGTCCGACACGCTGAGGAACCCGTAGAAGTCGTCGAACCCGCGGTTCTGGGGCTGAGACTCGATGTTCTCTCCCATGTGCCACTTGCCGACCGCCTGCGTGACGTACCCGGCGTCGGTGAGCAGCTCCGCCAGCGTGACCTCGCCTTCCAGCCCGCCGGGCATGCCGTACATCGGCGGGACGAGCAGCCCGTGGCGCATGGGCAGGCGGCCGGTCATGAGCGAGGCCCGCGACGGGGTGCAGGACGGCTCGGAGTAGCACGACGTGAGCAGGAGGCCCTCGCGGGCGAGCCGATCGATGTTGGGGGTGGGCGCGCCCGCCATCGCGCCGCCCCCGTAGCAGCCGAAGTCGCCCCACCCCACGTCGTCCATGAGCACGATGAGCATGTTGGGCTTGCGGCCCGTCCGCTGCTCGAGGTCGGCGAGCTTGCACTCGGAGGCGGCGACCTGCGCGGCGTTCACGAAGACCGGCTCGCGGTGGTCGGCGACCGGCGTGGTCTCGGCCGTGACCGGGTCGTGTGCCATCCCTGACCCCTTTCGCCCGCCGGCGCGATCGTGGTTCTAGCCGATCGCGGCGGGTGTCGCAGTAGCCTTCGCCGTCATGCCGGCCCCGAGCGGGCCCGTCGGGCCGTTCCCGGAGGGCGCCGACCCCGAGGACTACGACAAGCTGCGGCGACGCGTTCTCTGGAAGATGCCGTGCGGTCTCCATGTCGTGGGGAGTCGCGCGGGCGAGCGGCGCAACGGGATGACGATGAACTGGACGACGCAGCTCGGGTTCGAGCCCAAGCTGCTCGGTATCGGTATCGAGAAGGACGCCTTCACGCACGAGCTCATCACCGACGGCGGCGTGTTCTGCCTCAACCTCATCGACCGTGAGGACCGCGCCATCGTCCGCAAGTTCACCAAGCCGGTCGAGGTCGACCTCGACGCACTGACCCTCAACGGGTTCGCGTTCCATGACGGCCGGAGTGGCGCGCCGGTCCTCGACCAGGCGGTCGCCTACCTCGACTGCGAGGTCCGCCAGTCGGTCGGGGTCGGCAGCCACACCTTGTTCATCGGCGAGATCGTCGACGCAGGGTTCCAGAAGGACGAGGAAACGCCCGTCTTGCGCATGGAGGACACCCGCATGAACTACGGCGGCTGAGGCCCGATGCTGATGCGTCGTGCGACCACCAACGTGGTGGTCCAGGGACGCATCTACTCCGCGGCGGCCTCGAGCTCCTCGATGACGGCGATGAAGTCGGCATAGGCCTGGTCGGAGGTCGCGCACTGGTCGTCGACCGCCTGGGCCTGGCCGAGGTCGGGCACGCCGGTGTTGATGAAGTTGATCGCGAAGTCCCGTGCTGCGTCGCTGCAGGTCTTGAGGACGTCGGCGGTCGTACGGCCCTGGACGACGACCTCACTGAGGATCCCGCCGGCTTCCTCGGAGATGCCCAGCTCCGCTTCGAGCGCGGTCACCTGCTCCTCCAGGTCGGTGATCTCCGCGTCCTGGTCGGACACCGTGCCCTCGAGCTCGCTCACCTGCGCCTGGGCCTCCTCGGTCTCGTTCTGTGCCTTCTTCTTGTCGTCGTCGGCGCTGCTCTTCCCGGTGAAGAACACGATGGCAAGGATCACCGCCACCGCGGCCACGGCCCCGAGGACGATCGCCAGGGCGGCGGGCACGCCGCCACCCTTCTTCGGCGCGGGCGTCGGGGTGCCCGGCGGTGGCGTCGCCCCGGAGGGCTGCCAGGTCGGCGTGGGCGACGAGACCCTCGTGGCGGAGTCGTCGGCGGCCGGCGTGGGC
>JBOGFI010000079.1:0-6093 GCA_050743365.1 Acidimicrobiia bacterium | reverse complement strand
GCTCACGCGCCAGCTCTACCGCCCGTTGACGGAACTCCGGTGGCTTCGGCGCCGGCATCCAGACTCCTCTCCGAGATGGTCACTACCACCTCAGTGCAGGTATCCGGAAGAGCGGGGGATGCTCAGTCGCGCGTTCGGTCTCGACGTGGGCTTCGGTGGTCAGCATTGTCCTCTTTTCTGGGGCTTCCCCGCTCAAGGATGAAGGAGCTCGGCGCAGGCTCGTAGCGCCCGGTCGAACTGCACTGGGTCGACGTCGGCGGGTAGGTCGCCCGAGGCGGGGATGTCGATGCCCTCGTCGGCCATGCAGTCACGGAACTCGGGCGGCAACTCGAACGGCGGCAGATGGGGCGCGGGGGCGCTCGGCGCCGTCGCGCCGTCGCTGGGGGATCCATCGTCACCGTCGTCTCCGCAGCCGGCGAGCGCGAGGGTGAGGACGAGGGCGGCGAGGAAACCCCCGATGCGGACCCCGCGACGCGCGGTCATCGGGGCACGTCCTTCAGGGCGCTGACGCGCGACCTCCCGCCTCGCTCGCCGTGGTCCTTCTCGATGCGTCCGTCGGCAATGGTCACCACCCGGGTCGCCACCTCGGCGATGGCGCGGTCGTCATGGGTGATCAAGACGACCGTCAGTCCGGCGTCCTCCCAGAGCCGGTGGAGGAGGTTGAGGATCGCGTCGCCGGTCTTGGTGTCGAGGTTGCCGGTGGGCTCGTCGGCGAGCACCACGTCGGGGTCGTTCGCGAGCGCGCGGGCGATGGCCACCCGTTGCTGTTCGCCACCCGAGAGCTGGCTGGGTAGGTGGTGGGCGCGGGCGCCGAGTCCCACGCGTTCGAGGAGATCGAGCGCCCTGCGTCTTCGCCCGGTGGGCGAGGCGTCGGTCGGTGCCATCGCCACCTCGACGTTTTCCCGCGCCGAGAGGGTCGGGATCAGGTTGAACTGTTGGAAGACGAACCCGAGCGTCTTGAGCCGCAGGTCGGCGAGCTCGTTGCCTCCGAGGCGGCCGAGGTCGCGGCCTTCGAACTCGATGTGCCCCCCGCTTGGGCGATCGAGCGCCCCGAGGAGCTGCAGGAGGGTCGACTTGCCCGATCCGGACGGGCCGACGATCGCGACGAACTCGCCGGCGGCGATGTCGAGGTCGATGCCGTCGATCGCTCGGACGAGCGTGTCACCGCTGCCGTAGGTCTTGACCAGACCTTCGAGGCGGTAGAGGGCGCCGGCGGCATCCGTCGTACCGCCGGCGCCATGGTTCCCGCCGATCCCGCTGCTCTCCTGTTTCGGCTTCAATCGTTCGCTCCCTTGGCGTGGTTCCAGTGGTTTCGCATTCCGACTCGCGTTTGCTCGCGCCGGCGTCACTCGACGCTTTGAAGCGCCTCCGCCGGCCGCAGGCGTGCCACCCGGGCGCCGCCGACTGCGCCCGCGATGAGACCGCCGACCACTGCGAGGCCGATCGCGAGCGCGATCACGCGTGGGGCCACGGGCGCTTCCAGCGTGACCGTGCTCGACCCGGACTCGACGGCGCCCTGGCCGAAGAGGCCCGCGGTGGTGTCGGTCGTTGCCACCGACGCGTCGAGTGTGATTCCCAGTGCCCCGACGAGCGCAGCGCCGCCGACACCGATGGCCGCCCCCGCGATCCCTCCCAGCAGTCCCTGCACGACCGACTCGCTGGTGACCTGCCGGACGACCAGGCGCGAGCGCCAGCCCAGCGCCTTCAGCGTGCCGAGTTCGCGGGTCCGCTTGTTGACCGAGGACAGCGTCAGGAGCGAGGCGATCCCGAACGCCGCCAGCAGGGTGACCACGGCAAGGGCGGCGCCGAGCTTGTCGGAGAGGTTCTGGGCGTCGACGAGCGAACCCGAGACCCGGTCGGCGAGATCCGATGCGGTCGTCACCTCCGAGCGGTTGAAAGTCCGTTCGATGTCCATCGCGATGGCCTCCACTCGGTCCGCCCGATCGGCGCGGACCCAAAGCACGTTGATTCGGCCCTGGCGTCCGGACAGCTCCTGCAGCGCGGCGAGCGGCACGTAGATGTCCGACGCCTCGCCGCCAAGGGGCGCCGCGGCGATCCCGACGACGCCGAACGTGCGCTCACCGACGCTGATGTCGTCGCCGACCCCGTAGCTTTCTTGGTCGGCATAGGAGCGCGAGAGGATCGCGCCGTTGATCTCATCGACGCGCAGATAGCGACCGTCGGTGACCTGGTCGGACGTGACCAGCGTCAGTTCCGGCTCCGACGCGTCGACCCCGGAGACCCTCGTCTGGACGAAGGTTCCCTCTGCGCCGGGGTGCGGCCCCGGCGTCGTGGCCTCACCCTCGGCGGGAACCACGCCCGAGATCGTGATCTGGTTCAAGCTCAGCGCCCGTCCCACCTCCGAGACGCCGTCGCGGCGCGCGATCCGGTCGGCCTCCTCGCTGGGAAACGAGAGGTCGGCGCTGACGAGCTCCCGGGCGGTGAACTCGTCCCCGGGCGCGCCGTACTCGCTGAAGTCGAAATCGAAATCGCTGTTCTCGCTGTGCAGCTGGTCCTGCTCGGCCGCCGAGAGGTCCGCGAACCCTTCGCCCTCGACCACGATCGGGCGCGTCACCGACATGTCGGTGCCGACCCCGGTGAGCGGCTCGAGCACCTCGGATTGGGCGTCGTCGAGCCCGTTGGACAGCGCGACCACGGTCGCGACCATGCCGACCCCCACCGCGAGGCCGAGCAGGGTGAGGATCGTGCGGCCTCGGCGGCGGCGAAGCTCGGCGGCGATGTAGCGGACGTAGAACATCGACCTAGATGACGTCGCGGCGGGAGGTTGCGAGCGAACCGGCCACGGCCGCGGCGGCCCCGTAGAGGGCCAGCAGAACGAGGGCGGCCGCCGGTGCGAGCAGCGTGTCCGGGTCCTGCCCGGTGGTCGCCGCTGCGGCTGCGCCGGGCGCGTAGCGCCCGATGGCGGTGACGTCGGCGACGTCGCCGACTAGCAGGCCCTCGACGAAGAGGATCCAGGCGCACAGGCCGATCAGCGTGGGCACCTGGTGGCGAACGACGGCGCCCACACCGATGCCGATCGCAGCCCACAGCGACGCCGCTCCGGCGGTCCCCGCGACCAGGAGCACGTAGTCGCCCCCGTCGAGCTGCACGTCGATGCCGCGTGCCTGGAACGCCGCCGTGCCCACGGCCGCGGCGGCGGCTCCAGCCAGGAGCCCGAACCCAGCGCCGATCAGGATGCTCGCCGAGACCTTCGCCGCGACGACCCGACCGCGCCGCGGAGTGACGAGGAATGTCGGCCGGATGGTCCCGTGGCGGATCTCGGCGGTGATCGACATCGCGCCGAGCAGAGCGGCGAACAGCACACCGATGCGCTCGCCCGGGCCGAGCACGATTGTGAGCTGATCCGTCGCGCTGTCGGCGTGCTCGGATCCCACGCCGAAGCCGTGGAGCAGCACCGCGAACAAGACGAGGGCGAGCATCATGCCGAGGAGTCCGAGGGCGGTGCGGGTCGAGCGCTGCTTGAACAGCTCGGCGCGCAGCAGGGCGCTCACGACATCGCCCCGCCGGTCAGTTCGAGGTAGGCGTCCTCGAGGGTTCGACCGCCGCCCGTGAGCTCGTCGAGCGCCGCGATCGCGACCAGCCGCCCGTGGTCGATGATCACCACCTGGTCGACTGCCTGGGCCACCTCCGCGAGCAGGTGGCTTGCGACGAGCACCGTGCCGCCCCGCGCCGCGAAGCGGCGAAGGAAGGTGCGCAGCCAGTGGACGCCCGCGGGATCGAGCCCGTTCGCCGGCTCGTCGAGCACCAACAGCTCGGGGTCGCCGAGCAGCGCCCCCGCGAGCCCGAGTCGCTGGCGCATCCCGAGCGAATACGTCTTCACCCGCCTGCCGGCAACGGCCTCGATCTCGACGAGTGCCAGCACCTCCTCGACGCGGCCCAGCGGGATCTCCGCCGCGACGGCGAGCGCGCGCAAGTGGTCGCGGCCGCAGCGGCCGGGGTGAAAGTCGTTGGACTCGAGCACCGCCCCGACCCGCCGCGCCGGCCTGTCGAGATCGCGGTAACGACGGCCGAAGACGAGCGCCTCGCCCGCGTCCGGCTCGGTGAGCCCGAGCAGCAGCCGCAAGGTCGTCGTCTTACCGGCGCCGTTCGGGCCGAGAAAACCCGTGACCGTCCCGACTTCGAGCGAGAACGTCATGTCGTCGACGGCAACGACCTCGCCGTAGCGCTTGGTCAGCGAGCTCACCCTGACCACCGGATCGCGAGCTCCGGCGTCGGCGGGGACAAGAGGTCTCGCCCGAGGGTCGATACTCCTCGCAGCCGCGGGCTCGGTCGCGCTCATGCCCTGGGAGCCCGATCGTTCTCGGGACCGCCGCCGGAGCGCGTCGGGCCCGTTCGGCTCTTGCCCACGAGTCGGACCAGCCCGTAGACCAGCGCACCGACGACGGCGAGCAGAACGACGGCGACGAGTACCACCCCGTGCTCGACCGGGGGCTGGTGATCGACCTGGGCGATCAACAGGCCGTACATGCGCAACCCCAGGCGGTGCGGTCAGTGACCATGGATCGCCAAAGCTACGGAGCCGACGGGCTGGCCGAAACGCCCATTGGGGGGAACTCTGCCGTCCACAATCTGTGGAGAAGGATCCTCCGCGCGGGGGATTCGCGGCCGTGCCGGCGACGCTTACGCTCGCGTGCTGTGAGGACCGCCACCGCGTACCGGCCCTTTGCTGCCCGGCCCCGGTCGGGAGCGCTTGTTGGTGCGGCGACCGCGGCCGCGACGCTCGCCGGCTCGCTGGCGCTGCTCGCTCACGGCGTCGGCTTCGGAGCCTCGGAGCCGGGGGCGGGAGAACTCGATTGGATCAGCGGGCTGCTCACCGCGTGCGCAACCGTGCCGCTCGTCGCCTGGCGCCGAGCTCCGGGAGTGGTCTTCGTGCTCACCGCGTCGGCGAGCGTGCTGCTGGGCGGCCTCGGCTATCCGATCGGACTGCCACTCGGGCCCACCGCCGCTCTTTTTCTGTTCGCGGCCAGTCGCGATGCGGAGGATCCCTGGACGCGACGCAGCACCGCCACGGTCGTCGCGCTGTTCCTCGCGTACCTCGCTGCGACCGCGCTTGGCGAGGGCGGCTTCCCGGGGAGCGAGCTGTTCCACACCGGTCTTGCCTGGGCAGTCGCGTGGTTCGCGGGCGAGCGAACCCGCCTCCGGCGCGAGCAGATCGCCGACCTTCAGGAGCGCGCTCGGCGCGCCGAGCGCGAGGCAGAGCGTGAGCGTCGCCTCGCCGCCGCCGAGGAGCGCGCCCGGATCGCCCGCGATCTCCACGACGCCGCCGGCCACGCGATCAACGTGATCGCGGTACGGGCCGGGGCCGCCCGGATGCGCCGGGATCCCGAACGCTCCCAGGCGGCGCTGGAAGCGATCGAGGAGCTGGCGCGCAAAACAGTCGGCGAGATCGACCAGATCGTCGGCACGCTTCGCGACCGCGGCTCCGCGAACGGAGCCGTGGATGCACCACCCGGGCTCGCGTCCCTCGACACACTCGTCGCGCGGCACGCCGCCGCCGGGCTCGACGTGAGCGTCGCGAGTGAGGGGAAACCTCGCCAGCTCGAGAGCGCCGTCGACCAGGCTGCGTACCGAATCCTCCAGGAGGCCCTCACCAACGCCGCCCGGCATGGCACCGGTGCGGTTCGAGTCGAGCTTGCGTTCGGCGAGGTGGCACTCCAGCTCACGATCAGCAACGCCGCCCCCGGCGAGAGCGCCCCGAGATCCAACGGCGGACACGGGCTGATCGGCATGCGCGAGCGCGCGACCCTGCTCCGCGGCAGCCTCAAAGCCGAACGCGCCAACGGCTCGTTTCGTGTCCGCGCCCGCCTCCCCTACGCAGGCTCGAGCGCATGACCCGGGTACTGATCGCCGACGACGACGACCTCATGCGCGCCGGTCTCGTCGAACTCCTCTCGAGCGAGCCCGCCATCGAGATCGTCGGCGAAGCGTCGACGGGACGGGAGGCTGTCGAGCGAGCCCGCCGACTCAGCCCCGACGTTGTGCTCATGGACGTCCGCATGCCCGACCTCGATGGAATCGAAGCGACCCGCGAGCTGACACGTACCGCCCCCCACGCGAGAGTCCTGATCCTCA
>JBOGFI010000078.1:0-13213 GCA_050743365.1 Acidimicrobiia bacterium | reverse complement strand
GCCCAGGAACTGGTCACCGCCACCGCCGAGCGGATCCCCATCAAGGTCGCCATCCTCAACAACGCCTACCTGGGCATGGTCCGCCAGTGGCAGGAGCTGTTCTACAAGGAGCGCTACAGCGAGGTGTACCTCTCGCCCGACCTGCCCGACTACACCAAATGGGCCGAGGCGATGGGGTGCGTCGGCTTCCGCGTCGACGACCCGTCCGACGTCGTGCCCACGATCGAGAAGGCCAACGAGATCGACGATCGGCCGGTGGTGGTCGACTTCCGGGTCGACTACCGGGAGAAGGTGTACCCGATGGTGCCGGCGGGCGGGTCGAACGACGACATCATCCTCGGCCCCGAGTTCGACAAGCCGGGAGGGCGGTGATCGTGGCCAACGGCGCGCAGCACCACATCCTGAGCGTGTTGGTCGAGAACAAGTTCGGCGTGCTCTCGCGCGTCGCCGGGCTGTTCTCGCGGCGCGGCTACAACATCTTCTCGCTGGCGGTCAGCCCGACCGAGGACGAGCGGTTCAGCCGCATGACGATTGTGGTCGACGCCGAGTCGGCGCCGCTCGAGCAGGTCACGAAGCAGCTCAACAAGCTGATCCCGGTGATCAAGATCACCGAGCTGGCCGGCGACGATGCCGTGGAGCGCGAGCTGATGCTCGTGACCGTGAAGGCAACGGCGGAGCTGCGCTCGCAGATCACGGAGCTGGCGTCGATCTTCGAGGCGAAGATCCTCGACGTCGGCTACGAGGCGATCACGCTCCTGGTTGCGGGCACGCCCGACAAGCTCGACGCCTTCACCGACCTCGTTCGGCCGTACGCCATCGCCGAGCTCCAGCGCACCGGCCGCATCGCGCTGCCCAAGCTGCCCCGCCGACCCGCCAAGCTCAGGGCGGTGAAGGACCGCGGCGCGTAGAGTCAATCCCGCGCAAGAGAGGGGAGTCGCCGATGCCGGCCACGATCTACTACGACGCCGACGCCGATCTCGCCCTCATCGCGGGGCGGAAGGTGGCGATCCTCGGCTACGGGTCGCAGGGCCACGCCCACGCCCTCAACCTGAAAGACTCCGGCGTCGACGTGCGGGTCGGCCTGCGCAAAGGCTCGTCGTCGTGGGCCAAGGCCGAGGGCGCGGGGCTGCGGGTGCTGACGATCGCGGAGGCGTGCAAGGAGGCCGACGTGATCATGGTGCTCCTTCCCGACACCGAGCAGGCCCGCGTCTACAAGCAGGACATCGAGCCCAACCTCGAGGATCGCGACTCGCTCGCCTTCGCGCACGGGTTCAACATCCACTTCGGCCAAATCCGTCCGCCCAAGGGCGTCGACGTGTGGATGATCGCCCCGAAGGGGCCGGGCCACCTGCTGCGGCGCACGTTCGAGGAGGGCGGGGGGGTGCCGTCGCTGGTGGCGGTGGGCGCCGACGAGACCGGCAAGGCCAGGGAGACGGCGCTCGCGTATGCCAGGGCGCTCGGCGCGACCCGAGCCGGGGTGCTCGACACCACGTTCGAGGAGGAGACCGAGACCGACTTGTTCGGCGAGCAGGTGGTCCTGTGCGGCGGGCTGGTCGAGCTCATCAAGGCGAGCTACGAGACGCTCGTCGCCGCCGGCTACCAGCCCGAGTCGGCGTACTTCGAGACGCTGCACGAGGTGAAGCTGATCGTCGACCTCATCTACGAGGGCGGGATCGCCAACATGCGCTACTCGATCTCCGACACCGCCGAGTACGGCGACATGACCCGCGGACCGCGCATCATCACCGACGAGACCCGGACCGAGATGAAGAGGATCCTCGACGAGATCCAGACCGGCCGTTTCGCGAAGGAGTGGATCCTCGAGAACACGGCCGGCCGCCCGGTCTTCAACGCGCTGCGGCGCGAGACCGCCGAGCACCCCATCGAGGAGGTGGGGGAGCGGCTGCGGTCGATGATGCCGTGGATCGGCGCGGGCAAGGCCCGTCCCCGGGACGTCTCCGGGGGCTAGGAGCAGCCGTGGCGGGGCAGGCGGAAGGGCACCTCCGAGTCGCGCCGGGGAACGCCGAGCAGGCCGAGCACTGGAATGCCGACGAGGCGTTCCACTGGGTCGACCAGGAGGAGCGGTACGGCGCCATGCTGGCGCCCTTTGGTGCGCTCGTGCTCGAGGCCGCGGCCCTCGACCGCGGCGACGACGTCCTCGATATCGGTTGTGGGTGCGGCGACACGACCCTGGGTGCGGCCCGGGCCGCGTCCGCGGGCACGGCCCTGGGAGTGGATCTCTCCCACCCGATGCTGGCTCGGGCCCGAGAACGCGCCCGGGAGCAGGGTGTCGGCAATGCGCGATTCGAGCAGGGCGACGTTCAGGTTCACCCGCTCCCGGATGGCGCCTTCGACGCCGCGCTCAGCCGGTTCGGCGCGATGTTCTTCGAGGACCCAGGTGTTGCCTTCGCCAACGTGGCCCGTGCGCTTCGGCCCGGCGCGCGGTGCGCCTTCGTGTGCTGGCGGGAGCTCGATGACAACGAGTGGATGCTCGTCCCCGGCATGGCCGCGGCCGCGCACGTACCGCTTCCGGACCTCGGGCCTCCCGGAGCTCCGGGGATGTTCGCGTTCGCCGACCGGGACCGGGTGGCCGGGATCCTGGCCGGAGCGGGGTTCGAGGACGTCCAGCTCGAAGCGGTCGACTCGGCGCTCGTGATCGGCGGGGGCGGGACCCTCGACGAAGCGGTCACGTTCATGCGGGAGAGCGGCATCGGGCAGGCACTCCTCGCCGACGCCGACCCCGCGGCGGCGGCGGGCGCCCTGGACGCGGTACGCGAGGCGCTCGGCCCCTACGTCACGCCTCGCGGAGTCGAGCTCGGGAGCGCGGTGTGGCTCGCCCGGGCGCGTCGCCCGTAGAGCGGCCCGGCGGTCGTCACCAGTGCCAGACCTGGTCGAACTGGTCGAGCAGGCCGGGCAGATCGCGCTGGGCGACAGGCTTCACACCGTCGACCAGGTCGCCCTCGGAGATCCCACGCTCGCCGACGTCCTCGGCGAGGTAGTAGACCGCAACCCCCTTCTCGAGCAGCGCCTCGACGTCGTCGTCGAGCCTGGGTGGGTTGGTCACCTCGAGGTCGCCGAACCGCAGGCCCGAGGCGTCCTGACCCCGTACGGCGTAGTTCACGGCGTTGGCGCGCAGGAGAACGGTGAGGTCGAGGCCCGCCCCCTTGAACATGCTGCTCAGCCACAGGATCGTGTCGTCCTGCTCCTCGACGGTGGCCCGGTAACCGGTCTCGACGATGCCGAGCACCTTCTTGCCCATCGCGACCTCTCCCTTCGGCTCATCCCTACTTCGTGGGGATCACCAGCGTCTGATCCGACGCCTCCACCCAGTCGACGAAGTCCTTGGGGCTGCCGCGACGCGGCCCCTCGATCCAGTTGCCGGCGCCGCGCTCGTCGACGCACAGCCCGCAGTTCACCCACTCGAGGCGATCACCCGCCGCCTTGAACAGCGCCGCCACCCAGTCCTTGGTCGTCGGGTGGTCCTGTTCCTCGACCGAGGTCCCCTTCACCGGGTCGGGGTGCGGCGCCTGCTCTGCCATGGTCAGGTTCACGGCTCCCTCGTAGGCGAACACGTTGATCTTGTGGCCCTTCCGCAGTGCGGCGTCGATGACGCGAAAGGCGGTGGTCGTGGTCTCGGTCTCGTACGGCGGGTCCATCAACGCGATCGTGATCGTCTTCGCCATCGTCACCCTCCTAGTGCCACAGGACCTTGCGGCCGTTCTCGGCGACGAGCTCGACGAGGTCGTCGATCCCCGCCGCCTGTACGCCCGCGGCCAGGTCGGCCTCGGGGATGCCCCGTTCGCGCAGCGAGAAGTCGTCGGCCAGGACGTTCGCCTTCCGCGCCAGCGCCGCCAGCTGTGGGGCTGCGGTCGAGCTCCGCCGGGTCGGGAGCACCCCGTTCTGGACGAGGTACACGGTCAGCTCGTCGGCGTGCCCGGCGAGGCCGTCGGCGAGCTCGTAGAGATTCTGCACGTCAGCCGAGTCGAAGGGGTCCCTCGACTCGATCAGGAGGTACTTGGCCATGGTGCGACCTCCAGAGGCGGCGAGACCATCGAGTTTGGATTTGGCGGGCGAGGCCCACGATTGCAGGAGCGGCGACTCCGTTCAACCCGTTGCTGACGATGATGACGGCATCGCGACCCCACTGTCAAGTATTCATTTGAACTCTTGACAAAGGCCCGAAGCTCCCGTACCGTCCCGAGCCATGGGTAACCGCGCCGCCAAGGACGCGCTCTTCGAGGCGTTGGCCTCGGTGACGAAGGCGCTCTCGAGCGGGCGGCGGGCCGAGATCGTCGACCTGCTCGCCCAGGGCGAGCGGTCGGTCGAGGAGATCGCCGCCGAGATCGGGCAGAGCGTCGCCAACACGTCACACCACCTGCGCATCCTGGCCCGGGCCGGTCTGCTGAGCACCCGCCGGGACGGCACGCGCGTGATCTACACACTGGCGGGTGAACGAGTTTTCGGCCTCTGGGAGGCGGTGCGCGCCGCAGCGGGGGAGCACGTGGCCGAGGTGGCCCGCCTCGCCGACGCCTACCTCGGTGAGCGTAACGGGCTCGAGCCGGTGAGCCGCGACGAGCTCGCGCGACGACTCCGGCGTGGCGACGTGACGGTCGTCGATGTGCGGCCGACTTCTGAGTTCGAGTCGGGCCACGTCACCGGCGCGCGATCCATCCCGGTGCGTGAGCTGCGCCGCCGCCTCGACTCGCTGCCCGGCGACGCCACGATCGTCGCCTACTGCCGCGGCCCTTACTGCGTGTACGCGGACGAAGCGGTGCGCGTCCTCCGCAAGCGCGGCTTCGACGCGCATCGGCTCGAGGACGGCTTTCCCGAGTGGAAGCGCGCCGGCCTCTCGGTCGCAGTGGGGCACGGAGAGGGGGCTCACCCATGACGCAGAGTGCAGTGCCCGTCGACTCGGAGAGGCTCCGGGCCGAGGTCAAGGAGAAGTACCGAGAGGTCGCGGTCGCTCCCAATGCGAACTACCACTTCCATACTGGTCGAGTCGCGGCCGCGCGGCTCGGCTACGACGCTGCCGTCGTCGATGCCCTGCCGGACCGCGCCGTCGAGTCCTTCGCCGGTGTGGGAAACCCGTTCGAGCTACGGCGGCTCGAGCCGGGTGAGCGCGTGGTCGATGCCGGGTCGGGCGCGGGCTTCGACTCGTTCGTCGCCGCGTCCCACGTCGGTCCGGCCGGGCAGGTGGTCGGGATCGACATGACACCGGAGATGCTGGACAAGGCGCGGGAGACCGCGGATGCGCTCGCCCTGGACAACGTCGAGTTCCGGGAGGGACTGCTCGAGTCGATGCCCATCGACGACGGCTGGGCGGACGCGGTGATCTCCAACGGCGTCATCAACCTGTGTGCCGACAAGCGATCTGCATTCGACGAGATCCGGCGCGTCTTGCGGCCCGGTGGGCATCTCCAGTTCGCTGACATCGCCAACGGGCGACCCGTGCCCCCGGAGGCGCTGCGCGACATCGACCTGTGGACGGGCTGAATCGCCGGTGGCCTGCCGTGCGCAGGCTGGCAGCAGATGCTCGAGGAGGTCGGCTTCCTGGGTGTCCGGATCGGCGAGCCGGTGGACACGTTCGGCGGCGCCGAGGGCGAGGAGAAGGCGCGCGCCTTCGAGGTGTTCGGGTACTCGTTTCTCGCCCGCAAGCCCGAGTGACGAGCGAGTGACGAGGGGGCACGAGATGAAGAGCAGTGTCGAGGCAACGGTCGAGGCGCCGGCGGCGGCGGTGTTCGACCTGATCTCCGACATCGACCGGCTGCCGGAGTGGAACGCCAACATGACCGAGGTCGTCGAGCGGCCGTCCGGGGAGTTGGCGGCCGGCGCCGAGTGGGTGGTCGAGTTCCGGGCCATGGGACAGAGCTGGCGCAGCCGCTCGCGGCTCGAGGAGCTCGACCACGAGCGGCGGGTGTTCACGTACCGGTCGGGTACCGACGACGGCAACCCGTCGTACGCGTTGTGGCGCTGGCAGGTGGAGGGGAACGGCACCGGCTCGGACGTGACCGTCCAGTGGGACCTCCACCCGGCCACGTTCTGGCGCAAGGTGCTGCTGGGGCCGGTCCGCCATCGCCAGCTGCGCCGAAGCGAGGTCCCGGCGTCGATCGCGGCGTTGGAGGCGGCCCTGGCCCGCGCCGGTTGAGCATGCCCACAGCCAAGGTGCACCGGCTCCCGGACGAGGCGCTCTCGAACACCTCGCATCTGGTCGAGTCGAACGGCGTCGCCGTCGTCGTCGACCCCCCGCGCGACGTCGACGCCCACCTCTCGCTCGCCGATCGCATCGGCGTCCGGATCGTCGCCACGATCGACACCCACGTCCACGCCGACTACGTGAGCGGGAGTCCCGAGCTGGCCGCGGCCACCGGTGCGGAGGTCGTTGTGCCTCGCGAGGCCGAGCCGCGCTACCCGCACCGGCGCGTCGTCGACGGGGAGCGCATCGAATGGGGCGATGTCATGCTCGAGGCGATCGCGACCCCCGGGCACACGCCCGAGCACCTCGCCTACACCTTGCTGGCCGGCGACCAGCCGGTGGCGGTGTTCAGCGGGGGATCGCTCATCGTCGGCGGCGCCGCCCGCACCGACCTGCTCGGCGAAGACCGCACCGAGGAGCTGGCCCGGGCGCAGTTCCGCAGCCTCCGCCGCCTCGCGGCGCTGCCCGACACCACCGCGCTGCACCCCACGCACGGGGCGGGCTCGTTCTGCCTGGCGGCCTCGACCTCTGTGACCGATCCGACCATCGGCAGCGAGCGCCGGACGAACCCGCTGCTCCAGCTGGACGACGAGGACGCGTTCGTGCGGGCGTTGGTGGCCGGCTTCGGCACCTTTCCCACGTACTACCGGCACCTCCCGGGTCTGAACCGGCGCGGGCCCGCCCTGCGACGCGATCTCCCCGAGCCGGCCACGCTCGCGCCGGGAGAGGTGGCCAACCTCGTTCGCGAGGGCGCCTGGTTGGTCGATGCCCGCTCGGTCCGCGACTGGGCGGCCGGCCATCCCCGCGGCGCGATCTCGATCGAGCTGCGGCCCGCGTTCGCGTCGTGGCTCGGCTGGGCGGTCCCGTTCGGGGCACCGGTCGTGCTCCTGGTCGACGAGCAACGACGCGCCGACGCCCTCGACCTCGCCCGTCGCATCGGCTACGACGCGGTCGTCGGCTGGCTCGACGGCGGGATCGAGGCGTGGCGAGCCGCCGAACTGCCCGTCGACGCCGTCGAGGAGGTCGACCCGCCAGAGGCGCACCGGCGCGCCCTCACCGGCGAAGCGATGCTCCTCGACGTACGTCAGCGCTCGGAGCTCGCCTCCCTCCGGATCCGCGACGCCCTCCACGTCGAGCTGGGTGAGATCGTCGCCGGACGGACTCCCGAAGCGCCCGCCGTGATCACGTTCTGCGGCCACGGCGAGCGTTCTGCCACCGCCGCCAGCCTGCTCGAGCGACGTGGCATCGCGGTCGCGAACCTCGCCGGCGGCACCGGGGCGTGGGAGGCCGCCGGGCTCCCCTTCGACAGGTGACCGGAGCGGCCGCTCGTCCCCAGCTCGGGCTGGCCGCCAACTGGCGTCAGTTCTCGCTCCTCGTCGCGGTCAACGCCTTTGTCGGCGCCATGGTCGGCATCGAGCGGACCGTGCTGCCGCTGCTCGCCGAAGACGACTTCGGCATCACCTCGACGTCGGCCGCGCTGTCGTTCCTCGTCGCCTTCGGGCTCACCAAGGCGGGCGCCAACCTGCTCGCCGGCCATCTGTCCGACCGGGTCGGGCGCAAACGAGTGCTGGTGGCGGGGTGGGTCGCGGCGCTCCCCGTCACGCCCATCATCATCTGGGCGCCCAGCTGGGGCTGGGTCGTGGCGGCCAACGCCCTGTTGGGTCTCAACCAGGGACTGGCGTGGTCCACCACCGTGATCATGAAGATCGACCTCGCCGGGCCCCGCCGGCGTGGCCTCGCGCTCGGGCTCAACGAGGCAGCGGGTTACGGGGCGGTCGCGATCGCGGCCGCCGTCACCGGCGTGCTGGCCGCTGCCCACGGCCCCCGGCCGGCGCCGTTCGTGCTCGGGCTCGGCATCGCCGTCATCGGCCTCGTCCTGTCGGTCGGCCTCGTACGGGAGACCCGCGGGTACGCCGACGAGGAGGCCCGCCAGCGGGACGACCCGACCCCGGCCCCGTCGTTCCGAACGATCGTGACCGACACCAGCCTGCGAGACCCGTCGCTGTCGGCTGCCTCGCAGGCGGGGCTGGTCAACAACCTCAACGACGCCATGGCCTGGGGCCTGCTCCCGCTCTTCCTCGCCGGTCAGGGCCTGTCGGTGGGGCGCATCGGTGTCGTGGCCGCGCTGTATCCGGCGTCGTGGGGCATCGGGCAGCTGGCCACGGGAGCGTGGTCCGACCGCGTCGGGCGCAAGCCGCTGATCGTCGTGGGGCTGTGGGTCCAGGCGGCCGCCATCGCCGGGTTCGTGGCCGTATCGACGTTCGGTGGTTGGGCGATGGCGTCGCTGGCGATGGGCCTCGGCACCGCGCTCGTGTACCCCACGCTGATCGCTGCGGTCAGCGATCACGCGCACCCGAGCCGGCGGGCATCGGCAGTGGGCGTGTACCGGCTCTGGCGCGACCTGGGCTACGCGGTCGGCGGCCTGCTCGTCGGCGCCGTGACCGACCTTGTCGACGCCGACGCCGCCATCCTCTGCGTGTCCGTCTTGACCGCGGTGTCGGGCGCCGTGGTCGCGGCCCGCATGGTCGAAGCGCGACCAGTTCCCGTGGGCGCCGGTCACATCGGGTCCGTGGCCGGTCACCGCTGACCTGGCCGAGCCGTCACGCGGCTCGCCCCGCCGGTCGGTCGGCTGCGTAGTCTCTGGCGATGGCTGACCTGGGGCAGGTCCTCGCCGGCGCCGCGATCGGGTACCTGCTCGGCACGGTCCCGTCGGCCGCCGTCGTGACCCGTCTCGCCACCCGTGGCCGCGTCGACATCCGCACCGCAGGCACCGGCAACCCCGGCGCCGCCAACGCCATCAAGGTGCTCGGAGCGACCTGGGGCCTGGCGGTGCTCGCTCTCGACCTGGCCAAGGGCACCGCCGCCGGCCTCGCGGGGTGGGCGATCGGCGGCGACGGCGGCGCGTACATGGCGGCCACCGCCGCCATCGGCGGGCACATCTTCCCGGTGTGGAGCCGCTTCCGGGGAGGCAAGGGCGTGGCCACGTCGGCTGGCGCCTGCCTCGCAGTCTTCCCCGCGTACTTCCCCATCGACCTCGCGGTCGCCGGCGCCAGCGCGCTGCGGTCACGGCGCGCCGACATCACGACGCAGGCGGCCTGCCTGATCTGGGTCGGCTCCGCGCTCGTATGGTGGCTCGCCGACCTGCCCAACCTCTGGGGCCCGGATCCTGCGTGGGGCCTCGTCGCGTTCGCGACGGTCGGGTCGGCCATGATCGTTTGGAAGTTCCGCGTCGCGGCACGGGCATGACGATCGCCCTCGTCACCGACTCGAACGCGCAGCTGCCGCCCGAGCTGCGAGACCGCTACGACGTTCGGGTCGTGCCGCTCACCGTGGTCGTGGACGGCGAGCCCTACCAGGAGGGCGTGAACCTCCCCTCCGCCGAGTTCTACGCGCGTCTCGCCGCCGGGGCCGAGGTGTCGACGGCGGCGCCATCACCCGGCGACGTCATCGGCGTGTACGAGGCGGCGGCTGCCGCCGGCGCGACCGAGATCCTCTCGGTCCACATCGGCTCGAACACGTCGGCGACCGTGAACGCGGTGAAGCTGGCGGTGGGTGCGAGCCCCGTCCCGGTCGAGGTCGTCGACACCGGCACGGCGTCGTTCGCGGTGGCGTGCTGCGTGTGGGCCGCCGGTGAGGTGCTTGCGGCGGGCGCAGATCTGGTCCGGGCCGCCGACGAGGCGCGGAACGTGGCCGACGAGGTCGGGAACGTGTTCATCGTCGGCGCGCTCGATCTCGCCCGGCGGGGTGGGCGTCTCGCCGAGGACGCCGTCGAAGGGGGAGGCCTCCCCGTGCTCGCCCTCGCCGGCGGGCAGATGAAACCGGTGGCGCAGGTGCACGACGCCGACGCCGCCGTCGAGGCGATGACCGACTACGTCCGCGCGACGGCCGCCGGGCGACCGCAACGCGTCGGCGTGGGCGACGCAGTGGCCCCGGAGCTCGCCCGGGCCTACGAGGACCGGTTACGAGAGGTGCCCGAGGTTGCCGAGCTCGTCCGCTACGAGATCGGCCCCTCGGTCGGCGCCCACACCGGTCCCGGAACGGTGGGCGCGTGCTTCTTCGGGATCGACCGGTAGGACGTCAGCGCACGTAGCGCGCGTCGTCTCCAGTCGCCTCGGTTCCCAGCGCATCGACCGCCTTGGCGGCCCACAGGACCACGAGGGAGCACCGGGCCTGCACGCACGGTCGGCTCTTCGCGTCGAGCACCGCGGACTCGGCCTCGAAGTGCTCGCCCGTCTGCGAGATGAGGCGCGCCTCCACCCGGTAGCGCCGGCCGACGCGGACGGGATACCCGAAGGTCGCGCTGATCTCCTGCGTCACCGCGAACTTCCCGCCCACCGCGATCGCGGCCCAGGCCATCGCCTCGTCGAGCACCGCCAGCGTGACCCCTCCGTGCACGTAGGTCGGAGCGCCGGAGAACTCCTCGCCCAGCGTGTACTCGGCGAACACGAGCTCGGCGTCGTCGTCGTGGAAGAACGGCAGCTGCATGCCGCGCTCGTTGCGCTGCTCGCACACGAAGCAGTTGGACTCGAAGCCCCAGCGCCGGTTGTCGAGCGGCCGGACAGCCACCGCCGCCTACCGGCCCCGGCGGACGAGCCAGCGCAGCTTCTCGGCCTTCTCGAAGGCGGCCTCGCCGGCGAGCTGCCCGATCGACGTCGACACCGTCGGGTAGACGTGCATGAACTGCGCCAGCTCGTTGAGCTTGACGCTCTCCTCGATCGCCAGCGCGAACTCGTGGATCATCTCGCCCGCGGCCGGCGCCAGGATGTGCGCCCCGACGATCTTCTTCTTGTCGGTGATGATCATGATCGCACCCTCGGGAGCGCCGTCGGCCCGCGCCCGGTCGTTGTGGACCAGATCCTGCTGCCACACCTCGATGTCGTCGCCGTGCTTCTCGCGTGCCTCGGCCTCGGTGAGGCCGGCGTGCGCGAGCTCGGGGTCGGTGAACGTGCACCACGGCACGCTCGCGGTGACCTTGCCCTTCCCGGGGAAGAACATGTCACGCACTGCCCGCACGCCCTCGTAGGCGGCCGAGTGCGTGAACAGGAAGCGACCCGCGAGGTCACCCGAGACGTACACCGTGTCGACGTTGGTGCGGCCCCGGTTGTCGACCACGATGCCCTTGCGCTCGGTCTTGATCCCGAGCTCCTCGAGCCCCAGGTTGTCCATGTTGGGCACCCGTCCCACCGCGACGAGCAGCTCGGCGGCCGCCCACGTCATTGCGGTGCCGTCCTGGGTGCCGTGCACGACCTTCTTGCCGTTCTCGACCGTGACTCTCTCGGTCTCGACATCGAAGCGGAGGTCGACGCCCTCGGCGCGGAGCTTGTCGACCAGCTTGTCGACGAGCGCAGGGTCGTCCCTGGGCAGGATGCGGGGGCCCTTCTGGAGGAGGGTGACGGGGATGCCGAGCCGGGTAAACCCCTGCACCATCTCGACCGCGATGGGCCCGCCGCCGATGTTCACGAAGCTGGCGGGCGGGTCCTCGAGCTCGAAGAGGCTCTCGCTCGTCACGAAGCCGGCCTCCTCGAGGCCGGGAATGGGCGGGATCGCCGGTCGGCTCCCGCAGCAGAGCAGCACATAGCGGGTCTGCAGCTCGCGGTCGCCGACCTGCACCGTGTTGCGACCGGTGAGGCGGGCCGACCCGTAGACGATCTCGATCCCCATCTTCTCGAAGCGCTCGGGGTTGTCGTCGGTGCCCGCGATCTCCTGCTGGACCGAGCGGATGCGCTTCCAGACCGTGCCCCGGTCGATCCGGGGCTCGACCGGCTCGATGCCGTACTCGTCGGCGGTGCGCATGTGGTGGGCCACCTTGCCCGACGCCAACAGCGCCTTGCTCGGCACGCAACCGGTCCACAGGCAGTCGCCCCCGACCCGGCCGCGCTCGGCCACGGCAACCCTCAGGTCGAGGGTGGCGGCAAACTCCGCTGCCACCATCCCGCCCGAGCCCATCCCGACGATCACGAGGTCGTAGCGATCGGGCATCTCACTCCCTTTGTCGCGCTCGCTCGGCGGGCAGGGTACCTGTCTACTTCATTGGTCGGCTTGCCTCGGCGGCCGGGATACCCGGCCGCCGCCCTGCGGGCCGCTCGCCGCTCCGGCGAGCTCACTCGCTTCGCTCGTTCGCCGCCCGTATTTCGCCGCCCGTGGCCCGCCGGATCACCGCGGGCTGGCCCCGAGGCCGGTGATCCGGAAGGATTGGCCGCTGCGAACAGTCGACGTGGGAGGCAGGGTCGTGCGCGACGGGGCGGTCCGCGATGTCCGGCCGTCGCCATGGGAGCGCGAGATCCGAGACCGACTCGTCGCCGGTGACGAGGGCGCGCTGGTCGAGGTGTACGACCAGTTCTCGTCGTTCGTGTACGGACTTGCGCTGCGGGTGATCGGCGACGCCCGCGCGGCCGAGGACGTGAGCCAGGACGTGTTCGTGAGCGTATGGGAGCGCCCGGGCGCCTTCGACCCCGTCCGGGGCTCGCTGCGCACGTGGCTGGGGACGCTGGCGCACCGCCGCGCGGTCGACCACGTCCGCCGCGAGGAGGCTCGGCGCCGCCGCGCCCTGCGGGAAGCAAGCCGAGCGACGACCACCCCCGACGTCGAGGAGATGGCCACGGCGCTGGTGACCGCCGAACAGGTGCGGGCCGCGCTCGAGACGCTGCCCGAGGACCAGCGGCGGGCGATCTACCTCGCATACTTCGGGGGCAAGACCTACTGCCAGGTCGCCGAGGTGCTCGGGATCCCCGAAGGCACCGCGAAGTCGCGCCTGCGCCTGGGGCTACGCCGGGTCGCGGACGTCCTGCAAGCCGAGGGAGTGGGGAGATCGGCGTGAGGCAGCCGGAAGGGATCGACGAGCTGCTGGGGGCGTTCGCGCTCGACGCCTGCGAACCCGACGAGGTCGACGTGGTCGAGCGGGCCATGGCCCAGGAGCCGGCCGTCGCCGACGAGGTCGCCCGCCTGCGTAACGCCGCCGCCTGGATCGGCGCCACCGAGGCGCTCGCGCCGCCGCCGGCCTTGCGCGACTCCGTGCTCGCC
>JBOGFI010000077.1:0-5910 GCA_050743365.1 Acidimicrobiia bacterium | reverse complement strand
GGCCGTCCCGTCGGCGGCGACGCCGGTGACGCGGGCCGGCACGACGAGCGCGCCGCTCGCGGGGTCGGCGAACGGCAGCCCGCCCACCGCGACGACGCCCGTCCCTGGGCGCCCCACCGGGTCGTCGACCACTGCGTTCGACAGGAGATCACCGGCGTCGCGCGGCGCCACGCGGGCGGCCACCCCCGCGGTGACGAAGCCGGCGCCGTCGTGCACCCACGCGAAGCCGTCGGGGCCGAGCCCGTCGAGCAGGTCGGCGGGAGCGTCGATGCGCGTGGTCGTGGCAAGCAGCGCTGCTGCGGTGGCGGCGCGCGGGCTGGTCACCGGCGGGTCCCGGTCAGGAGCTGCACGACGCCACCGGTGAGCGCACGGCGCTGCACGTCGCCGAACCCCGCGGCGCGGACGAGGCCCACGAGCTCGCCCGCCGGCGGGAGGTACGCGCTCGAGCGGGGGAGGTAGCGGTACGCCTCGGGGTCCGAGCCCAGGCGGGCGGCGAGGAATGGCACCACGCGATCCGTCCACAGGCGGTGGCCCAGCTGCACCACCGGGTTCGTGGGCCGGGAGGTGTCGAGCGCGACGAGACGCCCGCCCCGGCGCAGGACCCGGGCGCACTCGGCGAACAGGTCGGGGAGCGCAACGACGTTGCGCAGCGCGAAGGCGGTCGTCACGCCGTCGACGCCGCCGTCGGCGACCGGGAGGCGAAGCGCGTCCGCCCGGACCAGTGGCGCGCCCGTGCAGGCTCGGGCGAGCATGCCGGCCGAGAGATCGAGCCCGAGCGCGTCGTAGCGTTCGGCGGTGAGCCGTTCGCACATCTCGCCCGTCCCGCAGGCGACGTCGAGGACGGTCGAGCCCGGGGGTAGGCGCAGCGCCCGCGTCGCGGTCCGGCGCCACGGCTGGTCGAGGCCGAAGGAGATGACTCGGTTCAGTACGGCGTAGCGCGGCGCGATGCGGTCGAACATCGCCTCGACCGCGTCCCGCTTGTCGGCCCCCTGCGGGAGTGTCGGCGCGGTCATGCGGAGCCGGTCCCGAGCCGCCGTGCCGCTTCGGCCTGCGCCGCCGCGATCTCGGCTGCCTCTCCCACCGCCTCGAGGTGCTCCTGGGCCACCCCGAGCAGCACGCGGGTGAAGTGGTGGGCGACCAGGGTGGTCACGGCCGGCAGGAGCACGCGGAATGCGTCCACGAGGCGCTCGGCCTTCTCGTCGGTGGTCAGGTCGGTGGCGGCCTGGAGCGGTTGGCGCACGTGGGTGTCGAACATCGCGACCGCCGCCTCCGCGGTGTCGCGCATCCCCTGGTGATGACGGCGGGCGAGCGCCAGCAGCTCGGCCATCGGCAGCCCGGCCTCGAGGAGGCGGAGGCCGGCGGCGACGACGATCACGTCGGCGCTGGTGAAGTGGGCGTCGCCCTCCTCGCGGCGGGGGACGAGCAGGCCCTCCCGCACGACCGCGTCGATCAGGGGCGGTGGGACCCCCGAGCGCTCGGCCAGCTGCTCGACCGTCAAGGGCTCCTCGGTGGGACGGTCGCGGGCGTCGGCGACCGCGGCCGCGAGCGACTCGTCGGTGACGTCGAGCTCGCCCGCCAGCAGCCGCCGGATCAGCAGGAGCGAAAGGCCCCGGCGCTGGAGCTCCTTGATGCGGGCCAGCCGCTCGAGGTGCTCGGCGCCGTACCAGGCGACTCGCCCGGATCGCTCCGGCTGAGGCAGCAGCCGGCGCTTTTGGTAGAAGCGGATGGTGTCGACGGACACGCCTGCCCGGCGGGCCAGGTCCTCGACTCGCAGCTTCGTCGCCGCCACGACCCCATTCTAGGAGTGATCACTCCCGTAGTCGCCAACCCGGGGCGGTGACGCGGGCGTGTGATAATCCCCTTCCCGTTGGGCCTTCGAGGAGGTCAGCGCAGTCATGGGCCGTGCGCGTGGCGTCGGCGCTCGGGCGCGACGGTCGTCGGCCGGCCACCGGACTCAGTGGCTCGCCGCGCTCGGGACCGCGCTCGGTGGTGTGGCAGCTATCCTCACGCTGCTCTTCACCGTCCTCCTCGATTCCGGCGATAGCGGGGGAGGCGGCTCCACGCCCGAGCCCGTCGCTCAGCCGCCGTCGACGTCGACGGTGACCGTCGAAGAGGTGCGCCTTGGGTCACCCGGCCATCTCGACGTGGTCGGTCGGGTCGGGTTGGCGCGAGGGCGTGTCTACGTCCCGATGGCCGAAGACAGCGACGAGTCCATCTCCTACCTGCCGGGCCAGATGGCTGTATACGTCGTAGCGGAGACGCAGAGCGGGCGGTTCGTCTCCGACGAGGGCGGGGTGGGTGAGAACGGCTCGTGGAAGGTCGCGCTAGACGTCGAACCGCTCGGCCTCGAGCGACCGTACGTTCTCAATCCCGGGCTCTTCGCCCCGGCCGGCCCCGTCTTCGCGACGCCTGCGGGCGAGTGCCCACCCACCTGCGGGCCGTCAAGGTCCGAGGAGGACGTGCTCACCGATCGTGGGGCGGCGGCCTTCGACGTGCGCGGCAAGGCGTATCGGCCTAACGACGGGGACAAGCTAGCGGAGTGAGATGCGTCCATGGACTACCCCTGCGGTGGTCCAGAGACGCATCGAGGTGGGCGGGAGGGGCTACGACCCTCTACGCCGGAGGTAGGCCTCGCCTCTCGGTGAGAGCCGGTAGCCGACCTCGAGGCTGATCGTGAGGCCGAGCTCCTTGAGCTTGCGGACATTCTGCTTGAACGTGTCCCGCTCCCGGTCGAGCCGGGCGGCGAGATCGGCGGCGCGCACACCGGGACGTTCGGTGATCAGGACGAGCGTCGCCGCGGTCCAGGGTCCGTGCGGGCTCGCACGATCGAGCCGCTCGAGTCGGCGGTCGAGCTCGGCGGCCTGGGCGTCGGCGAGGTCGCGGTCCTGCGCTAGCGCGTCGCGAGGATCGGGATCCACGACGCGGTGGAACCGCACCCGGTACAGCGGCAACGTGGACGCACCCCGAAGGTCCGCGAGCAGCGTCGCACGCGAGGGATAGCCGGCGGCGCGGGCGTTGGCGTCGGTCACGGCCGACACGTCGACGACATCGACCGAGTCGACCTCGACGATGCCACTGGCGGCGCGGTACCGATGGCCGGCCACCACCTGACGGCGCTTCCACCGCCGGAAGGTCATGGTGATCGACCCATCGGTGATGCCAGGCCAGAAGCGCTGCTCGAACAGCATGCCGCAGCGTAGGCACGACGCAACGAGCGGACGTCGATCACTGGACCGACGAGCCGATCTGATCGGCTACTCCGCCTCGTACTTCAGCATCCGGTCGTAGGTGCTCAGCACCTTCTTCGCGTAGCCGGGGTCGGTGGCCCAGTTGCCGGCACCCATCTCCTCCCAGTCCCGCGCCCAGCCCTTGGCGAAGAACCCGTTGAAGTTGGCGACCGCGGTGCCCGGGTCGCCGCCGTACCAGTGGGGCGAGGGCGCGTTCCCGAGGGCGTCGGCCGTCGACGACCGGTCGGCGTAGTTGCGGAGGTGCTGCATCTGCGCCCGCACACCGTCGCGAGCCGTCGGGAAGGTCGTCATGTGGTCACAGCTGTCGCAGGCGCCGAGGCCGGCGAAGTTGTTGGGGCCGATCGCGCCGAACGACCCGGTCTCGATGATCGACTGGGCGAACGCGATGTCGCCCCGCACGCCCGCGGCCACGCCCTCTTCGACATAGATGGCCGCCAGCTCTTCGATGCTCACGCCGGCGACGCGGCCCCGACCCCCGTTCGAGCGGAACCATCCCGCGATCTCCTCGGCGTTGAGCACCGGGGGACCCATGATCGGCGTCCGACCGGTGGCCCGCATGGCCCCGACGGCCTCGGCGCGTGACAGCGCTCGTTCCGCCTTGGCCACCTTCCGCTCGAAGTCGGCCTTCTCCTGCTCGAGCCGGCGCAGGAGCTCGTCGAGCTGGACCTTGCGCACGCGGAGGTCCGCCTCGGCCTGCACGAGCTGGTCCGTGGTCTCCCGCAGCTCGCGAGCGGTCTCGGTGTCGTGCTGGGTGGCGGCCTCGGTGAGCTCGGTGCGTCGGGCCGGATCGGTGGGGTCGTCGCCCGGGTTGAGCTCGAGGGCGGTGCCGGCGTCGGTGTTGCGGTAGAGGGCGGCGGTGCGGTCGGCCATGGTCGCCCGCAGCTGGGCCTCCCGGGCCCGCAGCTTGGGGATCGCCTCCGCCACCGCGGTGATCTCGGCCTCGGTGCGGAGACGCTCCGCTACCGTCTCGTCGTAGCGGCGGGCCGCCTCCTGGGCCTCGACCCTCGCCTGGTCGAGGCGCGTCCGGGCCTGGGCGATCGGGTCGCCGGCGCCGGCGGGGACAGCCCATGCGAGGAGTGCCGTCGCCGCCGCTGCGAGCGAAGCGCCGGCGCGCCGCGCCGCGATGAGAGAGGTACCACGCATCGCAGGTGTTCTCGACTGCTGCGGGTGATCACTGAAGCCCCCCGGCGCGCACCCGCGCCGGCGGTGTCCGTAGCTGGCGCACGACGCCGACGAGGCTCAGGAGCCGGAGGACGTAGTACGTGGGGTCGATCTCCCACCAGAAGAACCCCTGGCGGGCGGATGCCTGGTAGTGGTGGTGGTTGTTGTGCCAGCCCTCGCCGGTGGTGAGCAGTGCCACCCCCCAGGAGTTTCGGCTCGTGTCCGAAGTGGCGTAGCGGCGGCGGCCGACCAGGTGGGCCCACGAGTTGACGCTGAAGGTCGCGTGCCAGAGGAGGACGGTCGACAGGAAGAACCCCACCACGAGACCGCTCCAGCCGGCGACGAGGAAGGAGGCGATACCGAGCGCCCACGGCCCGATCCAGTCGTGGCGGTCGAGGAACCGCAGCTCGGGATAGCGCACGAAGTCGCGGATGGCGTCCTTGTCGGTCGGCCCGTACTTGTCGCACAGGATCCACCCGACATGGCTCCAGAAGATGCCGCGCTGCGGCGAATGGGGATCGCGGTCGTTGTCGGTGAATCGGTGGTGCGCGCGATGGTGCCCGGCCCACCACAGCGGCCCCTTCTGCCCCGCGGTCGTGCCGCCGAACGCCATCACGAACTGCGCGACGCGTCCCAGCTTGTAGCTCCGGTGGGCGAAGTAGCGGTGGTAGCCGCCGGCGATGAAGAACATCCGGCCGTAGAAGAGCACCACGCACAGGATCACGGCGCGCCAGGTCACGCCGGTCCAGAACGCTGCCAGGGGGAGGAGGTGGAGGGCGAAGAAGGTCGACGAGGAACGCCAGTTGAGGCGCTCGTCGGGAGGGCGTTCCTCGGTGCGCAACAAGTTGAGCCTCCGCGAGCAGCCTCACTGCTGAAACCCGACCCAGGCTACCTACCGGTCGGTAGGCGCACAAGGCCGCCTCCGCAAGGCGGGCATTTCGCCAGCCGGCCGTGATGTAGGCGGGACGCTGCTCAGGAGCCGGCTGCGAGCGCCGCCGCCACCTGCTCCTGCAGGTACGCGAGCTGCTCGCTCGTGGGCTCGCCCGGCGTCAGGACGACGCCGCGGACGGCGGGATCGAGGGCGAGGGCGTTCGCGGCGGACCGCGCGTCCTCCTCTGCCGCCCCGTCGGTGACGAAGCTCGTGTAGAGGATGGCCCGTGCGACGAGGGTCGCGTGGGCCTCGAGGACGGAGTTCGGAGCCGGAGCCGCGGTGGGCCCGGGGTCGCAGGCGGTGACGTCGACCTGGTCGGCGCTGCGGTCGATCACGGCCGCGCCGGGAGGCATCCCAGCCGCCCACTGGTCGAGGGCGTCGGCCATCTCCGCGGTGTCGTCCAGGGTGTCGCCCGTGAACGCGAGCCGCACGCACGTTGCGCCGTCCCGCTCGAAGCCGACCATCTCGTCCCCGCCCCAGCCCTCGACGGCCCGCAGCGCGACGGCGGTGTCGATCCGGGACGCGAGGGCGTAGTACCAGCCCAGCGCGCCCAGGGGCTGGCGCTGGCCG